>JBFWZG010000041.1:0-24342 GCA_050185515.1 Reyranellaceae bacterium
GGCAGAATTGCTGCAGGCCAGCCTGCCGCTCAGGGCGCTGGCGCTGGCTGGGCTGGTGGCGGGCGGCGGCGCCGTCTACGGCGCCCTGGTGCTGCTGCTGAAGGCCGGCAGCATCGCCGGCTTGCGCGCCAGCCTTCGGCGCCAGCCCGGCGTGAAGCCCGAACCGGGCGCTGGCGAAGACGCTGGCGGGCGCTAGCAATGTTTCATGCAGCGGCTTGACCTGACCCCCTTCGCGGGAGGATAACCCGCGCCGGCCGGCGGCACGCCAAACCGTCGGTCCGATACCACATAGCGAGGGTCCAAACCGTGAATCGCATCTTCTCGGGCGTCCAGCCCACCGGAAATCTCCATCTCGGCAACTATCTCGGGGCCATCCGCAACTTCGTGCGGCTGCAGGCCGACTACGAGTGCATCTATTGCGTCGTCGACCAGCACGCCATCACCATGTGGCAGGAGCCGGCCGAACTGCGGCGGGCCACCCGCGAGGTCGCCGCCGCCTTCATCGCCGCCGGCGTCGACGCGAAAAAGCAGATCATCTTCAACCAGTCCGCCGTGCCGGCGCATTCGCAGCTGGCCTGGGTGTTCAACTGCGTCGCCCGCATCGGCTGGCTGAACCGCATGACCCAGTTCAAGGAGAAGGCCGGCAAGGACCGCGAGAACGCCTCGGCCGGGCTCTACGTCTATCCCAACCTGATGGCGGCCGACATTCTCGCCTACAAGGCCACGCATGTGCCGGTGGGCGAGGACCAGAAGCAGCATCTCGAGCTGACGCGGGACATCGCGCAGAAGTTCAACAACGATTTCGGCGCACCCGACTTCTTCCCGCTGACCGAACCGCTGATCCTCGGCGAGGCGACTCGGGTGATGAGCCTGCGCGACGGATCGAAGAAGATGAGCAAGTCGGATCCGTCCGACTATTCGCGCATCAACCTGACCGACGATGCCGACGCCATCGCGCTGAAGATCCGCAAGGCCAAGACCGATCCGCTGCCCATGCCCGAGGCCGAGTCGGAAGCGGAGACGCGGCCGGAGGTCGACAATCTGCTCGGCATCTACGCCGCCCTAGCCGACCGGCCGCGCGGCGAGATCCTGGCGGATTTCGCCGGCAAGGAGTTCTCCTTCTTCAAGAAGGCGCTCACCGACCTCGCCGTCGAGAAGCTGGGTCCGATCAACGCCGACATGAAGCGGCTGATGGGCGATGCCGGCTACGTCGAGTCGGTGCTGCGCGACGGTGCGGCGCGCGCCAACGCCATCGCCGAGCCGATCCTGCGCGAGGTCTACGACATCGTCGGCTTCCTGCGCCCCTGACACGGAGAGCGACATGCGCGTACTGGTTCTGGGGGCCGGCGGCACCGGCGGCTATTTCGGCGGCCGCCTGGTCGAAATCGGACGCGATGTCGCCTTCCTGGTGCGGCCCAGGCGCGCGGCGGAACTGGCCGAACGCGGGCTGGTCATCAAGAGCAAGGAAGGCGATGCGACGCTGAAGGTGCGGACCGTCAGCGCCGAGCGGCCGGGCGGGCCCTACGACATCGTGCTGCTGACCTGCAAGGCCTACGATCTCGGCTCGGCCATGGACAGCATCGCCGGCGCCGTCGGCCCGACCACCGCCATCGTGCCGCTGCTCAACGGGCTGAAGCACCTGGAAGCGCTCGACGCGCGCTTCGGCCGCGAGCGCGTGGTCGGCGGGCTGTGCCAGATCGGCGCCACGCTGGGGCCGAACAACGAAATCCTGCATCTCGACTTCGCCCAGAACCTGGTGTTCGGCGAGCGCGAGGGCGGCGGCAGCGAGCGTCTGGCCAGGTTCGCAGCCCTGTTCGACGGCGCCAAGGCGAGCGGACGCCAGAGCGAGGCGATCATGCTGGAGATGTGGGAGAAGTTCGTCTTCCTCTGCACGCTGGCCGCCATGTCGACCCTGTTCCGCAACACGATCGGCAACATCGTCGCCGCGCCCGAGGGCGAGGCCATCATCCGCGAATGCTTCGCCGAGTGCATCGCCGTCGCCGCGGCATCGGGCCACGCCCCGCGCCCCGACTACGTCGCGCGCATGACCGCCTTCCTGGTCGAGAAGGGCGCGCCGCGCAAGGGCTCGATGGCGCGCGACATCGAGCGCGGCAACCGCGTCGAGGCCGACCACATCGTCGGCGACATGCTGGCGCGGGCCCGGGCGCTGGGCGTCGCCGCGCCGACATTGCGGGTTTCGTACAATGCGCTGAAGGCCTACGAGGCGGCGCGCGAAACGGCCTGACGGGCTTTCAGGCGGACAACGCCTGCCTGAGGGCCGCGCCGGCGGCGGCAATGGCGCGGTTGGCGGTGGCGACGAGGCCGCCCATGCCGATGAAACCGTGCACCATTCCGCCATACTCGAGATAGTCGACGGTGTTGCCTTCCTGCGCCAGGCGGCGGGCATAGGCGCGCCCCTCGTCGCACAGCGGATCGAAGCCGGCGGTGATGACATGCGCCGGCGGCAGGCCCTGCAGCGACGGCGCGAACAGCGGCGACGCGCGCCAGTCGCGCCGGTCGGCGTCCTTCATGTAGTGGTCGATGAACCACGCCATGGCGTCGCGCGTCAGCAGATAGCCGTCGCCATAGCGCGTCAGCGAGTCGTGCATCATGGTCATGTCGGTGGCCGGATAGATCAGCAACTGCAGCCTGAACGAGGGCGCGTTGCCGCCGGCGGCCAGCGCGTCGCGCGCCATAAGCGCCACCACCGCCGCAATGTTGCCGCCGGCGCTGTCGCCGCCCACTGCCAGGCGATGCCCGTCGATGCGCAGATCGCCGCCATGCGTCGCCAGCCACGACGCCACCGCATAGGCGTCGTCGATGGCGGCGGGAAAGCGGTGCTCTGGCGCCTTGCGGTAGTTGACCGACACCACGGCGCAGCCCGACGCCGCGGCAAGCTGGCGGCAGGTAACGTCGTGCGTGTCGAGATCGCCGATCACCCAGCCGCCGCCGTGATAGTAGACCAGCGCCGGAATCAGCTCGTTGTCCGGGTGGCCCGGCGGGCGGAAATGGCGCAGCGGCACCGGCCCGTGCGGCGTCGGCGCCGCCAGTTCCTCGACCTTGGCCATCGCCGGCGGCGGCGGCTGCAGCGGCACGCGCGTGTCCCTGAACATTTGGCGCGCCTCGCCCGGCGACAGCGTATGCATCAGCGGCCGGCCGGCCTTGGCCGCCGCTTCGAGAACCGCCGCCACCTGCGGATCGAGCGCCATGATTTCCTCACCTTCGCGACTGATTGCGTCTAATCTGGCCGGATGATCGCCCCGGCAGATTTCGCGCGCAACCCCGCGAGCTTCGACGTTGCCTCGTTGACGATGGGCCGTCGCGCCCTACATAGGGTTCTGGCCCGCTCATGACCTTCGATCCCGAATTCACCCCCGAACCCGCCCCGCGCCTGTCGTGGTGGGAACGGTTGCGGCTGCGCCTCGCCAGCGGCGGCGCCTCGGACGGGCGCGGCGGCCGGGTGGCCCGGCGCGTGCTCTACGTCGTGCTGGCCATTCTGCTGCTCTACTACCCGATCGGCATGATCTGGATCCACAGCGTCGACGACAATCCGGACTTCCAGGCCGCGACGACGGCGCCCGGCGAGAGCCGCATGGTGGCGATGATGGTGGCGCTGGTCGACCGCGAGACCGACCAGCATCGCTGGACGCCCAACGATCCGTTCTTCATTCCCTCCTACATGCTCGACAACATGCCGAACTACCAGACCGGCATGATGGGCGCTCTCTCGCGCATCGCGGTCGAGCTGACCGACCATATCGGCCGCGCCCGCGGCACCAGCCAGGCCGACCCTGACCTGGAGAAGGCCGCCGGCAGCCTCAAATATCCCGGCCACATCTGGATCTGGGATCCGTCGATCTCGATCTGGCCGACCGCGACCTCCGAGCAGCAGTACCAGGCGGGGATGCGGGCGCTGATCGCCTACAACAAGCGGCTGGCCCAGGGCCAGGCGGTGTTCGAGCGACGTTCCGACAATCTGCAGGCCGCGCTCGAGCGCATCGCCGCCGACATGGGCTCGATGTCGGCCACGGTCGACCAGCACATCACCCAGCACGCCGGCTCGCTGTTCGACCTGACGGTCGACGACGTCTACTACGCGAACAAGGGCCGTCTCTACGTCTACTATCTGGTGCTGCGCGAGATGGGGCACGACTACGAGGCGGTGATCCGCGAGCGCAACCTGGGCACCGTATGGGGCCAGATGGTCGACAGCTTCCGCACCGCCTCGGTGCTCCAGCCGCTGGTGGTGATGAACGGCCGGCCCGATGCGCAGGCGCTGCCGAGCCACCTGACGGCGCAGGGCTTCTACCTGATGCGCGCGCGCACCCAGCTCTACGAAGTCATCAACATCCTGCTGAAGTAGCGACGGCGCCGCCGCTGTGGCGCGATTGCCGCGCGCAAGGGTGAATTGCGCCAGTGCGCCGCGCTAAGGCTTGAATGCCGGCGGCTTGAGGCGCAAAAAGGCTGGGACTCGCTCCCGCCGGAAGCCCAATTGGAACTTTATCTGCCGATCGCCGAAATGTCGGTCAATGCGCTGGCCCTGCTGGCGCTGGGGCTCTTCGCCGGGTTCCTGTCCGGCCTGTTCGGCATCGGCGGCGGCTTCCTGCTCACCCCGGCACTGATCTTCATCGGCGTGCCGCCGGCGGTGGCGGTGGGCAGCCAGGCGCCGCAGATCCTCGCCACCTCGGTTTCCTCGCTCGACCAGCAATGGCGGCGCGGCAATGTGGACCTGCGCATGGGCGCGACCATGCTGACCGGCGGCCTGGCGGGATCGGCGCTGGGCGTGCAGCTGTTCGGCTATCTCAAGACGATCGGCCAGATCGACGTGGTGATCGCGCTCGCCTTCATCGTCATGCTCTCCAGCATGGGCGGGCTGATGCTGGCGGAAAGCAGCCGCGCCATCTGGCGCCAGCGGCGGCAGACCACGCCGGCGCGGCGCAAGCTGCACCAGCACTACTGGGTGGCGCGCTGGCCGCTGAAAGTGCGCTATCCGAAGTCGCGGCTCTACATCTCCATCTTCCTGCCGCTGCTGCTCGGGCTGGGCGGCGGCGTGCTGTCGGCGATCATGGGCATCGGCGGCGGCTTCCTGCTGGTCCCGGCCATGATCTACCTGCTCGGCATGCCGACCCTGCTGGTGATCGGCACCTCGGCGCTGCAGATCGTGTTCGTCGCCGCCAACGTCACCCTGCTGCAGGCCTGGCAGAACCAGACGGTCGATCTGCTGCTGGCGCTGGTGATGATCGCCGGCGGCGTGATCGGCGCGCCGCTGGGCAGTCGCCTGTCGACCCGCCTGCCGGGCGAACAGCTGCGCGCGCTGCTGGCCCTGCTGCTGGTCGGCATGGCCATCAAGCTGCTGATCGACATGGTGGTGACGCCGGAGGAAATTTTCGTGCTCGGCGGATCGGGGAGCTGAAGATGGCGCGGCGCCTGCCCCTTTCCATTCTTTGGGCGCTGCTGCTGGCGCCGGCGCCGGTTGCCGCGCAGGCGCCCGAGCGCGCCCTGAGCGTCGATCTGGCGCGCGACCGGGTGTCGATCACCTCGGGCTTCAGCGGCACGGACCTGCTGCTGTTCGGCGCCGTCGACCGTCTGTCCGACATCGTCGTCGTCGTCACCAGCCTCGACACCGAACGCCAGACGGTGGTGCGCAAGCAGCGCGTGTTCGGCATCTGGCTCAATCGCGGCGCCGTCACCTTCACCAGGGTGCCGCCCCTCTACACCTACGCCAGCACCCGGCCGCTGGCCGAGGTGGCGCCGCGCGCGGTGCGCGAACCCAACAAGCTCGGCCTCGATTCGCTCGACATCGAGCCCGACGATCCCGCCTTCGCCGAATACCGTGCCGGGCTGATCCGCGCCAAGCAGCGGCTCGGCCTCTATTCCGCCCTGCCGGCGAAGGTCGAGTTCAAGGACGAGCGCCTGTTCCGCACCAGCCTGCACTTCCCCGCCCAGCTGGCGCCCGGACGCTACCAGGTCAAGGTCATCCAGCTGCGCGATGGGCGCATCGTCGATGCCGCGACGAGGCCGCTGTTCGTCGACAAGGTCGGCGTCGGCGCCGCCGTCTCGCAGCTGGCCGAGCGCCAGGGCCTGCTCTACGGGCTGTTTGCCATCGCCGTCGCGGCGGTGGCAGGATTGCTCAGCGGCTACGCCTTCCGTCGCAGCTGAGGCAGCGGGCCAGGAGGTTCATGTGAGCGACAAGAGCGAAGCGAAGGCGGCGGCCAAACCGGCGGAGAAGCCGGCCGAACGCGTCTTCCTCGTCGTCGTCGACGACACGCCCGAACTGCTGACGGCGCTGCGCTACGCCAGCCGTCGCGCCAAGCGCACCGGCGGCGTGGTCGCCATGCTCTACGTCATCGAGCCGATCGAGCAGCAGTCCTGGGGCGCGGTCAACGAGCTGATGCGACAGGAGGCGCGCGAGCAGGGCGAGGAGGTGCTGCACCGCTTCTCCGAGCTGGTCGTGGCGCTGACCGGCCAGCTGCCGCGCACCATCGTGCGCGAAGGCAACCGCCGCGAGGAACTGCTCAAGCTCATTGCCGAGGATCCCACCATCTCGATCCTGGTGCTCGGCGCGGCCACCGGGGCCGAGGGCCCCGGGCCGCTGGTCACCGCGCTGGCCGGCAAGCATGCCGGATCGCTGCGCGTGCCCATCACCATCGTGCCCGGCAGCCTCAACGAGGAGCAGGTCGACGCCATCAGCTGACGAATCCGGAATCCGGATTCACGGCCGATTTGCGGCGACGATTGGGGCCTGTTCGTCCCGAATCGCCACAATTCCGACGAAATCAGTCGGAAATAAATATTGTTGAAAATCAACTACTTGACCGCGTTCCTTTGAGACCATCCAAGGGCGGAGGGTAAAATTCGCTTGATCCGCCCCCCGTCGCCGCTTATGTCCGCAGCACGAATGGGCGCCCAGGCGCTCTTTTTTGATGCTCGGTGGCCGGGCGCGTCCCGTGCGCGCCGGCCGCCTGCGAAAAGGAGACTGTCGTGTTCATCCAGACCGAACAGACACCCAATCCCGCCACGTTGAAGTTCCTTCCGGGGCGGGCCGTGCTCGACAACGGCACGTTCGACTTTCCCGACGCCGAAGCCGGCGCCCGCTCGCCGCTGGCGCGGCGGCTGTTCGACGTCGACGGCGTCGCCCGCGTCTTCCTCGGCAGCGATTTCGTGACCGTCACCAAGGCCGCCGACATCGACTGGCCGGTGCTCAAGCCCGCCGTGCTCGGCGCCATCATGGAGCATTTCACCTCCGGCGAACCGGTGATCTCGGGCGGCGAAGCCGCCGCCGAGGCCGCGCCGGCCGAGGGCGAGGGCGAGATCGAAGCCCAGATCCGCGAACTGCTCGACACCAGGGTGCGTCCCGCGGTCGCGCAGGATGGCGGGGATATCGTGTTCCAGCGTTTCGAAGATGGTGTCGTCTACCTGCACATGCAGGGCTCGTGCCAGGGATGCCCGAGCTCGACGGCAACGCTGAAGATGGGGATCGAAAACCTGTTGCGGCACTACGTTCCGGAAGTGAGCGAAGTCCGCGCCGTCGACTGATCGTCGGTTGACCAGCAAGCGGGCGGGAGCGCCTTGAGCCTTCCGCCCGTCGTCGCAACGGCCCGCCTCGCGCGGCCCTACGAGTACGATAGTTGATGAATCCAGATTCGCGTCCGCTCGCGCGCCTGCGCGCGCATTTCTCTTTGCCGCTGGCCGTGCTTTCGGTTGGCGTTTTCGCCTTCGTCGCGCTCGACACCGCCCGCCACGGCGTCATCGCCGCCCCGGCCGAGGTCTCACGCCTGCTGCCGCATCCCGATTCGGCCATCCCGCTGCCGCTGCCGCTTGCGCTACGGCCGCCCGCTCCGGCGCAGCCGCCGGCGATCGTCGAAACCTTCGATCCGATGGCGCCGCCGCCGCCGGCCGTGCCCGTGACGGTCGAGCGCAGCGAGGATCTGGCGACGCTGTTCGAGAACCACGACTACACGCTGGACGCCGTGGTCGGCGCCGGCCGCGAAGTGCCGGCCATCGCCGTCATGCGCATGCCCGACGATCTCGCCAAGGTGCCCGAGGTGGAGAAGCGCAAGCGGCTCTTCATCAAGGCGCTGCTGCCGGTCGTGCTGCAGGTCAACGAGGAAATCACCGCCGACCGCCAGCGCCTCGTCTGGCTGCGCATGCAGATGGAAAGCGGCGAGGGCCTGGGCGAATCGGACAGCGAGTGGCTCGCCGCTCTGGCCGAACGCTACAGGGCCGACGCCGCCGATTACGGCGAGCTGCTGCGCCGCATCGACGTCGTGCCGCCGGCGCTGGCCATCGCGCAGGCCGTCACGGAGAGCGGCTGGGGCACGTCCTATACGGCGCGCAAGGGCAACTCGCTGTTCGGCCAGTACCATTTCTCGTCGAAGGGCGGCGCTGACAACGCCGCGCCGAGCTTCAGGATCCGCGCCTTCGACAGCGTCGTCGATTCGGTCGCCGCTTACGCGCGAAACCTCAACACGCACCACGCCTATCGCAAGTTCCGCCAGCATCGCGCCGACATGCGCGACAACGGCGAGACCATCGACGGCTACGTGCTGGCCGGCCGGCTGCTGGCCTATTCCGAGCGCGGCCAGGACTACATCGACTTTCTGCGGCTGATCATGCGCACCGAGAACCTGCGGCCGCTGGACGAAGCCCGGCTGCAGCGCTTCTAGAGCGGATCGCGATCCGCTCCGGGGCGCCGCTACATCATCGGTCGCGGCAGGTCGGCGTCGTTCCACAGCCGGTAGCGGCGCGCGTCGAACAGCTGATAGTGCCACCATTCGTTCCGATAAAAGTCCCAGCCGGCGTTGGTCATCAGCCCCATCAGCAGCAGACGGTTGCGCTGCGCCGCCGGCGCGATCGCCGGATTGCCGTGATGCGACAGTGGCGTGAAGGCGTCGAAGCCGGTGCCCATGTCGAGATCGCGCCCCTCGCCATCGACCAGCGTCAGATCGACGGCGACGCCGCGCGAATGCGGCGAGCCGCGGCGCGGATCGGCGAGGAACTCCGGATCTGGCCGGAAATTCCACAGCTTCCATTGCGCTTCCGTCGGCCGCAACGCATCGAAAATGCGCAGCCGCAGCCCGAGCGCCGCGGCCTGCGCGATCGCCCGCCGCAGCGCCTCGGCCGCCGGCTCCAGCAGATAGCAATCCGCCCTGTCGTAGACCGGCTGGCCGGTGATGTTGTCGGCCGTGGCGTAGGCGAGGCTGAGCTCGACGTCGAATTCGGGCGGCGCGATGGCGACGAGATGCACGCGGAATTCTCCCTGGGCCGGCCCCGGGCTCCCTCGCCCGTCACTTGCGCCGGATGCGCCTAACATGGTCGATTGCCGGCCGTGACGCCACAATCCGAACCGCTCATCCTCGCATTCGATTGCGCCTGCTCGGGCCTGTCGGTGGCGGTGGCGCGCGGCGAAACGGTCCTGGCCGCCGCTGCGCTCGACCAGGCGACGGGACAGGCGGCAAGCCTGGCGCCGGCGATCCAGGCCGCGCTGCGCCAGGCCGGCGTCGCGCCGGCTCAGCTCGATCTGATCGGCGTCACCACCGGTCCCGGCAGTTTCACCGGCATCAGGATCGGCCTTGCGATGGCGCGCGGCCTGGCGCTGGCGCTCGATCGGCCGCTGGCCGCCTGCTCGACCTTCGAAGCGACGCTGGCCAGCCTGCCGCGGCCGCACCGGCGGGAGTTTCTGGCCGACGCTGGGCGCATCGTGCTGGCGATCGACAGTCGGCGGGCGGAAATCTTCGTCGCCGAAGGGGACGGCGATGCGGTGCGCGACATGCGTGCCGCCCCACCTCAGAACGTCGTCGCCGCCCTGCCGACGGGGCGCTACGCGCTGCTGGGCGATGCCGCGCCGGCGTTGCATACGGCCTTCGCGTCGGCCGGCCGCGGCGCGGAAATCGCGCTCTACGACGCGCGCCCGCCGCAGGCAGCCGCCTTCGCGCCTTTGCTCGCGGCGCGGGGGGTGGATTACTGGCGGAAGTCGAACGCCGGCGCCGGGCTGCCGCGCCCGCTTTATTTGCGCGGCGCCGACGTGACGTTGCCGGGCGGCGGCGGCAGGGTTCAGGCGCCGTGAGCGAGAACGAAGAAATCACGGTGGCCGCCTTCGGCGGTCTCGACCTGGCCGCCGCCGAGGCGCTGCATGCAAGCTGCTTTCCGGCGGCGTGGGACCGGCCCTGGGACCGTCAGAGCTTTGCCGAGACCATGGCGATGCCCGGCGCATTCGGCCTCAAGGCAAGCCGCGACGGCGCCATGCTGGGACTGCTGGTGGCGCGGGTCGCCGCCGACGAGGCGGAAATTCTGACCGTAGGCGTCGATCCCGCGCAGCGCCGCCTCGGCATCGGCGGACGCCTGATCGAAGCGGCGCGCGCCGAAGCCGCAAGCCGCGGCGCGCGCCGCCTGCACCTGGAAGTCGCCGAGGACAATTTCGCCGCGCGACGGCTCTACGCCGATCTCGGCTTCGCGCCGGTCGGCCGGCGCCCCGGCTACTACGAGCGCGGCTCGCTCGGCGCAATCGCCGCACTGCTGCTGGCCTGCGAACTGGGCAGGGCCAGCGACGGGCGCTAGCCGTTCTTCTTGCGCACTTCCAGCAGGTGCACGCCGGCGCCCTCGTCGCTCGACGCCACGATTTCGTGCCCCTCCTGGCGCAGCGAGCGCGGCACGTTCGCCAGAGGCTCGCCCTCGCGCAACCGCACCAGCAGCGTCGCGCCCGGTGCCAGCGTTTGCAGCTTGAGCTTGACCCTGACGAAGGTCATCGGACAGACCTCCGCGGTAATATCGAGCCTTTCTTGTGTCAAATCGCCCTGAATCTCCAAATGAATGGCTGCAGCCAGATGGTATTCACGGAAATGATACTCGCTTTTGCCCGACCCGCTGTCCATAATCCGCGCCCTGATATCGACCGAATTACTTGTTGCGAGGGTGACGTGAGCAGCGACAAATCGACCGACAATCTTCTCAATCTGACCTCGCAGATCGTTGCGGCGCACCTGTCAAAGAATTCGGTGCCGCTCAACGACGTGTCCGAGCTGATCCAGCGGGTCTACGCCACCCTGCAGACCCTCGGCGGCTCGGGCCCCAGCACGGTGCCGACGCGCGATCCGGCCGTGCCGGTCAAGAAGTCGGTGACCGCCGACTACATCATCTGTCTCGAGGACGGGACCAAACACAAGATGATGAAGCGCTACCTCAAGACCGCCTTCGACATGACCCCGGACGAGTACCGCAAGAAATGGGGCCTGCCGGCGGACTATCCGATGGTTTCGCCGAGCTACGCCAAGACCCGCAGCCAGCTCGCCAAGAAGAGCGGCCTGGGCCTGCGCGCGCGCAGCCGCGGCCGCCGCTAGGGCAAATCGGGTTCCGACGGCGGCGCCTGCGATGCCGTCGACCCCCGTCATGCCGCTCTAGCGACCCCGCCGCGAGGCGGCAATTCCGCCGTGCGCTTGGGATAGGCGCGGCCTGCGGTTTTGCTTTATACTTGACCCCCCTGAGCGGCCGCGCGGCGGCCAATGGAGCGCTATGCCCTCACGGCTGGAAAAAAGATGCGTCGAACGCGGCCTGAAGATGACCGAGCAGCGCCGCGTCATAGCCCGCGTGTTGTCCGAATCGTCCGACCATCCCGACGTGGAGCAGCTCTATCGCCGCGTGACGGCGATCGATCCGCGCATCTCGATCGCCACCGTCTACCGGACGGTGCGCCTGTTCGAGGAAGCCGACATTCTGGAGAAGCACGATTTCCGCGACGGCCGCGCCCGCTACGAGGAAGCGCCCGAGGAACACCACGACCATCTGATCGACGTGCAGAGCGGCAAGGTCATCGAGTTCACCGATCCGCAGATCGAGGAGCTGCAGCGGCTGATCGCCGCCCGCCTGGGCTACCGGCTGGTCGATCACCGGCTCGAGCTTTACGCCGTTCCGATCGGGGCCAAGGAGGGCGGCAGTGACGCCTAGCGCCCTGCCGCAGCTCGCCAGCGACCGGCCGGCGCCGATCATCGCCGGCGCTCTTGAGGTCAGGCTGGCGGAGAGTGCGTCGGAGATCGACGCCGCCCAGGCGCTGCGCTATCGCGTGTTCTACGACGAGATGGCGGCCCGGCCGTCGCCCGAAATGGCGACCCGCCGGCGGGATTTCGACGAGTTCGACCAGTGGTGCGACCATCTGCTGGTCATCGACCGCAAGCGCGGCCTCGGCGCCGATGGCGTCGTCGGCACCTATCGGCTGATCCGTCGCCCGGTCGCCGAACGCCTCGGCCGCTTCTACTCCGCGGCCGAATACGACATCGATATCCTGACGAAGTACGACGGCGAAATTCTCGAACTGGGCCGCTCCTGCGTCGACCGGGCGTTCCGCAACCGGCCGACCATGCAGCTGCTGTGGCGGGGCATCGCCGCCTACGTCTTCCACTACGACATTGCGGTGATGTTCGGCTGCGCCAGCCTGCCGGGCGTCGACCCGGTGAAACTCGGCATGCCGCTGTCCTATCTGCACCACCATCATCTCGCGCCGCCGGCGCTGCGGCCCAGGGCCGTCGCCTCGCGCTACGTCAGCATGAACATCCTGCCGCCGTCGTCGATCGACACGCGCGCCGCCATCGCCGCGCTGCCGCCCCTCATCAAGGGCTACCTGCGGCTGGGCGGCTTCGTCGGTGACGGCGCGGTGATCGACGAGCAGTTCAACACCACCGACGTCTGCATCGTGGTCAAGACCGATCTGGTGACGGACAAGTACTTCAAACACTACGAACGCACCGCGCGCGAGGGCGGCGACGGCGCCGGCGAGTGAGGCCATGCTGATCGGCTCGCCCGCTCGCGCCGTGCTGCGCATCCTCGTCTACGCGGCCCTGACCCTGCCGCTGCTGCCCGTGCAGCTGCTCGGCGTGCTGCTGCTGCCGCCGCTGGCGCGCTGGCTGCCGGTCCCCTACCACCGCGCCGTGTGCTGGATTCTCGGCATCAAGATCCAGCGGCGCGGGGCGATGTCGAAGACGCGGCCGACGCTGTTCGTCGTCAATCACGTCTCCTATCTCGACATCGAGGTTCTGGGCGCGCTGATCCCCGGCTCCTTCGTCGCCAAGAAGGAGGTGGCGACCTGGCCGTTCTTCTCCACCCTGGCGAAGCTGCAGCGCTCGGTTTTCATCGACCGTCGCGTCACCGCCACCAAGGAGGGCCAGGACGAGATGCTGCGCCGCCTGTCGGGCCGCGACAATCTCATCCTGTTCCCCGAAGGCACCAGCGGCGACGGCACGCGGGTGCTGCCGTTCCGCAGCGCCTTCTTCGCCGTGGCGCAGCTCAAGGACCGCAGCGGCAATTCGATCACCGTGCAGCCGGTGTCGCTTTCCTATACGCGGCTCGACGGCATTCCGCTCGGCCGCCACTGGCGCCCGTTCTACACCTGGTTCGGCGACATGGAGCTGGCGCCGCACGCCTGGCAGATGGCGGGGCTGGGCGAGGTCGAGGTCATCGTCAGCTTCCACGAGCCGGTCAGCCTCGACCGCTTCCCCAACCGCAAGGCGCTGGCCGACTACTGCTTCAAGGTGGTGAACGAGGGCGTCGCCGCCTCCAATGCCGGGCGGCTGGAGCTGCTGCCGCCGCCGCGGAAGGCCGCGTGAGCGCCGCCGCGCGCCGCCTTGACTCCGCGCCGCGCCGGCGTCATTTACCCGGCCATCGCCACCACCGCAGATGACGGCACGACGCCAGTGAACCAGCGCGCCCGCAAAAAGCTCTTCATCCGCACCTACGGGTGCCAGATGAACGTGTACGATTCGGCCCGCATGGCCGACGTCCTGGCGCCGCTGGGCTACGAGGCCTGCGATGCGCCGGCGGATGCCGACATGGTCATTCTCAACACCTGCCACATTCGCGAGAAGGCTTCCGAGAAGGTCTTTTCCGAGCTGGGCCGGCTGCGCGCCGAACGCGAGGCGCGCGCCGACGGACGCGGCATGGTGATCGCGGTAGCCGGCTGCGTCGCCCAGGCCGAGGGCGCCGAGATCCTCCGTCGCGCGCCCTTCGTCGATATCGTCGTCGGACCGCAGGCCTATCACCGCCTGCCCGAAATGGTGGCGCGCGCCAGTCGCGCCGGCGGCCGGGGCCGTCGCGGCGCGGGCGAACTCGACACCGAATTTCCCGTCGAACCCAAATTCGATTTCCTGCCGCAGCCCACAGCGCAAGGCGCCGCAGCCTTCCTGTCGATCCAGGAAGGCTGCGACAAGTTCTGCAGCTTCTGCGTCGTGCCCTATACGCGCGGCGCGGAATATTCGCGCCCCGCCGCCGCCATCATCGAGGAGGCGCGCGGCCTCCTGCAGGGCGGGGCGCTCGAGATCACGCTGCTGGGGCAGAACGTCAACGCCTGGCACGGCGAGGGGCTCGACGGAAGGACCTGGAACTTCGCCCGCCTGCTGCGGACGCTGGCCGAGCTGCCGGGCCTGCGTCGGCTGCGCTACACCACCTCGCATCCGCGCGACATGGACGAGGATCTGATCGCCGCCCATGGCGAGATCGAGGCGCTGATGCCCTATCTGCACCTGCCGGTGCAGTCGGGGTCGGATCGGATCCTGGACGCGATGAACCGTCAGCACGACGCGGCATTTTACCTCGATATCGTCGAGCGGCTGCGCGCGCGTCGGCCCGATCTGGCGCTGTCGACCGACTTCATCGTCGGCTTTCCCGGCGAAAGCGACGCTGACTTCGCCGCCAGCCTGAAGCTCGTGCGCCAGGTGGGCTTCGCCGCCGCCTTTTCCTTCATGTACAGCCCCCGCCCCGGCACGCCGGCAGCCCTGCTCGAGCGCCAGCTGCCCGAGACGGTCAAGGAGGAACGCCTGAAAGCCCTGCAGCAGGAAATCGCCGACAGCCAGTTGCGCTTCAACCGCGCCAAGCTGGGCGCCACCATGCCGGTGCTGTTCGAGAAGGCCGGCCGCCGCCCCGGCCAGCTGCTCGGCAAGAGCCCATGGCTGCAGTCGGTCCATGCCGACGGCGCGCCGCGCCTGATCGGCCGCATCGTCGACGTGCGCATCGTCGGGGCCATGGCCAATTCGCTGGCCGGCGAGATCGTCACCAGCGAGACTGTTTTTCCGTCGGCGCCGGCATCGGCGCAGCGGGTGAACGCTTGAGCCGCGCTCCGGTCAGCGGCGGCAGGGCCGCGCGCGACAGTACGGTGCGGCTGGAATTCGACGATAACGCCCTGCTGCCGGCGCTGTTCGGCGAGCACGACCGGCATCTGGCGCGGCTGGAGCAGCTGCTCGACGTTTCCATCCTCTCGCGCGGCAACCAGATCGCCATCGAGGGCGACCCGACCATGGCCGAGGCGGCGCGCGCTACGCTGGGCACGCTCTATGGCCGGCTCAAGCGCGGCCAGACGGTCGACATGGCCGAAGTTGACGCCGCGGTGCGGCTGGCCAATGTCGGCGGACCGACCGACGCGCTGGCGATCCGCACGCGGAAGCGGGTGATCATGCCCCGCTCGCCCGGCCAAGAGGCCTATGTCCGCGCCCTGCGCAGCAAGGAGCTGGTGTTCGGGCTGGGCCCGGCCGGCACCGGCAAGACCTACATGGCGGTCGCCATGGCCGTGGCGCTGCATATCACCGGCGCGGTCGACCGCATCGTGCTGTCGCGACCGGCGGTCGAGGCCGGCGAGCGCCTGGGCTTCCTGCCCGGCGATCTGCGCGAGAAGGTCGACCCCTATCTGCGCCCGCTCTACGACGCCCTCTACGACATGCTGCCGGCCGACCAGGTGATCAACCGGCTGGGCTCGGGCGAGATCGAGATTGCGCCCCTGGCCTTCATGCGCGGGCGCACCCTGTCCAACGCCTTCATCATTCTCGACGAGGCTCAGAACACCACGCCGATGCAGATGAAGATGTTCCTGACCCGCCTCGGCGAGGGTTCGCGCATGGTGGTGACCGGCGATCTATCGCAGATCGACCTGCCGTCCGGCGCCGTGTCGGGCCTGCGCGACGCCGTCGACACGCTGGGCTCGATCCGCAACCTGGAGATCGTGCGCTTCTCCGCCGCCGACGTGGTGCGCCACGACCTGGTGGCCGAGATCGTGCGCGCCTATGACGCGCGCGACGCCGCGCGGCGACGGACCCGCGACGATCCGGCGTGAGCGCCAGGCGCAAGCCGGCGACGCCGGTCGAGATCGTCGTGCTGGCGCCGGCCTGGCGCCGCGCGATCAAGGACGCGACGCCGCTGGCCCGCCGCGCCGTTCGCGCCGCGCTGGAAGGCGCCGGCCATGCGGGCGAGCGCCGTTCCATTGCCGTGGCGCTGGCCGACGATGCGCTGCTGCGCGAACTCAACCGCCGCTATCGCAGCAAGGACAAGCCGACCAACGTGCTGTCCTTCGAGGCCGGCCTGCCCGACCGGCTGGGCGACATCGCGCTGGCGCTGGAGACGCTGCGCGCCGAGGCGCGGCAGCAGGGCAAGACCCTGCGGGCGCATTTCCAGCACCTCCTGGTGCATGGCGCGCTGCATCTGCTGGGCCACGACCACGAGAAAACCGCCCCGGCCGAGCGCATGGAGGCGCTGGAGCGCGCGATCCTAACCGGACTGGGGGTTGGGGATCCCTACGCCCCGCAGGCCGCCGCGCCGGCCCGAAAACACGCCAAAAAGCGCATGATGCCAAAGCGTTAGACGATGGGACGAGCGCCACTCGCCAGACGTGCTACAGTCCACCGACCATGAACCACGACCGAAGCAAGCCGGTCCCGCGCGAGCGCGAGGGGGCCGGCGACGCCCAGCGCCAGCCAGCGGACCCTGTCCCCGCCGCCCAGACCTCGCAAGCCCCGGGCACGCCCAGCGCCCTCGCCACGCCCTCCGCGCTGTCGCGCCCGTCCGGCCTGCGCCGGCTGGCGCAAAAGTTCCTGCGCCGGCGCGAGCCTGAGGACGCCATCCGCGACGCCATCGAGGAGCTGATCGAGGAGCAGCCGGTCTCCGAAGGCGGTATCGGCGCCGACGAGCGCATGATGCTGCACAACATCCTGGCGTTGCGCGACCTGACCGTCGCCGACGTCATGGTGCCGCGGGTCGACATCGTCGCCATCGCCGCCGACACTCCGCTCGAGACGCTGGTCGCCGTCATGGGCAAGGAGGCGCATTCGCGCCTGCCGGTCTATTCCGGCTCGCTCGACGAAGTGACGGGCATGGTCCACATCAAGGACGTGCTGCCCTACTGGAGCAGCCACAAGCGCTTCAACCTCAGCGACATAGTGCGCCGCGTGCTGTTCGTGGCGCCGACCATGCCGGTGCTGGAGATGCTGCTCGAGATGCGGCGCACCCGCATCCACATGGCGATCGTGGTCGACGAGTTCGGCGGCACCGACGGGCTGCTGACCATCGAGGATCTGGTCGAGGAGATCGTCGGCGAGATCGACGATGAGCATGACATCGAGGAAACCACGCCGCTGGTGCTGCGCAAGGACGGTTCCGTCGACGCCCGCGCCCGCGCCACGATCGAGGAGTTCGAGCAGCGCTTCGGCAACGTGTTCCAGGAAGACGAGCGCGACGACATCGACACGCTGGGCGGGCTGGTGTTCTCGCTGGCCGGGCGCATTCCCGAGCGCGGCGAGATCATCCGCCACTCCTCGGGCGTCGAGTTCGAGGTGCTGGACGTCGATCCCAGGCGCATCCGCCGCTTGCGGGTGCGCAACATCCCGCCGCTTCCCGACGCCGCGCGATCGGCCTGAGCCCGACGCCCCCGATGGCGGGTTGCGCCGGAAGCGGGCCCGTCGCATAAGCCTGAGCCATGACCGCCGCCAGCACCGACGCGCCGCCGCGCCTCGCCGGCCTCGCCGCCCGCCTCGCCGCCTTGCGCGGCTGGCGGCGCTACGGGCTGGCGCTGTTCGCCGGCGCCGTCGGCACGCTGGCGATGCCGCCGGTCGATTTCCCGCCGGCCATGCTGGTCGCGTTGCCGGTGCTGTTCCTGCTGGCCGACGGAGCCGAACGGCCATGGGCGGCGTTCTGGTGCGGCGCGTTCTGGGGCGCCGGCCATTTCGCGACCGGCCTCTACTGGATCGTCTTCGCCTATCTGGTGCCGCCGGCCGATTTTGCCCTGATGGGCCCGCCGACCGTGCTCGGGCTGGCGCTGCTGCTGGCCGCCTTCGTCGGCGGCGCCATGGCGCTGTTCCGCCTGCTCTGCCGGCGCCTGCCGCGCCTGATCGATGCGACATGGCGTCGGGTCGTTCTGTTCGCCGTCTGCTTCGTCGTCTTCGAGTGGCTGCGCGGTCACGTACTGACGGGCTTTCCGTGGAACCAGATCGGCCATGCCTGGACCATTTCCGATGCGGTGTCGCAGGTCGCCGCCCTGACGGGCATTTACGGCCTCTCGCTGCTCAGCCTGCTGGTCTTCACCCTGCCGGTCGCCGGGCTGCGGCCAACCATCGCCGCGGCACTGCTGCTGATCGTGCTGGCGGGCGGCGGCGCGGCGCGGCTGGCATCCGACCCGGGCGGCGAGCAGGAGGGCGTCTACCTGCGGGTCGTGCAGCCCAACGTGGCGCAGGCCGAGAAATGGCTGTCGGGCCTGGCCAACGCGCATTTCGCCAAGACTCTGCGGCTGACCGAGCTGCCCTCCGACAAGCCGATCACCATCGTGGTGTGGCCCGAAACCGCCGTGTCCTTCGCCCTGGCGCCCAGCGCCGTCCATCGCGAGGCGATGGCGCGGGCCATGCCCAAGGGCGCCTACCTTCTCACTGGCGCGCCGCGGCCGACCTTCGGCAACGACGGCAGGCGCGAGGTCTACAACTCGGTCCATGTCGTGGATTCCAACGGCAACATCCAGGCCGACTACGACAAGTTCCATCTCGTGCCGCTGGGCGAGTATCTGCCGCTGCGCGACTGGCTGCCCTTGGAGGACACGGTCGGCCGCGGCTCCTTCGAAGCGGGGCCCGGGCCGCGCACCCTGCGCCTGCCCGGCCTGCCGCCGGTGTCCGTCCTGATCTGCTATGAGATCATTTTCCCCGGCGCCGTCGTCGATCCGGGCGACCGGCCGCGTTGGCTGCTCAATGTGACTAATGACGCGTGGTTCGGGGTTTCCAGCGGACCCTACCAGCACCTCGCCAATGCGCGGATGCGGGCGATCGAAGAAGGCCTGCCGCTGGTGCGTTCCGCCAACACCGGTATTTCCGCCATATTCGACTCCTATGGCAGAACCGTCGCGCGGCTCGGATTGGAAAAGACCGGCGTGATCGACAACGAGTTGCCGCGCGCCCTGCCGCCGACGCCCTATGCGCGCTTTGGCGACTGGGCCCTGGCAGTGCTTCTGATCGGCGTGGCCGTCTTGTGCGTCAATCTGCGCCGTTCGATAGTCCCGGTTGAATAGCGAACAGCGTTTTTTAGCGTGACATGGTGAGGGAACCGCATACATTTGTATGCACTCAGCTTATGAGGCGAACGGCATCGCGCCTGCCGTTACGCAACTGATCAGCAATACCGACGCCACCAGGGAAAGCGGGAGAAGAAGAGAATGGGCAGGCCACATCCGGTCGACGTGCATGTCGGCAGCCGCGTGCGTCAGCGCCGAACCTTGCTCGGCATGAGCCAGGAGAAACTCGGCGACGCGGTGGGCCTCACCTTCCAGCAGATCCAGAAATACGAACGCGGCACCAACCGCATCGGCTGCAGCCGGCTTTACGAATTCAGCAAGGTGCTCGACGTTCCCGTCTCCTATTTCTTCGACGAGATGCCGGTCAACGTTCTGGTCGGCCGTCCGGGCGGCAAGGGCCGCGGTCGCGGCATGTCCGACAGCGCCGCCGAGTTCCAGCACGAGAAGGATCCGCTGGCCAAGCGCGAGACGCTGGAGCTGGTGCGCGCCTACTACAAGATCGTCGAGCCGCGCGTTCGCAAGCGCATCTTCGAGATGGTGAAGACGATCGGCCAGACCAGCGCCGCCGCCGTCACCGGCCGCAAGGGCAAGCGCTAGCGCACGACCGCATCGACTGGTCGGCGGGCCGCCGGCGCCGGCCGGACGCGACATTTCCGTGGCTGCCGCGACCGCCCGGCCAGGAGCGGCTTCTCCCCTTGATTTTTTCGGCACAGGCGACGCAAATAAGGCGCTTTTCGGAACCCCCGGGCTCCGGCGGCCGTGGATGAATTTGGACGACTTGCGACCACGCAAAAAAACGCTAAGCGGATTGGGCGGCCGCGCCGTCGATCCCTGAGTCCAGCGATCGATGGGAGACAACAAGGCCATGGCCGCGCTCAAGGACTATCTCTTCACCAGCGAATCCGTTTCCGAAGGCCATCCCGACAAGGTGTGCGACCGCATCTCGGACGAGATCGTCGACCTGTTCCTCGCGGCGGACCCCTATGCCCGCGTCGCCTGCGAGACGCTGACGACGACCAACCGCATCGTCATCGCCGGCGAGGTGCGCGGCCCGCGCGGGCTCGTGGAGAAGAACGGCAAGGTCAAGGCGGAGAAGATCGAGGCCGTGGCCCGCCGCGCCGTCAAGGACATCGGCTACGAGCAGAAGGGCTTCCACTGGAAGAAGGCCAAGCTCAGCGTCTACTTGCACGGCCAGTCGGCCGATATCGCCCAGGGCGTCGACGCCAAGGGCAACAAGGACGAGGGCGCGGGCGACCAGGGCATCATGTTCGGCTATGCCTGCAACGAGACGCCCGAGCTTATGCCGGCGCCGATCCAGTACGCGCACAACATCCTGCGCGACATGGCCGCCGCCCGCCATTCGGGCAAGGAGAAGCTGCTCGGCCCCGACGCCAAGAGCCAGGTGACGCTGCAGTACGTCAACGGCAAGCCGGTGCGCGCCACCGCCGTCGTGGTCTCGACCCAGCACGGCGAGAAGGCCGACCAGGACATGGTGCGCGAGATCGTCCGACCCTATGTCGAAAAGGTGCTGCCCAAGGGCTGGATGCCGCCGGAGGACCATTTCTACGTCAACCCGACCGGCCGTTTCGTCATCGGCGGCCCCGACGGCGATGCCGGCCTCACCGGGCGCAAGATCATCGTCGACACCTATGGCGGCGCCGCCCCGCATGGCGGCGGCGCGTTCTCGGGCAAGGATCCGACCAAGGTCGATCGCTCCGCCGCCTATGCCGCGCGCTATCTCGCCAAGAACGTGGTGGCCGCCGAGCTCGCCGAGCGCTGCACCATCCAGCTGTCCTACGCGATCGGCGTGTCGCATCCGCTTTCGGTCTACGTCAACCTGCACGAGACCGGCCAGGTCGACGAGGCGAAGCTGTCGAAAGTGCTGCAGCAGCTGGTCAACCTCTCGCCGCGCGGCATCCGCGAGCATCTGAAGCTCAATCGCCCGATCTACGCCCGCACCGCCGCGTACGGCCATTTCGGCCGCAAGGCGGAGAAGGATGGCGGCTTCTCGTGGGAGAAGACCGATCTGGTCAAGGAACTGAAATCGGCTTTCCGGGCTTGAATACTCCCCCTCGTCCTGAGGAGCGGCCCGCAAGGGCCGCGTCTCGAAGGACAAGCCACAGTGGCGTTCTTCGCCTAGTCGATCCTTCGAGACGCTCGCATGCGCTCGCTCCTCAGGATGAGGGGGAGTAGTTTGGCGGCTGCCTACAGCAGCGGCGCGAACAGGCGGGCGGCGCCGGAGATCAGGCCGCGATAGCGGCCCACCGGGCGGATGCCCTCCTGGCAGTCGCGCATCAGCGCCTCGGCGATTTCCGCCACGGCATCGATATCGGCGCGGCTGTAGAGCAGCGCCGTGACCTCGAAATTCAGGAACAGGCTGCGCGCGTCCATGTTCGCCGTGCCGATCCCCGAGACCGCATCGTCGATGACGAAGGCCTTCATGTGCAATGTCGGGCCCTGATGGCGCAGGATGCGCGCCCCGGCGGCCTGCAGCTCGCGCAGGTAGGTCATGCGCGCCATGTCGACCAGCCGCGAATCGGAGCGTTGCGGCACGACGATGCGCACGTCGACGCCCAGCCGCGCCGCCAGCAGCCAGGCATGCATCAGCGAATCGTCGGGCACGAAATAGGGTGAGATCAGCCACAGCCGCTTGCGCGCGGCGAAGCTCGCCGTCAGCAGGGCCGCGAACAGCGGATCGTCCGGCACGTCCGGCCCCGACGGCACGATCTGGACCACCGACTGGCCGGCGGCCTGCGGCGGCGGCAGCGCCGCGTTGTCGGGCGGACGGCCGCTGGCGAAGGTCCAGTCGGACCAGAACACCTCCTGCATGATCTGCGCCGCCGGGCCGGCGATGGTGAAGGACAGATCGGTCCAGCAATCGGGCGGGCATTGGGCGCGCAGGTAGTCGACCGAGAAGTTGCGCCCGCCGCTCCACGCCACGGCGCCGTCGGCGATCACGATCTTGCGATGGTTGCGCAGGTTGGCCAGGCCGCGGAACACCCCGACGATCAGCGGATTGAAATAGGCGATGTGTCCGCCCGCCGCGCGCAATTCGGCCAGCGCCGCATCGGGCAGGTCCATCGAGCCAACGCCGTCGACCAGCAGACGCACGTCGACCCCGAGCCGCGCCCGCTCGGCGAGCCGCGCCAGCACGTCGCGGCCGGAGTCGTCGTCGGCCAGAATGTAGATCGCCACGTGCAAGCTGCGCTGGGCGCCGTCGATGATGCGGCAGACCGCGCGCCACGCCTCCATGCCGTCGCGTTCGAGCGTCACGCGATTGCCGTTGCTGGCGCCCGGCAGATGCAGTCGGCGCAGCAGCCGGTCGAGATCGACGGTGCGGTCCTCGGGCAGCTCGCCGGCATCGGCCAGGCGCAGCTGCGCCTTGCGCCGCCGCCGTCGCTTGCCGAGCGGCAGCTTGCGGCCGCTGAACACGAAATAGAGCGGCACCACCAGATAGGGCAGCAGCACGACGCCCAGCAGCCAGGCCAGCATCGCCGCCGGCGAGCGGCGCACGCGCAGCAGATCGGGGATCACCGTCAGCGGCAGCACCACCGCGCCGATGATGATTCCGTACTGCAGCAGTATGTCGAAGGACATTGCGGGACCGTCTTGGCGTTGCGCGCGTGCGAAAGGCGAACGCAGGAACGGCGATTGTAGGTTGCGCGCCGGCCACTGTCATGCCTGCAGGCCTGACGTGCGGCCTGCCGGGCTGGCGCGGCACCGCCGCCGCGGCCTATCCTGCCGGCGGAAAAACAGACTGACGGGAGCGAGACGATGAACGGAGCGGAAAGCCTGGTGCGGACGCTGGTGGCGGGCGGCGTCGATGTCTGCTTCACCAATCCGGGAACGTCGGAGATGCATTTCGTGGCCGCCCTCGACCGCGTCGACGGCATGCGCTGCGTGCTGGGCCTGTTCGAGGGCGTGGTGACAGGGGCCGCCGACGGTTTTGCGCGCATGGCCGACCGGCCGGCCGCGACGTTGCTGCATCTGGGGCCGGGGCTGGGCAACGGGCTGGCCAATCTGCACAACGCCAAGAAGGCCAACGTGCCGATCGTCAACATCGTCGGCGAGCACGCCACCTACCACATCGAACACGATTCGCCCCTGACCGCCGACATCGAGGGCATCGCCCGCCCGGTGTCGCACTGGGTCAAGACCTCGCCCAGCGCGAAGGAAGTCGCCGCCGACGGCGCCGCCGCCATCGCCGCCGCCCGCACCGCGCCGGGCCAGATCGCCACGCTGATCCTGCCCGCCAACACCGCCTGGAACGAGGGCAGCGGCATCGCGAAAACGCCGGCGCCGGCGCCGCGCGCCAGGGTCGACGATGCGGCGATCGCCGAGGCCGCGCGCATCCTCAGGAGCGCCGGCAAGGACGCCATGCTGATGCTGACCGGCGTCGCCTTGCGCGAGAAGCCGCTGGAGCTGGCCGGCCGCATCGCCGCCGCCACCGGCTGCCGCATCTCGGCGCAATGGTCGAACGTGCGCATGCAGCGCGGCGCCGGCCGCGTCTTCATCCCGCGCCTGCCCTACGCCGTCGATCCCGCGCTGAACGTGCTGAAGGACGTGAAGCACCTGGTGCTGTGCGGCGCGCGCCAGCCGGTGGCCTTCTTCGCCTATCCCGACAAGCCCAGCCTGCTGACGCCGGAGGGCTGCGAAATCCACCGCCTGGCCGGGCTGGAGCAGGATCTCGAGGATGCGCTGGCGCGGCTGGCCGAGGCGCTCGGTGCGAGCAAGACCGCACCGGTGCTGCAGAAGGCGGAGCGGCCGCAGGCGCCGACCGGGGCGATCACGCTGGACAAGCTTGGCGCGGCGCTGGGCGCGCTGCTGCCGGAAAACGCGGTCGTGATCGACGAATCGGTGACCTCGGGCCGCGGCTTCGCGCCGCTGACCGCCGGCGCGCCGCCGCACGACTGGATCACCAACATGGGCGGCTCGATCGGCTTTTCCATGCCGGTGTCGATCGGCGCCGCGGTCGCCGCGCCCGATCGCAAGGTGATCTGCCTGTCGGGCGACGGCAGCGCCTTCTATACGATGCAGTCGCTGTGGAC
>JBFWZG010000042.1:0-24254 GCA_050185515.1 Reyranellaceae bacterium
CCTGGTCGCGGTCGATCAGCACCACGTCGATGCCGGCCTGCACCGAGACGGTGGCGATGCCCGCCCCCATGAAACCGGCGCCGAGAATGCCGATCTTCGAATAGTCCTGCTTGTCGACGCCCTTGGGCCGGCGCACCAGCTTGTTGGCGTCCTGCAGGCCGAAGAACAGCGTGCGGATCATGCTCTTGGCGACGGGATCGCGCAGCAGCGAGACGAAGTAGCGCGTCTCGATCTTCAGCGCCGAGTCGAAGGGCAGCATCAGGCCTTCGTAGATGCAGCTCAGGATCGCCTTGGGCGCGGGATAGACGCTGAGCGTGCGCGCCGAGACCAGCGCGTTGGCGCCAATGAAGGTCTGCAGGCCGGCCGGGCTCCAGATCTGGCCGCCGGGCAGGCCCGGAATCTTGTAGCCGGGACGGTCCCAGGGCTGCACGGCCCGGGCATCGACCTGCGCCGGGGCTTTCGGCCAGGTCGGCTTGATCGGCGCTTCCTTCGACGGCGTCATCAGCCATTCCTTGGCGCGGGCCAGCAGCTTGTCGGCCGGCACGACCTCGTGCACGACGCCGAGGTTCTTGGCCTCGGCGACCGAGAGGTCCTTGCCCTCGATCAGGATCTGGCTGACGCCCATGGCCTGGGCCATGCCGAAGCCCAGCAGGCGCGGAATGCGCTGCGTGCCGCCGGCGCCGGGCAGCAGGCCGAGCTTCACTTCCGGCTGGCCGATCTTGGCCTTGGGATTGTCGGCGGCGATGCGGTAGTGGCAGGCGAGGCAGATTTCCAGGCCGCCGCCCAGGGCGGTGCCGTTGATCGCCGCGACCCAGGGCTTGCCGCCGGTCTCGTAGCCGCGGAACAGCCGCTGCAGCTGGCTGAACTGGTTCATCACCGCGGTGGCGTCCGAGGTGTCGGTGTTCAGCAGCATGTCGAGATCGGCGCCGGCGATGAAGCTGTCCTTGCCGGAGGTGAGAATGACGCCCTTCACCTTCTCGTCCGCCGCGGCCTTCTGGGCGGCTTCGGCGAAGGCGGCGATCGAGCCCTCATTGAGCACGTTCATCGAGCGGCCGGGCATGTCCCACAGGATGGTGGCGATGCCGTCGCTGTCGACAGAGTAGTTGATCATGTCAGTCGGCTCCTTGGTGCAACCGGCATTGGTACCGAGCGCGTCGAAGGCGCTGCGTCGATCCGGGCCGGGAATACGAAACGGCTCCGTTCCCGGAATGGAACGGAGCCGGTTGGATCAAACGCGCTCGATGACGGTGGACACGCCCATGCCGCCGCCGATGCACAGAGTGGCGAGGCCGGTGCCCTTGCCACGACGCTCCAGCTCGTCGAGCAGAGTGCCGAGGATCATCGCGCCGGTGGCGCCCAGCGGATGGCCCATGGCGATGGCGCCGCCATTGACGTTCATCTTGTCGTGCGGGATGTCGAGCTTCTGCATGTAGCGCAGCACCACCGCGGCGAAAGCCTCGTTGAGCTCGTAGAGATCGATGTCGGTGGTCTTCATACCGAGCCGCGCCAGCACCTTCTCGGTCGAGGGCGCCGGGCCAGTCAGCATGATGGTCGGCTCCGAGCCGATCGAGGCGAAGCCCTTGATGCGGGCGCGCGGCTTCAGGCCGTTGCGCTCGCCGAACTCCTTGCTGCCGATCAGCACGCCGGCGGCGCCGTCGACGATGCCCGAGGAATTGCCGGCATGGTGCATGTGCTTGATGCGCTCGACCTCGGGATAGCGCTGCATCGCCACCGCATCGAAGCCCGGCATGCTCTCGCCCTGCATCTTGAAGGACGGTTCCAGAGCGGCCAGCGTCTGCATGGTGGTCGTGGGCCGCATGTGCTCGTCATGCGCCAGGATCTCGACGCCGTTCTGGTCCTTCACCGCGACGATGGACTTCTTGAAGTAGCCCTTGTCCCAGGCGTGCTTGGCGCGCTTCTGGGATTCGACGGCGTAGGCGTCGACGTCGTCGCGGCTGAAGCCGTACTTGGTGGCAACCAGGTCGGCCGAGATGCCCTGCGGCACGAAATACATCGGCATGGCCACGGCGGGATCGACCGCCCAGGCGCCGCCGTCCGAACCCATCGGAATGCGCGACATCGATTCGACGCCGCCGCCGATGGCGGCCTGCGACTGGCCCGACATGACCTGGGCGGCCGCCATGTTGACGGCCTCGAGGCCCGAGGCGCAGAAGCGGTTGATCTGCACGCCCGAGACGGTCTCGGAGTAATTGGCCATCACGGCGGCGGTGCGGGCGATGTCGGCGCCCTGCTCGCCGATCGGCGCGACGCAGCCCAGCACCACGTCGTCGACCGTCGAGGTGTCGAGATTGTTGCGGTCGCGCAGCGCCTCGAGCGCGGTGACGGCGAGGCGGACGGGGGTGACTTCGTGCAGCGCGCCGTCCTTGCGGCCCTTGCCGCGCGGGGTGCGCACGGCGTCGTAGATGTAGGCTTCAACCATGGTCATGTCCTTTCGGAGTTGTACGCTCCCAACCTTGAACTACAGGGTCCGGCCGATCAGTTCCTTCATGATCTCGTTGGTGCCGGCATAGATCTTCTGCACCCGCGCGTCGGCGTAGAGCCGGGCGATCGGGTATTCCCACATGTAGCCGTAGCCGCCGAACAGCTGCAGGCACTCGTCGATCAGGCTGCACTGCAGGTCGGACGTCCAGTACTTCGCCATCGCCGCGGTCGGCACGTCGAGCTCGCCCTTGAGGTGCTTCGCCGTGCAGTCGTCGACGAAGACGCGCGCGATATGCGCCTTGGTCTTCAGTTCGGCGAGCTTGAAGCGGGTATTTTGGAAGTCGATGATCGACTTGCCGAACGCCTTGCGCTCGCGCGTGTACTTGATCGTCTCGGCCAGCGCCAGCTCCATGGCGGCGACGGCCTGGATGGCGACGACCAGGCGCTCCTGCGGCAGCATCTGCATCAGCTGCACGAAGCCCATGCCGTCGGCGCCCAGCATATTGGTCGTCGGCACGCGGACGTTGTCGAAGAACAGCTCCGAGGTGTCCTGCGCCTTGAGCCCGATCTTCTCCAGGTTGCGGCCGCGCTTGAAGCCCTCGCGCTCGGCCTCGACCAGCACCAGCGAGGTGCCCTTGGCGCCGGCCTTGGGATCGGTCTTGCAGACGACGATGATCAGATCGGCGTTCTGGCCGTTGGTGATGAAGGTCTTCGAACCGTTGATCACCAGCTCGTTGCCGTCCTTGACCGCCGTGGTCTTGACGCTCTGCAGGTCGGAGCCGGTGCCCGGTTCGGTCATGGCGATGGCGGTGATGACCTCGCCCGACACCATCTTCGGCAGCCAGTGCTTCTTCTGCTCTTCGGAAGCGTAGGCGAGGAAATAGGGCGTGGTTATGTCGGTATGCAGCGAGAAGCCAGGGCCGGACGCGCCGACCCTGCCCTGCTCCTCGATGGCGATGGCGCTGTAGAGGAAATCGCCGCCGACGCCGCCGTATTCCTCCGGCACCGACATGCACAGCAGGCCCTGCGCGCCGGCCTTGCGCCAGACTTCCTTCGGCACGATGCCGTCCTCTTCCCACTTGGCATGGAAGGGCTGCACTTCCTTCTCGAAGAAGCGGCGGGCGGTTTCGCGGAACATCTGGTGTTCGGCGGTGTAGGCGTTGGCAAGTGCCGTCAAGATCGTCTCCTCGTCCCGTATCGACCCAGTGGCGCGAAGCGGTTTCGCGCGGGGGTTCAACCCTGGTTCTTGCCGGTCGAAAAAGAATGGCGCGCCCCGCCGGACACGGCCAGCGGTTTCGCCCCAGTCCCGGCCGACCGTAGTTTACGTTAACGTAAAGGTCAAGTTGCCGCTGGTGAACACGTATTCACCCGCATAGCAGAGCGCAAGCCCGTCCCGCACCCCAGAACCGCCCGAGCTTTCGCGGGGCAGAACCGGATGGGCTAGGCCGCCTCGTCCGGCGTATGCGCCTTCAGCCCGAGCAACGCGCGGCGGCGCAGCCACTGGCTGGGCCTGTAGCGGTCGTCGCCGGTGATGGCCTGCAGGCGGGTCAGTATGTCGAAGGTGTTGCGCACCCCGAGATCGTCGACGATCGCCAGCGGCCCCAGCGGATAGTTGAGGCCCAGCGTCATGGCGGTGTCGATGTCGGCCGGCGTGGCGATGCGCTGCTGCGCCATCTCGCAGCCGAGATTGGCGATCTGGCCGCGCACGCGCTGGGCCACGAAACCGGGACTGTCGTTGATCACGGTGACCTTGCCGCCGGCCTTGACCAGCAACGCCGCGACGGAGTCGCGGATCGCGGCCGAGGCGCCGGGGCAGCACATCAGTGTTGCGCGCGCGGCGACGTTGCCGGTCGGATCGATCGCCACGGTGCGTGCCGGATCGAGGCCGAGCCGCGCCACGGTCGTGGTGCAGTCGTCGCCGATCGGCGCGACGAGGATCGGCGCCTTGCCGTCATCCCTGGCCAGAAGCGATGCGCCAGCCGCCTGCAGCAGTGCGCCGACGGAAGCCGGCAGCGGTTCGGCCGCGAATATTGCGGCAGCCGGCGCGGCGGATGTCGCCGCATCGGCGCCGGGATCGACCTTGCCGCCCTTCTCGTCGTAGTCGTACCAGCCGCCCTTCGTCTTGCGACCGAGACGTCCGGCATGGAACATGCCTTCGTGCAGCGGCGACGGCGTCATGCGGCGGTCGTGGAAGAAGCCCTCGTAGATGATGCGGCGGGCGGGAAAGTTCACGTCGATGCCGGTCAGGTCCATCAGCTCGAACGGCCCCATGCGGAAGCCGCAGGCGTCGCGCATGATGGCGTCGATCTGCGCCGGGCTGGCGACACCCTCCTGGTAGATGCGCAGACCCTCGGTACCGATGGCCGTGCCGCCGAGATTGACCAGGAAGCCAGGCGTGTCGCCGACGCTGACCGGCACCCTGCCCTGGCGCTTGCCCAGCGTCATCAGCGCGTCGGTCACCCAGGACGCTGTCTCGGCGCCGCGAATGACCTCGACCAGCTTCATCAGCGGCACGGGATTGAAGTAATGCAGCCCGGCGACACGCTCCCGCTTGCTGCAGGCGGCGGCGATCGAGGCGATGCGGATCGAGGAGGTGTTGGAGGCGATGATGGCGTCGGGCCGCAGTACCGTTTCCAACTCTTTGAAGAGCTTGCGCTTGACCTCGAGATCCTCGAATACGGCTTCGACGACGACGTCGCAGGGCGCCAGAGCCGTCATGTCGTCGACGACTTTTAGACGGTCGGATGCGGCGGCAACGTCGGCCTCACTCATGCGCCCCTTGGCCTGCAGCGACTTGAGCTGGTCGACGATCATGGTGCGGGACTTTTCGGCATTGCCGGGCATGGCGTCGTGCATGAGGACCTGCATGCCACCTGTCGCCGATACCTGTGCGATGCCGCGGCCCATGGCGCCGGTGCCGACGACACCCACGGTCAGATCATCCTTGCTCCAGTCGCGCGCCATCGAGTTTCCCTCCAAATTTTCGAACCGGCGGGAAGCTGGCACGCGTGCCGCACGAGGTCAACGCCGCGGCTACTCCAGGATCTCGCGCAGATAGGGCGTGAGAAGACGCCCGGTGAGATCGAAGCGCCGGCGCAGGCGGTTGAACTCGTCCCATTTCGGATAATGCGCGGCGAAATCGCGCGCCGTCAGCGAATGCCACTTGCCCCAGTGCGGCCGACCGCCGAAACCGCGGAAGATTGCCTGCGCGTCGCGGAAGAATTCCTCCCACGGGCGTCCTGCCCCCTGGTGGATGGAGATGGCGACCGAGTCGCGGCCATAAGCGGGACTGAGCGGCAACTCGTCGGCCGCCAGCGTGCGATACTCGACAGGCCATTTGACGTCCGAATGGCGAGTGCTCATGAGATCGCGGATCGCGGCGAAGCATTGCGGCCCAACCGCCGCCGGCACCGACCATTCGCTCTCGACGAATTTCCGCACGCGCTCGCTGGGAAAGATACGCCAGCTCCAGTCAATGCGCTCGCCCGGCATCAGCGCGGTGCCGGGATCGTCCGGCGTTGGATGCAGCGCCTTGCATTCGGCCTCGTCGCTTTCGGGCAGCCAGAAGAACTCGAAATGGCGGTTGCCGAGAATGTGCTCGTCGAGGCGTTCCATCGCCTGGCCGATCGGCTCGCGCCAGACGCGTTCATGAAGGCGATAGGCCGGGACCAGCGCAAGGCGCACGCCGACGACAACGCCAAACGTCCCCAGGGACAGGCTGGCGGCGCGCAGAACGTCGATCTCCGCTTCGTCGATGGAAATCCGGTCGCCCGACGCCGCCACCAGCGTCAGCCCGCGCACCATGGTCGAAAGGCTGCCGAGTTCGCGTCCGGTGCCGTGCGTGCCGGTCGAAATCGCGCCGGCCAGAGCCTGGACATCGACGTCGCCCTGGTTGGCCAGCGCCAGCCCGGCCGATTGCAGCGCGGCGCCGAGACCGGCAATGCGCGTGCCGGCGGCGATGTCGGCCCATTGTCCCTGCCGGTCGACCTTCAGCACGCCCGACAGCCGGCCAAGCGACAGCAGCATGCCGTCACAGGCGGCGACCGGCGTGAAGGAATGGCCGCTGCCGGCAACCCGCACCGGCAGGTTCTGCGCCGCGGCCTCGCGCATCAGCGCGGCGATCTCGCCCACGTCGCCGGGCTCGGCCAGCCGCGCCGGATGGCATTCGACGTTGCCGGCCCAGTTGGTCCAGCTCGCCATCGCCAATCAGCCGGCGATGAAGGCGGTCGCCTCGATCTCGACCCTGGCGCGGTCGTCGACCAGCGCAGCGACGAACACGACGGTGATGGTCGGAAAATGCCGGCCGATTGTTTCCTTGTAGGCGGCCCCGATGGCCGGGCCGGCAGCGTTGTAGGCCGCCTTGTCGGTGATGAACCAGGTCATGCGCACGATGTCGCTCGCCCGTCCGCCGGCCTCCTGCACGATCCGCACCACGTTGCGGAAGGCCTGGTCGATCTGCCGGCCGAAATCGTCGCTCTCGACCTTGCCCTGCGCGTTGGCGCCGATCTGGCCGGCGACGTAGACCGTTTTGCCCGAGCCTTCGACCGCGATGCCGTTGGAATAGCCGCGTGGGCGGGCCCAGTCGGACGGCTGGAGAACTTCCTGCATGTTTTTCCTCCCTAGGCTCAGGCGAGCGTCTGCGCGAACACCCTGAGATAATTGCCGCCAACGATCTTGCCGACCTCGGCGGCGTTGAACCCGGTCGCCAGCAGCGCGCCGACGAGATCGGGCAGCTGCGTATATGAGTCGAACACCGACGGGCCGGTCAATCCCCGCTGGTCGCTGCCGATGCCGACGTGATCGACGCCGATCGTTTCGGCAAGCCGCGCCATGCCCACCGCCATCGCCTGCAAGGTCGGATAGACGAAACCAGGCGGCCAGACGCCGATTACGCCGCCGGTCCGCGCGATCACCTTCGCATGATCGGCCGAAATCTGGCGGCTGCGCGGCCGCGGATTGGCGGAAAGCGACGTATGCGAGATCACCAGAGGTTTGCTCGATGTTTCCGCCGCGCGTTTGACCAGATCGAGCGTGCCATGCGCGACATCGACCACGATGCCCAGCGCATTGCAGCGGCGGATCACCGCGACGCCGAAGTCAGTCAGCCCTCCATGGACCGGCGCCTCCGTCTGGATGTCGCCCAACTCGTTGGGACGATAATGCGTAAGCTGAAGATGGCGCAGGCCGTAACGCGTCAGCGCCTCGTCGACGCGATCTACATCGCCCTCGAGAAAATCGCCGCCTTCGGCCGATACGACGATCGACGGTCTGGCGGCCGTCGCCGCCGCCAGGGCTGGAGCGCTGTCGACGATCGCTATCGACTGCTCGCGCGCCAGCTGATGCAGCCGCTCGAAGGCAGGCTTGCTCCAGGCATAAAGCTCACCCGGCTCGGGCTGGCGGACCGCGACGATGCGGCCATCGGGCTGCGGGCGGATGGTGGGACCGTCCGCCACCATGGCCAGGCAGATCGCCGCCATGCCGCCCTGGCGCATCTGCCCGGCGACGTCCGTGATGGGATTGGACGGCCGCGTAACGCGTCCGGCATGGGAATGGATATCGATCGGCGCGTGCTGGCGAAGGATCGCGGCGACGGCAGAGTCGTCGTCTTTCTGCGCCGCCGCCGGGACGGAAGCGACGGCGGCCAGCGGCAGCGCTAGCGCCCCCAGCACAGTTCGCCGCGAGAGCGGCGCCTGGATCAATCGCGCCCGGCGCAGCTGCCAGCGCCAGCCATTCGGATCGTCGTCGAGCCGGCACCATACGCCGCGCAGACGAACCGGCCCGGATTGCGGGGGTATGCCAGCATCGGCGAAGACTTCGACCGCTTGTTCGGGATTCCGTGGCGGGCAGCCAAGACAGCAGGCGATCGCCGGCACCAGAAAGAAGTAGCGATGTGCGGCCGCCAGTTCGATCGGCGACAGCCAGCCTTCGATCTCGACCGTCGCCCCATCGACGGCGTCGGCCAGCCGCGCCCAGTCGAGATTGACGGGGCGGGCCATGAGAGGCTATCAGCTCCGCGGCGCCGGGGCTGTGGAAGCCGGCGCCTGGCTCTGCGTCGGGCAGCCCGAGATGTCGTCGATCACGTTGGACGGATTGCGGAAGCGCTCGACCAGCCTGCGATCGCTGTCCTCGCTGGCTTCGGGCGGCGGCGTGGTCAGCACCCACGCCACCATGCGCCTCAGCACCGCCCCCAGCGCGTCGTCGAACGCGGCAACGACTTGCGGCACGTCCGGTCCGGCGGCCGCCCGACAGCGCTCGAAGGACGCGGACCCGATGATCTGTCGTTCCGGCATGCGCACGATCTTGGCATTGACGCGGACGCGGGCCACGGGGTTGGGTCCGTGATAGGTCTCGGCCTGGAACTCGCGCAGCTCGGTCTGCAGCAGGTAGTTGGCGCGCAAACCGACCGATTCGCGGCCGACGGCGACGATGCGTTTGGAATTCTCGAAGGACTCGATGATCAGCGTCTGCACCATCAGCGGCGCGCGATCGGTCCAGGCCGAGGTGGCGTAGTAGTCGGTCGACAGGCGAGTGCTCGAGATCGCCATCCGGCCGGTGTTCAGATTGGCCGGCGCCACGGGCGTTTCGACCACGAGCTGCCAGTAGACGCTCGGCAGGTTGGCGTCGAAGGTGCTCTTGGGCGACAAAGTGTAGAGATCGGTCGGCGTCTTGATGTCTGGCAGCACGCCGCAGGCGGTCAAGCCTGCCGCCACGGCGGCCGCGGCGAGAAGATTGCGCAGCGTGGTCAGGGTCCGTCGTGCAGTCATGATGCCGTCCTAGCGCTGGCGGTCGGGCTGGTAGCCCTGCTTGCCGCCGAAGATGAAACCGGTCGGATCGCGCTCGATGCGCGTGACGATGACGTTGAGATTGGCCGCCAGCGCCCGCAGCTCGCGGATCATCTGGCTGAACTCGCCGAGGCTCTGCTCGGTGAACTGCCGCAGCGGCGCACGGTTGTCGCCCAGCAGCTTGTTGACGCTGTCGGCGGCGGCGTTGATGTTGTTGATCGCCGAACGCGCCGCGATCATCGTCTGGCGCAGTTCCGATGGATCGCTGCCGGCCAGCAGCTTCTTGGCCGCCTCGTCCTGCGGCCCGAGCTCGGTCAGCAGCAGGTTTGCGGATTTGCCGAGCTGTTCGATCGACGCCATGGTGGTGCGCAGCTGCGTCATCGTGGCCGGCAGTTCGGCCACCATCTGCTCGATTTCCTTGTTGCGCGATTCGAAGGTGCCGGTCAGCGCCGCGATGTTGCTCAGCGTGCGGTTGACGGAAGCGATGTTCTCGTCAGACAGCAGCGCATTGACGCGGTCTATGCTCTGGCTGGCCTTGGCCAGAACGTCCTGCGCCGATGACGCGGCGGCCTGGAAGAAGGTGGTGCCGGGCGCGATCTCCGGATACGGCAACTGTCCCTCGCGCTTGCGCTGCTTGGCCGGATCGCCATCGGGTCCGCCGACGATCTGGATGAAGGACTGGCCGGCGATCAGCGGCTTCTCGAACAGGGCGTAGGAATTCTCGCGAATCGGCTGATCGAAATTGATGGCGACGGTGACGACGATCTTCTCGACCTTGCGCGTGCTGCCATCGGCCTGGGTGATATCGCGCGTGCCGATGCGCACGTCGGTGACCCGCCCCACCTTGATGCCGCGATAGAATACCGGCGAATCGGGAGTCAGGCCCTGCACCTCGCCGTCGAAGTAAATGCGGTAATAGGCCAGCTCCTCCTGGGTGCCGCTGTCGAGCTTCCAGACCACGAATGCCACCAGGGCGGCCACGAAAGCGACCACGGCGGCGCCAATGATGACGAAATGGGCGCGGTTTTCCATCGTGACTCCGTCTACACCGCTTCGGACCGGGCGGCGCGCCCGCGCGGTCCGTGGAAATATTCCCTGACCCAGGGGTGGTCGAACTCTAGCAGTTCCGGCATCGCACCGACCACCACCCGTTTGTCGAGCAGAACGGCGATGCGATCGCAAATGGCGTTCAGCGAATCAAGATCGTGCGTCACCATCAGCACGGTCAGACCGAGATTGCGCTGCAGATCCCGGACCAGCTGATCGAATGCGGCGGCGCCGATCGGATCGAGGCCGGCTGTCGGCTCGTCGAGAAACAGCAGCGGCGGATCGAGCGCCAGGGCGCGCGCCAGGCCGGCGCGCTTGCGCATGCCGCCCGACAGCTCGGACGGGTACTTGTGCGCCGCATCCGGCGGCAATCCGACCATCGCCACCTTGAGCGCCGCGACCTCGTCGAGCTGGCGCGCGGTCAGGCGAGTATGCTCGCGCAAGGGCACCTGGATGTTCTCCGCGACGGTCAGCGAGGAGAACAGCGCGCCGTCCTGGAACAGCACGCCCCAGCGCGACTGCAGCCGCCGGCGGGCCGCGCCGTTTAGCGTATCGGTGTTCTGGCCGAACACCTCGATCACGCCCTTCTTCTGGTGGATGAGCCCGATGATCGTGCGCAGCAGAACCGACTTGCCGGTGCCCGAGCCGCCGACAAGCCCCATCACCTCGCCGCGGAACACGTCGAGCGCCAAGTGGTGGTGGATCACCTTGGTGCCGAACTTGGTCTTCAGGTTGCGGATATGGATAACCACCGGCCGGTCGTGCGGCGGATGGCCCAGAACCAGGCTGAGCGGGCCGTCATCGTCGTCGGGGGCTGAGCGTAGGAACTTCATATGCCCATCGACACGAACAGGATGGAGAAGGCGGCATCGAGAATAATGACCAGGAAGATCGATTCGACCACTGCCTTCGTCGTCAGCCGGCCGACGCTCTCGGCGCTGCCGCTGACCTGCAGGCCCTCGTAGCAGCCGACCACCGCTATGACGAAAGCGAAAACGGGGGCCTTCACCATGCCGACCCAGAAATGCTTGATTTCGACCACCTCCTGCAGCCTGTCGAAATACTGGCCGAGGGTGAAGTCGAGGAAGATCGAACTGGCCAGCGCCCCGCCCAGCAGGCCCATGATGTTGGCGAAGAAGGTCAGCAGCGGCATGGTGATCACCAGCGCGATGATGCGAGGCAGCACCAGCACCTCGATCGGATGCAGGCCCATCGTCGACATCGCGTCGACCTCGAGATTGACGCGCATGGTGCCGATCTGGGCGGTGAATGCGCTGCCCGAACGGCCGGCGACGATGATGGCGGTCAGCAGCACACCGATTTCGCGCAGCACCGAGAGGCCGACCATGTCGACGGTGAAGGCCTGGGCCCCGAAACGCCGCAGCTGCTCGATGCCCTGGTAGGCCAGCACGACACCGATCAGAAAGACCAGCGTGCCGACGATCGGCAAGGCGCGCAGCCACACCTCCTCCATCAGATTGGCGATCGCCTTCGTGCGCAGGCGGCGCGGCGACAGCAGCACCGAACCCATGACGACCAGCGTTTCGCCGAAGAAGGCCAGCAGATTGGCGGCCTGCAGGAGAATGCCGACGCTGGTCTGGCCGATCAGCGTAAGCCGGGCGATGATCCAGGACTCGCGCTGGGGCTTCTCGCGCACGACCTTCTGCCGGGCGACGAGATCTATCAGATGGGCGTGGGTATCGCGGGCGCCCTCTATCGGCACCGCCGTTCCCCTGCCCAGCGACGTCGCCAGACGCAGGATTTCGCCGGCGCCGGCCGTGTCGAGTTCTTCGAGAGCGCTGAGGTCGATCGCATCGGCACGCTGGCCGCGGCCCAGCATCGCCTCCAGGGGCTTTTCCAGCCGGCCCAACGTGAACACGGTCCAGCGACCGCCGACGCTCATCGTCGCGCGGCCCTTGCTTTGGATGCGTTCGCACCACGCATCGCCGGATATGCGCTCCGCCGCGCTCATTGGCTCCCCTTGCCCCCCGTTCTGGCGGCCGATTTCAATGGTCAGGCCGGCCGGAGTCAACGCGAAAGCTGGAAATCCTAGCGATTTTAGGCCGTTGCCGGTTGTTTCGGCAGAACAGACTGGAAAACCAGCGCCAAGCCGATGATTTTCAGCACCGCCATGACGGCGTGGCCCAGTTCCCAGCGTCGCCGCCACGCCTCCCAGTCGGCGGGCACGCTGCGCTCCTGCCATAAGGCGAATTCGCCGTTGGCGGGAAAAACGACGGTCCACCATATCGCCAGCGCGGCCAGGTACAGCACCGTCGCCGCCAGACGCAGCCTGCCGGCCGGGCGGCTCGCGTACCACCAGACGCCCAGACCGACGATGGCCGACAGCTCCACGAAAGCGCCCAGCGTGCCGAACATGCGGTACTGGCCGCCGATCACGGTCGAGCCGACCCAAAGTTCCTGCGGCCAGTCGATCCGCGCAGGCAGCTCCATGAGGTGGCAGAAGCTGAACGCCATGCTGATGGCGGCCAACAGCAGCGCCAGCAGCGGGCCATGTCTGAAGCATAATCTCGCCATGCGCCCCTCCTGTCGACGAAAGCCCCGAGCACCACCCCGGGTTCCGACAGGCGCAGGCATGCGCGGCGCACGATTGCCAATTGCGGCCGCGCCCTGCACCATCGCGGGCGAGGAAACGCATGCACCAGAACCGAAGGCGGCCGGAACCAACCGGACGCGCGCGCCGATGAGCGAGATTGCCATGCCGCGGCGCGGCATATTCTATGGATGGGTCGTGGTCGCCAGCACCTTCGTGGTGCTGTGCGTCGGCTTCGGCGTCACCTACGCCTTCAATGCGTTCTTCCTGCCGCTGCAGGCCGAGTACGGCGCCACGCGCGGCGAAACGGCGCTGGTGTTCTCGATCGCCGGCTTCCTCTATTTCGCTTTGGGCGCCGTCAGCGGGCCGCTGTCGGATCGATGGGGGCCGCGCCCCATCGTGGCGCTGGGCATCGTGATCACGGCCGCCGGCCTGGCCTTCGCCAGCCAGGCGCAGACGCTGTGGCAGATCTATGCCGCCTACGGCATCGGCGTCGGCGTCGGCGTCGGCTTCGCCTATGTGCCGGCGATCGCGGCGGTGCAGAAATGGTTCGTGCGCAAACGCGGCCTGGCATCGGGACTGGCGGTGTCCGGCATCGGCGCCGGCACGCTGGTGCTGCCGCCGCTGGCGGGGCTGATCGTCGCCGACATGGGCTGGCGCGCCGCCTATCTGGCGCTGGCGCTGCTGACCCTGGCGATCGGCGCGGTGGCCGCGCTTCTGCTGGACGATCAGCCGGAACTGCGCGGCAGCGGGCCGGACGGGCTACCGCCGCAACCGGCGACGGCCGCCAGCGTCGCCAGCGGCCGCAGCTTCGGCGCCGGCGTGGCCCTGCGCAGCCGGCCGTTCTGGATGCTGTACGCCGCCTGCTGCAGCAGCGGTCTGGCGCTGTTCGTGCCGTTCGTCCATCTGGTGCCCTATGCCAGCGACCATGGCGTCGATCCGCAGCAGGCGCTGCTGCTGATCAGCATCATCGGCGTGGGGTCGATCGTCGGCCGCTTCGCCTTCGGCGGCATCGCCGACCGCTACGGCCGCAGGGTCGGGCTGGCGCTGATGTTCGCCGGGCTGACCGCGATGATGCTGTGGTGGTCGGTGTCGAGCGCCTCCTGGGCGCTGATCGTGTTCGCAGCGCTGTTCGGCGCCTTCTACGGCGGCTTCGTGGCGCTGATCCCGGCGATGACCGCCGACTATTTCGGCGTACGCCACGTTTCCAGCATCATCGGCCTGCTCTACACCAGCGTCGCCTTCGGCACGCTGTTCGGCCCGGCAGTCGCAGGCTACGCCTTCGATCTGACGCGCTCGTACCAGTTCGCCATTCTGGGGGCGGCGGCCATGATGGCGCTGGCGGTCGTGTTCATGCTGCTGGCGCCGCGACCTGATCGCTGGCGCGCCGCTCAGGACTGATCCCGGACGATCCAGTCGAGCTCGAACTTTCCCTGCCCGCCCCCCAGGGTTGCGGCGAGCCATGGCCCAAGCCGTGCCAGCTCGTCCTCGATCGGCCATGGCGCGTTTACCAGCGCCATGCCAGCCCGCGCCAGCGCGCTCGGCGCCGGCGGCGCGACTTCCAACTCGACCGTCAGCGTACGCCGCAGCCCGGCCGCTTCGAGCCAGGCCTTGAAGCCGGCGACGGCGGCGATGTCCTTGACTGGATACCAGACCAGATACTGGCCGGTGGCGAAGCGTCGCAGCGCCTGGCCAAGTGCGCGCTGCAGGCGCTCGAATTCGTCCCTCGCCTCGAAGGGAGGATCGATCAGGACCAGGCCGCGGCGTTCGGGCGGCGGCAACAGCGCCTTCAGCGCCGCGTAGCCATCGCCGCGACGGATCTCGACCTGGGGATCGCCGGCGAATTCCCGGCGCAGCGCCAGACCGTCCTTCTCGTGCAGCTCGCAGGCCACGAGCCGGTCGCCCGGCCGCAGCATGGCGCGGGCCAGCCGCGGCGAGCCCGGATAATGGCGCAGGCGGCCGCTCCCGCCGCCCAGAAAGCGATCGAACTGGCGCACGATGTCGAGATAGCGCTTCAGCGCCGGCGGCCGATCCGGGGCCGCGAGCAGGCGATGGATGCCGCGTTCGGCCTCTCCGGTGCGGCCGGGCTGCGGTTCGTGGAGATCGTAGCGCCCGGCGCCGGCATGGGTATCGACGACGACGAACGGCTTGTCCTTGTCCGCCAGCCGCGCCAGCGCCAGGCACAGCACGGCATGCTTCAGCACATCGGCGAAATTGCCGGCATGGAAGACGTGGCGGTAGTTCATTGGCGCGGCCGGGTTTCGCTTTCAGATGGCATGGATCATGCTTCGCTCAGCCCACCATGCCACAAGGGGACGGACCGCCACCATGACACAGCATGAACTTCATTCCTCGCCGGAGACGGTGCATTGGGGCTACTTCGACGCCAGGCTCCAGCCCAAGCTCCGGGTGAAGTCAGGCGACACGGTGACGGTGCATTGCGTATCGGGCGGGCCGGAGATCCTGCCCGAGCCGCCCTACGAGGTGCTGCCCGAGCATCGCGAGATACACAAGGCGCACACGCCGTTCCTGGGCCGCCATATCCTGACCGGACCGGTGCATGTCGAAGGCGCCATGCCGGGCGACAGCCTCGAGATCGAGGTGCTCGATATCAAGTTCCGCACCTCGTGGGGCTGGAATCTGCAGCGCCCGCTATTCGGCACGTTGCCCGAGGATTTCCCCTTCACCCGCCGGACGGTGATTCCGATCGACGCCAAACGCGGCGTCTGCACCATGCCCTGGGGACTGGAGATTCCCCTCAAGCCGTTTTTCGGCATCATGGCGGTGGCGCCGCCGCCGGAATGGGGCGCGGTGAGCTCGGTCGAGCCGCGCGCCTTCGGCGGCAATATCGACAACAAGGAGCTCGGCGTCGGCTCGAAGCTCTTCCTGCCGGTGTTCACCGAGGGTGCGCTGTTCTCGACCGGCGACGGGCACGGCGTGCAGGGCGATGGCGAGGTCAATCTGACGGCGCTGGAGACCAGTCTCAGCGGCACGTTCAGACTGACCGTGCACAAGGGCCGCAAGCTCACCATGCCGCGCGGCGAGACGGCGACGCACTACATCACCCATGGCATGGATCCCGATCTCGACGACGCCGCCAAGCAGGCGCTGCGCGAAATGATCGTGCTGATCTGCGAGCGCACCAACATCGCACCCGAAGACGCCTACATGCTGTGCAGCCTCGCCTGCGATCTGCACGTGACGCAGCTGGTCGACGGCCACAAGGGCGTGCACGCCATGCTGGAGAAGAAATACGCCGGCGGCTGACGTCAGGAACCGCGCGGCTTGACGCGCAGTTCCGTACCGCTACTGGCGATCACTTCGACCATCGCGCCGGCCGGCGCATCGGGACCCGTCACCGTCCATGTGGTATCGCCGACCCGCGCCCGGCCGCGGCCGGCGACGATCGGTTCGACCAGCGTGACCACCTGACCGACGAACTCCGAACCGCGACGGTTTAGCGTGTCGGATTCGGTAGTGTCCCGATCGCGCTGGAACCGGACCAGATATTTGCGCCCGACATAGGCGGCGACAACGGCGACCGAAATGAAAACCAGCAACTGCCAGGTCAGCGGCAGCGAGGGAACGAACAGCAGCACGATACCGGCAACGCCCGCGCCGGCCGCCACGAACATGAAGAAGATGCCGGGAATCAGCATCTCGAGCAGCAATGCGACACCGGCCAAAGCCAGCCAATGCCAGAATTCGATGCCCAGCTCCGAAACCATCGATGGATCTCCTAGCCGCGTTCGCCCGCCGGCGGCACCGAAGTACGGGCACGCGTCGTCGCGGCGGCCGACTGGGCATCCTTGACCAGTTCCAGAATGCCGCCGACCGTGCCCATGACGCCCGCCGCATCGAGCGGCATAAAGATCAGCTTGCTGTTGTTCGCTGTGCCCATCTTCGCCAGCGCCGCAACATATTGCTGACCGAGGAAATAGCTCACCGCCTGCGAACCGGTGCCCTGGACCGCCTGCGCCACCATGGTGGTCGCCTTGGCTTCCGCCTCCGCTTCGCGCTCGCGCGCCTCGGCGTCCCGGAAGGCGGCTTCGCGCCGCCCCTCGGCCTCGAGAATCTGCGCCTGCTTCTCGCCTTCGGCGCGCTTGATGCTGGCCTCGCGCACACCTTCTGCTTCGAGAATGACAGCGCGCTTCTCGCGCTCGGCTTTCATCTGCCGCGCCATGGCCTGCACCATATCTTCGGGCGGCACGATGTCCTTGAGCTCGACGCGCAGCACCTTGACGCCCCAGGGGTTGGTCGCCTGGTCGATGATCGACAGCAGCGTGTCGTTGACGTCGTTGCGCTTGGCGAGCACGTCGTCGAGGTTCATGTTGCCGATGACGTTGCGGATGTTGGTCAGCGCCAAGTTGGTCATGGCCAGCACCAGATTGGCGACCTCGTAGGCGGCGCGGGCCGCATCGATCACCTGGAAGAAGGCGACAGCGTCGACCGTGACGATGGCATTGTCCTTGGTGATGACCTTCTGCGAGGGAATGTCGAGGACGTTCTCCTGCATGTTCATCTTTGCGCCGACGCGGTTGATCAGCGGCACGATGATGTTGAGGCCCGGAGTGAGGGTACGGGTGAAGCGGCCGAAGGTTTCCACCGTCCAGTTCTCGCCCTGCGGCACGGTCTTGACCGTGAGATAGAGAAAGACGAGACCGACGACGATCAGGACGATGAAGAATATGCCGATGCTGGTCATTGTGCCTCCCCAGGACAGGGCAATTCCATACCACGGAATCCCTGCGGCAAACATCGGGCAAACGGCAGGCGCTTTGCCCTGTCATGCCGTTCCGGCTGGCCTATGATGGCCCCAAGAGACACATTTCCGGAGGAAAGCCATGGCCTCTCCAGCCGTCGGCAATCAGCCAGCCCCTTTCGCAACGCATACGGTTATCAACCAGGCCAGACCGCTCGAAAACTACAATTCGTTCAAGGCCGACCGGGCGCTCGTCGACGCCGTTCGACGCGAGGGTGGCGACTGGATTCTCGAGCGGGCGACGACGTTCGGCGCCATTGCCGGCTCGGCCGAGGCCATCCGGCAGGGTTTTCTGGCCGACCGCAACGAACCCGTGCTGCGCACCCACGACCGGTTCGGCCACCGCATCGACGAGGTCGAATTCCATCCCGCCTGGCACTGGCTGATGCGGCTGGGCATCGAGAATGGCGTGCATTCGCTGCCGTGGAACGAGAACAGGCCGGGCGCCCATGTCGCACGGGCCGCGCTCTACTTTCCCTTCATCCAGATCAACGAGGGGCCGGCCTGCCCGCTGACCATGACTTTCGCCGTCGTCCCGGCGCTGCGCCGGCTGCCGGAACTGGCCAAGACATGGGAGCCGCTGGTGACGGCGCGCGCCTACGAACCGGAGCTGCGGCCAGCCAATACGAAGGCCGGTGTGCTGATCGGCATGGCGATGACGGAAAAGCAGGGTGGATCCGACGTCAGGGCCAATTCCAGTCAGGCGCGGCCTACGGGCAATGGAGGTCCAGGCGGCGCCTACGAGATCGTTGGACACAAGTGGTTCTGCTCGGCGCCGATGTGCGATGCGTTCCTCGTACTGGCGCAGGCGCCGGGCGGGCTGAGCTGCTTCTTCGTTCCGCGCTTCAAGCCGGACGGCGAACGCAACTCCCTGCACCTGCAAAGGCTGAAGGACAAGTTGGGCAACCGCTCCAATGCCTCCAGCGAGATCGAGTTCTACGGCGCCTACGGCGTGCTTGTCGGCGAGGAAGGACGCGGCGTCTCGACGATTATCGAGATGGTGCGGCACACGCGCCTCGACACGTCGTTCGGCGCCGCCGCCATGATGCGCCATGCCACGGCGCAGGCGATCAATCACGCCAGCTGGCGCTCGGCCTTTGGCGCGCGGCTGGTCGATCAGAAGCTGATGACCAACGTGCTGGCCGATCTGGCGCTCGAATCCGAAGCCGCCACGTCGCTGGCGCTGCGGGTGGCTAGAACATTCGACCGGGCGGCCGAAGATCCCCAGGAGGAGAAGCTCGGACGGCTGATGACACCGATCGCCAAATACTGGCTGTGCAAGCGCAGCCCGATGGCGGTCTGCGAGGCTCTCGAGTGCCACGGCGGCAACGGTTACGTCGAAGAATCGATCATGCCGCGACTCTATCGCGACGCGCCGCTCAACGGCATCTGGGAAGGTTCGGGCAACGTGCAGTGCCTAGACGTGCTGCGGGCGCTGTCGCGCGAGCCCGATACGCTGGAAGCGTTCTTCGTCGAGGCGCAGGCGGCCAGCGGCGCGGATCGCCGCTTCGATGCCTACCTGAAGAATTGCCGCGAGATGGTGAAAGATCTGTCGGACTTCGAGACGCGCGCCCGCCGCATCGTCGAGAAGCTGGCGCTGCTGATGCAGGGATCGCTGATGGTCCGCCATGCGCCGGCCGCCATGGCGGACGCCTTCTGCGCCGCTCGACTCGATGGCAACCATGGCAGCGCGTTCGGCACCCTGCCGGCTGGCGGCGACCATCGCGCGATCGTGATGCGCGCCAGTCCCTTGGAATCGGCTTAGGATCGCACCATGACCTTGCGCATCGATCTCTTCTATTCCTTTCGTTCACCCTACTCCTACCTGCTGCTGCCGCCGCTGGAACGCGCCATGCGGCAATACGATTTCGCGGTTGACATCAGGCCGGTCTATCCGCTGGCGATACGCACGCCCGATTTCTTCACGCGCACCGACCCGCTCTTCGCGCCCTATCTGTTGCGCGACACGATGCGGGTCGCGCAGATGGGCGGCATTCCCTACGCCTGGCCGAAGCCCGACCCGGTCAAGATGGACATGGCGACGCTGACAATCCCGAAGGAGCAGCCCTACATCCATCGCCTGACCAGGTTGGGCGTGGCGGCTATCCGTTCCGGCGACGGCTTCGCTTTCGTGCGCCGGGTGGCGCACCTAATCTGGTCCGGCGAGGTCACGGGATGGAACGAGGGCGACCATCTGCAGCGCGCCGCAGCCGAAGCCGGATTCGATCTGGCGAAACTGGACGCGGCCATCGCCGCCGATCCGGCAGGCCACGATGCGCAAATCGAGGCGAACCAGAAGGCGCAGCGCGCTGCCGGCCACTGGGGCGTGCCGCTGATGACGTTCGAAGGCGAGCCGTTCTTCGGCCAGGATCGGCTGGATCAGCTCATCTGGCGCATGAAACAGCGCGGACTGAAAGAGCGCGGTTGATCAGGAACCTGGCGCCACCGCCATGGCGCGGCCGCTCATCACGGCCACGAGCTGGCCCTGGGCGTTGCGGACCTCGGCATCGTAGAGGCCGCTGCGACGGCTGCGCGAACGCTCGCGCACCACGGCTTCCAGGCGGTCGCCAAGCCGCGCCGGTCGCACGAAGTTGATGTCGCAGCCTGCGGCCACCGAATCGACGCCGGAGGAATTGCAGGCGTAGTAGAAACCGCAATCGGCCAGGCTGAAAATAGCGCCGCCATGGCACATGTCGTGGGCGTTCAGCATGTTCTCGGTTACGGTCATCGCCACCCGCACCAGCCCGGGCGATATCTCGAGCAGTTCGACGCCGAGCGTGCGGGCGAGCCGATCGCGGCCATCACGCTCGCGCGCCCAGGCCTGCAGATTGGTTGGCCTGTCGATGGCGGCGGTCATGGTCAGGCCGTCATCGCCCTGGCATGCGCCGTACCGTCCATCATGCGGAGCCAGCGCCTGAGAAAACGTTCGGTCCAGGCGCCCAGCTTCGGATCGTGCACCGGATGCAATTCGATATGCTGTTCGGCCGGCAGCGCGCCGGGCAACTTAAGACGTTCCGCGCCCTTCACCGTCCAGATCTGCTTCATCTCGAGGGTTACCTCCGGATGGAACTGCACGCCGTAGACATAGTCGCCGTAGCGATAGGCCTGATTCTCGAAGTGTTCGCCGCGCGCCAGCAAAGTGCAGTCGCGCGGCAGGTCGAAGCCCTCGCGGTGCCACTGATAGACATGCATGCGCTCGGGAAAGATCTGGCAAGCCGGATGCACCGGCGTGATTTCGCTGTAGCCGATCTCCGCCCTGCCCTGCGGATGCACGTCGACACGGCCGCCGAGTGTGCGCGCCATGAGCTGGGCGCCGAGGCAGATGCCGAGGAACGGCGTCTGGGCGTCGAGCACCTTGGGCAGCCAGTCGAGTTCGGCCTTGATGCCCGGCAGGGTGGTGCAGTCGTTGGCGCTCATCGGACCGCCGAACACCACGACGCCGGCGTACCGCGATGGGTCCGCCGGCAAGGGCTGCCCGATGGCGGGACAACAGCGCTCGACCTCGTAGCCCCAGCTTTCGAGAAGCTGGCCGACGCGGCCGGTGCGGGACTGCTCCTGATGGACGACGGCGAGAACGCGGTTATTTTCGCTGCGCGACATGGGCCGGACTGTAACGCAACTGCCTTCGAAATGACAGCGCCGGTGGTTCTGGACGCAGTTTCGAGCGCCAGCCTAGTATCCATGCCACAATTCGCACAAACGGGAGGGTGCCTTGGTCGAAATCGAGTTCTACTTCGACTGCTCCAGCCCCTGGACCTATCTGGCCTTCCACAACATCCAGCCATTGGCGGCGGAGTGCGGCGCCGCCATCGTGTGGAAACCCATCCTGGTCGGCGGCATTTTCAACTCGGTGAACCAGACGGTCTACGAGGCGCGCGAAAAGCCGCACCCGGTCAAGTCGCGTTACTACAAAAAGGATCTGCAGGACTGGGCTCGTCATGCCGGCCTGCGCATTTCCATGCCGCCGGTGTTCCCCGTCAACAGCGTCAAGGCGATGCGCGGCGCCTTCGTCGCACTCGAACAGGGACGACTGCCGGATTACGCCCGGGCGGTGTTCGAAACGTACTGGGGCGATCTGCAGGACATTTCGCAGGACGAGGTGCTGGCCGGCATTGTCGAGCGCACGGGTTTCGATCGTGCGGACTTCTTCGATCGCATCGGGCAAGCCGAGTACAAGGATCGCCTCCGCGCCAATACCGACGAGGTGATAGCGCGCGGCGGCTTCGGCTCGCCGACGATGTTCGTGGCGGGCGATGACATGTACTTCGGCAACGACCGCCTGCCATTGGTGCGCGACGCGGTATTGCGCGCACAAGGGAAAGCTTGAGTGTCGCCGAACGGACTGCTAAACGGGCGAACCCAACCAGACTTGCGGGACGATGCGAATGACGCGCAAACGTGTGATGGCTGCCTTTGTCGTGTCGCTGCTCGTTCCTTCCATCGCCGGTGCGTCGACCTGCCCTAGCGGCGTCGACAAAGCGGCGATCGGGACAAGGTATCTACTTACCGAGTTCATGGTCGCGGCGCTCGCCTGCAAGGCCGATCCCGGATTTCGCGACAGCTATGGCAGTTTCGTGCGGCGCTATAACGCCGGCCTTGTCAGCAACGCGCAGGTCCTCAAGAGCCAGTTCGGCGGGGGTTCTGCCGTCGACAGTTTCGTGACCCGCCTCGCCAATCACGCCGCACTACGCCAGAACGACGGCCCGTTCTGCAACCATGCCAAGCTGCGCATCACCCGCGCCCTGGAGGCCGCGAAGGCGACCTCGCTGGACCAGGTCGTCGACCAGCTTGGCTATTCGCTGGGGGGGCCGGCGTGCGGCGACAACACGCCCGTCGCGGCACTCAAGGCGCAGGATGGAGCCAAGCCGAAGGCCGAAAAGCCGGCCAAGACGACCGAAACGCCAAAAAGCGCCATGCCGACGCCGGCGGGGCCCAGCGGCGCGGAACTGACGCCCAGCCCTTGACGTAGATCGCCATAACCGAAAACGGCCGGCTTTTGCCGGCCGTTTCGTTTTGGCGCCGCCGCCTGACGCTACTGCAGAATGATTTCGACCCGGCGGTTCTGCGCCTCGCGCACGCCGTCGGCGGTCGGCACCAGCGGCTGGCTTTCGCCCCGGCCAATGACGACGATCTGGTCGGGCGCGATGCCTTCGGCGATCAGCACCTGCTTGACGGCATTGGCGCGCCGCAGCGACAGAGCCATGTTGTAGCGTTCCGCACCGGCGCGGTCGGTGTGACCGGTGACGTTGAGGCGCTGAATGCCGCCCTGCCGGGCGTTAACCGCTGCCTGCCTGATGGTGGTCATGGCCTGCTGATTTACGTCTGACTTGTCGAAGTCGAAGAACACCATGTAGCTGCGGGTTATCGGCGCCGGCGCCGGCGTAGGCGCGGCGACAGCCGGCTTTTCAGCCGGTCGCGGCGGCTGAACGAAGCGATAGGCGACGCCCACCATGCCTGTGTGGTTCTCATAATCGAAATCGGCCGATACGCCGTTCTGCTTGAGCTGCGGATCGGTGGTGCGGAAATAACGGTAGTCGGCCGAAAGCACGACGTTAGGCGTGACCTTGAAGTTAACGCCGGCGATGCCCTGGTAGGCGAATACCACGTCGCTGTCGTCGATCGCGCCGTCGCCCCAGACATAGGCGGCACCGGCGCCGGCGCCGAGATAGGGCGACACCACCGAGTCGCTGAAGAACTCGTAGATGACATTGGCCATGATGGCCGCCGACTCGACGCGCTGGTTGAGCCCGGCTGGCAGTTGGTTGTTCTTGACCTTGTTGTTGCGATAGGCGAGTTCGAGTTCGAGCCGGGGGCCGCCGAAATTGTAGCCGGCGAAGGCGTTGCCGGCCCAGCCGAGCTTGCTGTCGACATTGTCGACGGTAAAGTTGCCGCCGCCTCCGCCGAACCCGATCTCGACGTCCGAATCCTGGGCGTAGTTGATGCCGCCGCCGATGCCGACATAGAAGCCCGTCGGATCCGCGCCAAAAGCAGGCGCCCCCGCGCACATGGCAATGACGGCCGCAACCGCCAAAGATTTCCGTGCCATCCCCCAACTCCCCGAATGACCTCTGCCCCGAGGTAAGACCGAATCTAAGAGAACGGTCATGAGGCATTGAATCTATTGAATTTGTAACAGAGGCATTGGGTGTGGACAACTTAATCGTGTTGCAAATAGCCACTAAATAACAACCGTTGCCCTTGAGTCACAGTCTTTTCATTTCAATGGCTTAGCCGATCGTGTTGGTATATGGAATCGATGCAGCCACAAATACTGTTATGGGAGGGCGCTCTATGCCGGAATTCTGCAAGACCGAAAAAGACGGCCATCTTTTCATCGTAACGATGAACCGGCCGGAGGTAATGAACTCCCTGCATCCGATGGCCAATCAGGAGCTGGCAACCGCCTTCGACGAATTCGCCGCCGATCCCGAGCTTTGGGTGGCGATCATTACGGGCGCCGGCGACAAGGCCTTCAGCGCCGGCAACGATCTCAAGTTCCAGGCCACGACCCTGGCAGGCGAGCGCCCCAAACAGCCGCCGCAGGGCTTTGGCGGCATCACCAACCGCTACGACCTGAACAAGCCGCTGATAGCGGCAGTCAACGGCGTCGCCATGGGCGGCGGCTTCGAGATCGCGCTGGCCTGCGACATCATCATCGCGTCCGACAATG
>JBFWZG010000043.1:0-17810 GCA_050185515.1 Reyranellaceae bacterium
TCATCAGCGATCTGGAGCGCCGCTTTCTCGAGGCTGCCGCGATGGCCAGCCGTCACACCGGGCTGCCCATTCTCACCCACACCGAGGATGGGCATTGCGGTCCCGAGCAGGTGGATATCTTCACCGCTGGCGGCGTCGAGCCGCATCGCTGCATGATCGGCCATAGTTGCGGCAATCCCGACCATGCCTACCACCGACGCATTGTCGACAAGGGCGCGTATATCGGATTCGACCGTGTCGGGGCGTCGGTCTTCCAGAAGGACAGCGTGCGCGCCGACAACGCGAAGAAGCTGATCGACGCCGGTTTCATCGACCGGTTGCTGCTGAGCCAGGATCGCGTGTGCCTGACGCGCGGCAAGCCGTTCCATCCCTATCCTGAGAAGATCATTCCCAAGATCGAAGCGCTCAAGCGCGCCGGGGAGTGGCCGGGCCTGCAGACCTATATCTTCACGACATTTCTGCCGATGCTGCGCGAACGCGGCATCAGCGACGCGCAGATCGCGCATATGCTCGACGACAATCCGCGGCGCTTCCTTTCCGGCGCGCCCTTCGCCGCTTGACCGCACAGGGAGATTCAGAATGACCGACAGGCTGGCCGGCAAGGTGGCCCTCATCACGGGCGGAGCCTCCGGGCTCGGCGCCAATGCCGCCGAATTGATGGTGCGCGAAGGCGGGCGCGTCATGCTGGCAGACATCAATCAGGATGCTGGCCAGGCTTTGGCAAGCAAGCTCGGCGCCGCGGCCGCTTTCGTCGCGCTCGACGTGACCAGCGAGGAGCAGTGGAAGTCGGCGATCGCCGCCACCGTCGACAAGTTCGGCGCCTTGCACGTTCTGCTGAATTCGGCGGGCATCGGTCTGACCAAGACTGTCGAGGACATAGAACTGGAGGAATGGCGCAAGGTTCACGCCATCGATCTCGACGGCGTGTTCCTCGGCTGCAAATACGGCGTGCGCGAGATCAAGCAGCACACCGCCAAGCTCGGCGGCTCGATCATCAACATCTCCTCGATCTCCGGCATCATCGCCGGCGCCAACATGGCGGCCTACAACTCGGCCAAGGCCGGCGTGCGCCTGCTATCGAAGTCGGTCGCTCTGCACTGCGCCAAGTCGGGCTACAACATTCGCTGCAACTCGGTGCATCCCACGTTCATCGATACGCCGATCCTGGATCGCCATCGCAAGCGTTTCGGCGCCGAAGTAATGGCGCAGAAGTTCGGCAAGCAAGTGCCGATCGGCCGCCTTGGCCGGCCCGAAGAAGTGGGCTGGGCCATCGTCTATCTCGCGTCGGACGAATCGAGCTTCATGACGGGGTCTGAGGTGGTGATCGACGGCGGCATCAGCGCAATGTAGGCGACGGCAGTGAGCATTCTCGTTATTTCCCGGGACCCGATGCCGGAGAGGCTGATCGCGCTGTTCCGCCAGAAGCTGCCCGACCAGGATTTTCGAGTCTGGCCGGAGGTCGGCGACGTCGAGGATATCGAATACGCCCTGGCCTGGCGGCCGCCCGATGGCGAGCTGGCCAAGCTGCCCAGACTCAAGGCCATTCTGTCCTTTGCCGCCGGCATCGATCACCTTGCCGGCGATTCTCGGCTGCCGAAGAACGTGCCGATCGTGCGCGCCGTCTCCGAAGCGAGCAAGCTCACGATGAGCTCTTACTGTGCCGCGCAGGTGCTGCGATTCCATCATCGCCTCGATCTCTACGCCGAGTTCCAGAAACAAGGCGTGTGGAAGCAGGTGCTGCCGCGCGACATGGCCGAAACGACAGTGGGGATTCTCGGTCTTGGCGTGCTTGGGCTGGATCTGGCGCAGCGCTTGCGGGCGTTGGGGTTTTCGGTCAATGGCTGGGCGCGAACAGGCAGGCCTGTCGATGGAGTGAAGGTTCTCCACGGAGAGCGGGGGCTGGTCGACTGTCTCGCCTCTTCGTCGGTCATCGTCTGTTTGCTGCCGCTGACCGAAGAGACCCGCGGTATCCTTGATGCCCGAGCATTCGCCGCAATGCCGAAGGACTCCTACGTCATCAATGTGGCGCGCGGCGGGCATGTCGTCGTGCCCGATTTGATCGCGGCGGTCGACAGCGGCCACCTGGCCGGCGCCACGCTCGACGTTTTCGAGCCTGAGCCGCTGCCGGTCGACAGCCCGCTGTGGAAGCATCCGAAAATTACGGTAACCCCGCATACCGCCGGTCGTATGAGCAGCGCGCGCGTGGCGCACAACATGGTCGAGATGCTGCGTCACGTAACCTCGGGCGCCGCGCTCGAGAACGTGGTCGACTGGAACAAGGGGTACTGAAATGAAAGCTCGGATCAACGGCTTCGATCTGGCCTATCGCCTGGAAGGGCCTGAGACTGCGCCGGTCGTCACCTTCTGCCACTCACTGGCCGCCGATTCGGGCATGTGGGACGAGCAGATGGCTGCGCTGAAGGACAGGCGTGTGCTGCGCCTGGATATGCGTGGACACGGCGCCAGCAGCGCGCCGCCGGGGCCATACACGCTACAGCAACTTGCTGGCGACGTCGTCGCCCTGTGGGATCATCTTGGGATCGATCGCTGCGATTTCGTTGGCCTGTCGATCGGCGGCATGATTGGCCAAGTGCTGGGCTTCGACCACGGCAACCGCCTCAACTCTCTGATGCTGTGCGACACGCGCTGTCTTTCCGACGCCAGCCAGGCCAAGGTCTGGGACGAACGGATAGCTCTCGTGCGCGCGGCCGGGAGTCTTGCACCGGTGATCGACAGTACGATCCCGCGCTGGTTCTCGGATGGTTTCGTCGCCCGCGCGCCTGCGCGCGTCGAACAGGTGCGCGAGATGCTGCGCCGCTGCTCGATCGAGGGCTATGCCGGATGCGGCCGCGCGATTTCGGTGTTCGATTTCACGTCCGATCTGCCGCGTATCAAGACCCCCACAATGGTCGTGGTCGGCCGCGACGATGCCAGTGCCACCGTGGCTGACGCTCAAGCCATGCAGAGGGGCATCGCCGGCAGCCAGTTGCGCGTCATCGAGAAATGCCGGCATTTGCCGAATATCGAAGACCCCCGGGCCTTCAACGAAATCATGTCGGGCTGGCTGCAATAACGAGGAAGCATAAAACATGGACTACGCATTCACCGACGAGCAGGAACAGATCCGCGAGAATGTCGCGCGCCTGTGCAGCCAGTTCGACGATTCCTACTGGTTGAAGAAGGACAAGCAGGGCGGCTTTCCCACCGACTTCTATGCCGCGATGGCGGATGCTGGCTGGCTGGGCATTGCCATGCCGGAAGAATTCGGCGGGGCAGGGCTCGGTATAACCGAGGCGGCTTTGGTGATGCAGACAGTGGCGCAGTCCGGCGGCGCCATGCAGGCCGCCTCCGCCATCCATCTCAACATCTTCGGACCCAATCCGATCGTGGTCTTCGGCACCCAGGAACAGAAGCAGCGCATGCTGCCGCCGATCATCCAGGGCAAGATCAAAGGCTGTTTTGCCGTCACCGAACCGAATGCCGGCCTCAACACGACGGCGCTGACCACGCGCGCCGAACGCTCGGGCAACGGTTACGTCGTGCATGGCCACAAGGTCTGGACCAGCACGGGCCAGGTGGCCGACAAGATGCTGCTCATCGCCCGCACCACGCCGGCCGACCAATGCAAACGGCCGACCGACGGGCTGTCGCTCTTCTATACCGATTTCGACCGCAAGTTCATCGAGGTGCGCGAGATCGAGAAAATGGGGCGCAAGGCCGTCGATTCGAACCAGGTGTTCATCGATGGTCTCAAGGTGCCGCTGGAGGATCGAATCGGCGAGGAAGGCAAGGGCTTTCAATATCTGCTGCACGGGCTGAACCCGGAGCGCGTGCTGATCGCGGCCGAGGCCATCGGCATCGGCAAATGCGCCCTGCAGCGGGCGACGCAGTACGCCAAGGAACGCGTTGTATTCGGACGGCCGATCGGCAAGAACCAGGCCATCCAGCATCCTTTGGCGCAGAACTGGATGGAACTGGAAGCCGCCAACATGATGGCCTTCAAGGCGGCGTGGCTCTACGACAACGGCAGGGAATGCGGCGCGGAGGCCAATGCCGCCAAGTTTATGGGCGCGCAGGCCGGCTACAATGCCTGTCTGCAGGCGGTGCTGACGCATGGCGGCTACGGCTACGCCAAGGAGTTCCATGTCGAGCGCTATCTGCGCGAGGTGATGATCGCCCGCATTGCGCCGGTCAGCGAACAACTCATCCTGTGCTACATCGCCGAGAAGGCGCTGGGCCTGCCGAAATCTTACTGAGTGGAAACATCTGCCATGGCCGGAGCCCTGGAAGGCATCAAAGTCATCGACCTCACAGCCGTTCTGCTGGGCCCCTACGCGACCCAGATGATGGCTGACATGGGTGCGGACGTGATCAAGATCGAACCGCCGCAGGGCGACCTGCTGCGCAATTCCGGTCTCGGCCGGACCGACAAGATGGGTCCGATCTACATTGCCGCCAATCGCAACAAGCGCTCGCTGTGCCTCGATCTGAAACAGCCGGAAGCGATCGAGATCGTCAAGGCGCTCGTGAGAGACGCCGATATTTTCATCCACAACAACCGGCCGCAGGCGATCGACCGGCTCGGCCTCAGCTATGAGGCACTGAAGGCGGTCAATCCCAAGATCATCTATGCCTATGCGATGGGATACGGGCGCAAGGGCCCGTATGGCGACCGGCCGGCCTTCGACGATCTGGTGCAGGGCGCATCGGGTGCGGCGACCCTGCAGTCGCGGGTCGATGGCACCCCGCCGCAATACATTCCCAGCCTGATCGCCGACAAGACAACGGGCCTGCATCTGGCGATCGCGACGCTGGGGGCGCTGGTGCATCGGCAGAAGACGGGCGAGGGCCAGAAGATCGAAGTGCCGATGTTCGAGACCATGACGGCTTTCTGGATGACCGAGCATCTGTTCGGCGAAACCTTCAAGCCCGCGATCGGCACCATGGGGTATGACCGCATCATCAACAAGTATCGGCATCCCTTCGAGACGAAGGACGGCCATATCTGCGTGCTTCCCTACACCGATCGCCACTGGGCCCGCTATTTCGAGATCGTCGGGCGGCCCGACCTTGCCGCCGACAACCGCTTTACCGACGCCCAGCAGCGTGCGCGGCGCTACAACGAGCTATACCAGATCATGGACGAAGTCATGCGCGCCAAGACGACCCAGGAATGGGTGGCGCTGATGGAAGCGGCCGATATTCCAGTGATGGCGGTGCGGTCGCTGGAAGAGCTCCTGCATGATCCACATCTGGACGCCGTCGGCTTCTATACCGAGCGCGAACATCCCACCGAGGGACCAATCGTGACCTTCCGCAATCCGATGGATTTCGAGAAGACGCCGACCAGCTTTCGCCGCCACGCGCCGAAGCTGGGCCAGGACGGGCGACAGGTGCTGGCTGAGCTGGGCTATTCCGCTGAGCGGATCGAGGCGCTGGAATCCTGCGGCGCTTTGATCGTAACAGGGTCGGATTAGCCGCCTTGCACGGGCAAAACCGGCTGATAGTATCGGCGGCGATCAGGAAAAACGCCATGCCGCCGTCCCGTTCCGCGGGTCGAGACGGCTCGCAGGAGGGATGACGCCATGGACCTGAATTTCACGGAAGCCGACCAGAAGTTCCGCGCCGAGGTCGTCGATTTCGTCAACAAGAACCTGCCTGCGGAAATCGCCGACAAGGTCAGGAACGGCAAGCATCTCAGCAAGGACGACCACATGCGCTGGCAGCAGGCGCTGGGTCGCAAGGGCTGGCTGGTGGCGAGCTGGCCCAAGAAGCACGGCGGTCCCGGCTGGACTGCGACGCAGAAGTACATATTCGACAACGTCTGCGCCGAGATGAACTGCCCGCCGATCATTCCCTTCGGCACCAAGATGGTCGGCCCGGTGATCTACACCTTCGGCAATGACGAGCAGAAGCAGCGCTTTCTGCCCGGCATTCGCGAATCGACCGTGTGGTGGTGCCAGGGCTATTCCGAGCCTGGCTCGGGGTCGGATCTCGCCTCGCTCAAGACGCGCGCCGTGCGCGAAGGGGACCATTACATCGTGAATGGCTCGAAGACCTGGACGACGCTCGGCCAATATGCGGACTGGATCTTCTGCCTGGTGCGCACCGACGTGAATGCCAAGCAGCAGGAGGGCATTTCCTTTCTGCTGATCGACATGAAGTCGCCGGGCGTCACGGTACAGCCCATCATCATGGCCGATGGCGGGCACGAGGTGAATTCGGTGTTCTTCACCGACGTCAAGGTGCCGGCCGAGAATCTGATCGGCAAGGAGGGCGAAGGCTGGACCTACGCCAAGTTCCTGCTCGCCAATGAGCGTTCCGGCATCGCCGCCGTGCCGCAGTCCAAGCGCGGCGTCGAATCGCTGAAGCGCATTGCGGCCTCCGAGCAGCAGGACGGCAAGCCGCTCATCCAGGACGGCGCCTTCCGCGACAAGATTGCCGATCTCGAGATCCAGCTGCAGGCGCTCGAGTTTACCGAATTGCGCATTCTTTCCTCGGAAGCCGCCGGTGGAGCGCCGGGTCCGGAAGTATCGTTCCTGAAGATCCGCGGCTCCGAAATCCAGCAGCGCATCACCGAACTGGCGGTCGAGGCCGTTGGCTACTACGCCAATCCGTATTTGCCGGGCCTGCTCTGGCAGGGCAGCAATGAGGAGCCGGTGGGCCCCGCCTATGCGACGACTGCGGCGCCGCGATACTTCAACGTGCGCAAGACGTCGATCTATGGCGGCTCGAACGAAATTCAGAAGAACATCATCGCCAAGATGGTGCTGGGCCTGTAGCGCCAGCAATCGACCGAAGCAGAAGCAAGAAGGCGCCGCCGCTGCGGCCTTGGGAGTGGGACATGGATCTTTCGCTGAATGACGATCAGAACATGCTGAAAGACAGCGTCGAGCGTTTCGTGCGCGAGCAGTACGCGTTCGAGACCAGGCGCAAGAATTCGGCAACCGCCGCCGGCTGGCTCGAGAGCAACTGGGCAAAATTCGCCGAGTTGGGCTGGCTCGGCATTCCATTCTCGGAAGAGGCCGGCGGGCTGGGCTGGGGCATGGTCGAGACCTCGATCGTCATGGAGCAGTTTGGCCGCGGCCTGGTGCTGGAACCGTACCTGCCGACGGTTCTGCTGGGCGGTGAAACCATCGCGCGCGGTGGCAGCAAGGCTCAGAAAGAGGCGGTCCTGCCGTCTCTGATCGAAGGAAAGACGCAGCTGGCGCTGGCTTATTTCGAGAAGCAGGCGCGCTACAATCTGGCCGACGTCGCGACGACGGCCAAGAAGGACGGCGCGGGCTACGTCATCTCCGGCCAGAAGGGCGTGGTATTCAACGGACCGTCTGCCGACCAGATCATCGTCGCGGCCCGCACTTCGGGTGGCCAGCGCGACGCCAAGGGCATCACGCTCTTCCTCGTCGCCAAGGATGCCAAGGGGCTAAGCCGGCGCGACTATCCCACCCAGGATGCGCTGCGTGCGTCGGAGCTGACTTTCGACAAGGTTTCGGTCGGCGCCGATGCCGTCGTCGGCAAGGTGGATGACGGGTTGACGCTGCTTGAGGAGATCATCGATCGGGCAACCGTCGCCGTTTGCGCCGAGGCGGTCGGCTGCATGGATGCGCTCAATGCCGCGACGCACGAGTACATCAAGACCCGCAAGCAGTTCGGCGTGCCGATCGGCAAGTTCCAGGTGCTTCAGCACCGCATGGTCGACATGTTCACGCATGCGCAGGAATCTCGATCGATGGTGCTGATGGCGACGCTGAAAATCGACGATTCCGATCCGGCTGTGCGGCGCAAGGCCGCATCGGCGGCCAAGGTGCAGATCGGCAAGTCGGGCCGCTTCGTCGGCCAGGGCGCCGTGCAGCTGCATGGCGGCATGGGCGTGACCGATGAACTGAACGTCAGCCACTACTTCAAGCGCCTGACCATGATCGACAGCATCTTCGGCAATCACCAGTTCCACCTGACCCGGTACGGGCAGATCATGGCTGAAGCGGCGTGAACTACTTGAACCCGTTGCGGAAAGGCGGGCATTTGCCCGCCTTTTTGCGTTCCGCAACCCATTTCGCGGCGCAAAATTGCATGTCCGGCTCGCGGCAGCCGGCGAAGATTTGGGAGGACTTGCCGACCTCGGCGCATTAGCATAAACGCTTGTTCATGCCGCGCCGCGCGCGGCGTGCGAGATTCCGACAGTTCGACGTGAGGGAGATTGAAGATGGTAGGCATCACCGCTTATGGCGGCTACGTTCCGCGCCTGCGCCTGGACCGGCAGGCCGTATACGCCGCCAACAAGTGGTTCGCGCCCGGCCTGCGCGGCTCGGCCAAGGGCGAGCGCGCGATCGGCAACTGGGACGAGGATTCCATCACCATGGCGGTGGAAGCCGCCCGTGACTGCCTCGCCGGCGCCGATGCCGACATGGACGCGCTCTACTTCGCCTCGACCACCCAGCCGTTCAAGGATCGCCAGAATTCCGGCGTGATCGGCACGGCGCTGCATCGCGAGGAAGGCCTGGCGGTGGCGGATTTCGCCGGCTCGCAGAAAGCTGGCACCTCGGCGCTTATGGCGGCGCTCGACGCTGCCCGTGGCGGTCGCCGCGTCATGGTTGCCGCCTCCGACAAGCGCAAAGCGCGCGTGGCCTCGGCGCATGAGCTTCAGTTCGGCGACGGCGCCGCGGCGCTGATGGTCGGCACGGACAAGGTTATCGCCAAGTTCCTCGGCGGCTATTCGACCTCGGTGGATTTTGTCGATCATTTCCGTGGCGACGAATCTGACTTCGACTACACCTGGGAAGAACGCTGGATCCGCGACGAAGGTTACTCGAAGATCGTGCCGCCGGCCTTGAAGAAGGCGCTGTCGCAGCTAAATCTGAAGGGCTCCGACATCGCGCACTTCATCATGCCGAGCCTGATGGGCGCGGTGCCCAAGCAGATGGCCAAGGCAGCCGGCATCGCCGATACCGCGGTGCGCGATCTGCTGCAGGACAAGCTCGGCGACACCGGCTGTGCCCATGCGCTGGTAATGCTGGTGCACGCGCTGGAAGGCGCCAAGGCCGGTGACAAGATCATGGTTGTCGGCTTCGGCCAGGGCCTCGACGTTCTGGTCTTTGAAGTCACCGCCGAGCTGGCGAAGCTGTCCAAGCGCAACGGCATCAGCGGCTGGCTGGAGCGGCGGAAGGAAGAGAAGAACTACATGAAGTTCCTCGCCTTCAACGACATGCTGCCGCTCGAGAAGGGCATGCGCGCGGAGTTCGACAAGAAGACCGCCCTGTCGATCCTCTATCGCAATCGCGACATGATCTACGGTTTGGTCGGCGGCAAGTGCAAGGTCTGCGGCACGGTGCAGTTCCCGCGCAGCCAGGTCTGCGTCAATCCGAACTGTCACGCGGTCGACAGCCAGGAGCCGTTCTCGTTTGCCGGGCTGGAATGCTCTATCATGTCGTGGTCGGCCGACTCGCTGGTCTTCTCGCCCGATCCGCCGGCGTATTACGGCATGATCACCTTCCCTGAAGGCGGCCGTTTCATGGCCGATTTCACCGACTGCGACGCCGAGCAGGTCAAGGTGGGGCAGCGCATGCGCATGACGTTCCGCATCCGCGACGTCGACAGCATGCGCGGCGGGTTCAAGCGCTATTTCTGGAAAGCGACGCCGGTCTGACGTCGCGTCCGACGAGTTGGGAGCTGTAGATTAACGAACCGGTCGATCGGTTCACTGCCACGAAAGGAACTTTGCGATGGCGAAGGGAATCAAGGACAAGGTAGCGATCCTGGGCATGGGTTGCTCGAAGTTCGGCGAGCGCTGGGACAGCGGCGCCGAAGGGCTGATGGTCGAGGCCTTCCTGGAATGCATCAAGGACGCCGGCATCGACGTGACCCAGATCCAGGCGGCGTGGTTCTCCACCGCCATCGATGAGGTGCATGTCGGCAAGTCGGGCATCCCGCTGTCGACGACATTGCGCCTGCCTAACATCCCGGTGACGCATGTCGAGAACATGTGCGCCTCGGGCACCGAGGCCTTCCGCGGCGCTTGCTATGCCGTCGCGTCGGGCGCAGTCGACTTCGCGCTGGCGCTGGGCGTCGAGAAGCTCAAGGACACCGGCTACGGCGGTCTGCCGGGCGGCCGCGGCGCGCCGCTGCAGCAACTCTGGGCCGCCAACACGACGGCGCCGGGCAATTTCGCCCAGCTCGCCTCGGCCTACATGTCCCGCCACGACGTCAAATACGATGATCTCAAGCGCGCCATCGGCCATGTATCGTGGAAGAGCCATCAGAACGGCGCCAAGAACCCCAAGGCGCATCTGCAGAAGGCGGTTGAGATGGACACCATCCTCAACGCACCGATGATTGCCTCGCCGCTGGGCCTGTTCGACTGCTGCGGTGTGTCCGATGGCGCCGCGGCCGCCATTGTAACTACGCCGGAGATCGCGAAGTCCCTGGGTAAGAAGGACCTCATCAGCGTCAAGGCGCTGCAGCTTGCCGTGTCGAACGGTTCGGAATCGGGCCACAATTCGTGGGACGGCAGCTATTTCCACACCACGCGGATCGCTGCCAAGCGCGCCTACGAGGAGGCCGGCATCAAGACCCCGCGCAACGAGGTCTCGATGTTCGAGGTCCATGACTGTTTCTCTGTCACGGAGTTGGTGACTATGGAGGATCTCTACATCTCCGAGGAGGGTAAGGGCTGGCAGGACGTGCTTGACGGGTTCTACGACGCCGACGGCAAGGTTCCCTGCCAGATCGACGGCGGTCTCAAGTGCTTCGGTCATCCGATCGGCGCTTCCGGCCTGCGCATGCTCTACGAGATGTACCTGCAGCTGCAGGGCCGAGCCGGGGCCCGTCAGCTCAAGGATCCGCGCATCGGTATGACGCATAATCTGGGTGGCTCGCCGCGCGAGAACGTCGCCAGCGTGTCGATCGTCGGGCGTTACGAGTAGTCGATCGAGGAATCCGAGCCCGGTCCGCGCAGAGCGGACCGGGCTTTTTCGTGCCGCAGATCGAGAATATTCAGGAGAGAGGGCTCAATGGCCGAATTCGCCATCGACAAGAAGCACGTCGGGCACAAGTTCCCGGCATTCACCACCACCGTCGAGGCCGGCAAGATCCGCCTGTTCTGCAAGGCTATCGGCGAGGAAAACCCGATTCACACCGATGAGGCCGCGGCCAAGGCGGCGGGATACAAGACCATCGTCGCGCCGCCGACCTTCATCACGGCGGTCACCAACGACGATCCCAACAAGGGCGGCATGCTGAAGCTGATAGACGTCAATATCGGCTGGATTCTGCATGGCGAGCAGCATTACGAATACTTCGCGCCGATTTACGTCCGCGACCGGCTGACCTGCCAGCAGAAGATCACCGACGTGTACGAGAAGAAGGGCGGCGCTCTGTGGTTCGTCGTCAGCGAGATCGACGTCACGAACGATGCCGGCAAGCCCGTCGCCAAGGCGCGCTCGATCACGGTCGTGCGCAATCCGACCAAGCAATAGGGAGGCGATCATGGTCAAGACTCCGAAGTTCGACGAGGTCAAGGTCGGCGACGAACTCAAGCCGCTCAAGCTGCCGCCGATCTCGCGTCACCAGCTGGCGCTCTATTGCGGCGGATCGGGCGACCACAACCCGATCCATGTCGATATCGATTTCGCCAAGAAGTTCGGCATGAAGGACGTTTTCGCGCACGGAATGCTTTCGATGGCGTTCCTCGGTCGGCAGGTGACGTCGTTCGCGCCGCAGACGCAGATCCGCAAGCTCGGCACGCGCTTTTCGGCCATCACCTGGGTCGGCGACGAGATAACCGTTACGGGCAAGGTGGTCGGCAAGCGCGAGGAGAACGGCGAGAAACTGATCGATCTCGAGGTCAACTGCATCAACCAGGATGGCAAGCCGACGCTGCAGGGCAACGCCACCGTGGCTGCCGCCTAGAAACTGGAAAGTCTGGAGAACTGAAATGGGTCAAATGGACGGCAAGGTTGCCATCGTCACCGGTTCCGGTCGCGGCATCGGCCAGGAAATCGCCTTTCGCCTGGTGCGGGACGGCGCCAAGGTCGTGATCAACGACATCGACGAGGCCCCGGCAAAGGAAACCATTGCGGCGATCGAAAAGATGGGCGGCAAGGCGGTGGCCTGCGTCGGCGATGTCGCCGCTCCCGACTTCGGCGACCGGATCGTAAAGACGGCGGTCGATGCCTTTGGCGGCTGCCATGTGGTTGTCAACAACGCCGGCTATACGTGGGACAGCGTCATCCAGAAGATGACCGACGAGCAGTGGTACGCGATCATCGACGTGCATCTGACGGCTCCCTTCCGCATTCTTCGCGCCTTCCAGATCCATTTCAAGGAAGCTGTCGAGAAGGAGCGAGCCGAGGGCAAGCGCATCGTGCGCAAGGTGGTCAACATTTCCTCGACGTCCGGCGTCAACGGAAATGCCGGCCAGTCGAACTACTCGGCCGGCAAGGCGGGCATCGTCGGCCTGACGAAGACGCTGGCCAAGGAGTTCGGCCGTTACGACGTGACCGTCAACGCCGTGGCGTTCGGCTATATCCAGACGCGTCTGACCAAGCCGTTGACCGAAGGCGAGAGCGGCACCATCGAGGTGCAGGGCCGGCAGGTGAAGATCGGCGTCCAGGGCGGACGCATTGCCGCCATGAATCAGATGATCCCGTTGGGCCGCGGCGGTCTGCCCGAGGAGGCAGCCGGTTCCGTCTATCTGTTCTGCTCGCCCGACAGCGACTACGTCAGCGGCCAGTGTCTGGTGGTCAACGGCGGCCTCTGAACGGCGTACCGGTCCATGTCGGAGAAGGAGCGGCCGTGCGCCGCTCCTTTTCTTTTGGCTGCAATGCTTGCGTGCGCGCAGCCTCGGTGCCAGTCTCCGCCGGGGAGGACCGAAGGTGAACGTCGAGAGCCCCGGTAATACCGACTTCGATCGGGAATGGCGCGACGCGCTGTGGCGCGCGGCGCGCCTGATGAGCGGGCTCGACAGGGAAACAGTCGATGCAATCGCCGCTGAAATGTCGCCTGTTGCCATATCCGGCGGTACGGTTCTGTTCGAAGCGGGCGAGCCGGGCGACAGCCTCTATTTCATCTATTGTGGGTGTCTCGGCGTCTTCGAACACGACGCGGCTGGCGAAGTGCGCCTTATCGCCGAGGTGGCTGCCGGCGAGACGGTTGGCGAGCTTTCGCTCATTGCGGGGAGAGCCCGCTCGGCCACCGTCGCGGCGTTGCGCGATTGCGAGTTGGGCCGCCTTACGCGCGAAGCATTTGATCGTCTGGCTCGGGAACGGCCGCGGGCCTTGGATCATTTCCTGCGTTTCATCGTCGCGCGCCTCGATCGCATTATTCATCACGATGCCGTGCCGCGCCCGCCGAGGACCTTCGCATTGCTGCCGCTCGGGGAGGGCATGCAGACGCTCGATTTTGCGAATCAGTTCCAAAGCGCTCTGGACCGCCTGGAGGGAGCAAAATCGTCCCTGCTGTTCACCTCGAAAGCGGGAGATCGCAGCACGGGCTGGTTCCATCGCGCCGAGACCTCGGCATCGCAAGTCATCTACCTGGCCGATGCTGGCGACACGTCGTGGACAAGGTTCTGTCTGCGCCAGGCCGATCGCATTCTGCTCGTCGGCCGGTTGGATAGTCCTGCGCCCGCGATCTGGCCTCACCCTCCGGTGGCAGACAGCGTTTATGCTCCGCGTCGCGAATTGATTCTGTTGCGGCAGAAATCCGACCTTACACCGGGACGAACCGCATCCTGGCTCGGCCAGAGATCGGCACTGCGACACCATCATGTTCAGCTTGGTGTCCGACGCGATTTCGATCGCGTAGCGCGGTTGATGACGGATCGCGCCGTCGGCATCGTGCTGGCGGGCGGTGGGGCGCGCGGATTCGCTCATATCGGCGTCTACCGCGCCCTGGTCGAAGCCGGCGTCGCCATCGATCGGGTCGGGGGTGCCAGCATGGGCGCGCTGGTAGGAGCCGGCATTGCGGCGGGAATGGACTGGCGCCAGCTGCGCGAGATGTTCCATGCCGCTTTCGTTCAGACCAACCCGCTCAGCGATTTTACACTGCCTTTTGTATCGCTTTTTGCAGGCCGCAAAGTCGAGCGGCTGCTGCGCGAAGCATATGGGGAGACGGATATCGAAGACCTGCCGCGCCCTTTCTTCTGCACCGCCGCCAACCTGACCACAGGCAGAACCGAGATGATGCACCGCGGAAAGCTATGGAAGCGGCTGCGCGCCAGCGTTTCGTTGCCCGGCATATTGCCGCCCGTGTTCGATCGTGGTCAGGTGCTGGTCGATGGCGGCGTGATGGACAATCTTCCGGTCGATATAATGCGTGCCCGCGGTGGCGGCACGGTAATCGGCGTCGATCTGGAGACGACAGGCGGGATATCGGCGGGCGAAGGGGTCGAGGCCCCGTGGTCTGCCTGGCAGTTCCTGCGTCGTCTGATCTGGCGCCGTGGCGAAACTCTCCCGTTTCCCTCGATCGTCAAGATTCTGCTTCGTTCGGCGCTGGTCAATTCCGAGGAAACGACCGCACGGCAGCGTCAGGTGGCTGATCTAGTGTTTCGGCCCCCGGCAAGCAGCATCGATTTGCTCGACTGGCAGTCGATGGATGCGGTCATCGACATCGGCTATCGCCATGCCGTCGAAGCGATTGAAGCAGACAGACACCGCTATCCGGACGGACTGTTGCCGGGGCATGCCAGGATCCGTCGTACCTAGGCCGTAAGCCCCGCCAGAGCCTTGCCGATCACCTCATCCGCGCGCTTCCACACCATTTCCTTCCATTCGTCGGCAGCCGGATAGAATCGTTCGCGCATATATTCCTTCATCTCGCGGCCCTGCGCCGAGGCAAGATCGCCGTGCGCGTGCAGCCAGTTGTCCTGACGGACCGCCTGCAGCACTTCGAGTACCGGGTAGGTTCCGTACTCCAGGGCGATGCTCGTCACCTCCGCGAACGGCGCCTCCTGCCCGAAGGCATCCACCATGACGCCAACTACGATTGCCGATGTCGAGGTGCCGGCCTCGGGTGAGGTGACATCGTCGCCGAACCATTGCTTTGTCCGTGCCATGGCGGGTGAACCCGGCGCCGCGGTCGCGATCAGCTCGCCATGGCCGAACGGCCCCAGCCCCGTATGGAAGTCGATGATGCCGATGCGCTTTGCCTGCGTCAGCTCCTCGCGCACGGTGGCGCGAATGGCGAGGTTCGACCAGGTCGGGCGATTGCCGCCGAAGAATACGCCATCCTTGTGGGTGTACTGTCCGCCGCTGACCGCCTGCTGGAACCCGAACATCCCGTGCTTCTGAATGAAGGCATCGATCGTCTGTTGCGCCCGCGCCAGGGCCTTCTCGTTCCACTGCGCCGGCTTGATCGCATCGGCCAGCGCCACGTAGCCGTCGTTCGAGGGATAAGGCCGGCTGTGGTCGACGAAGTTGCGATTGAGATCGACGTTGTCTTCGTTGACGCGTCGCGTCCAGGCGAAACCGTGCGGATTGACCGCATGGATCAGCAACGCGCCGGTACCCTTCGCCAGTCGGGCGGGGCCGCCGCTCCGCAGCCAGCTTATCTGCGCTCCCGAGCCGCAATAGCCCTCGATGCCATGAGTAGCCGACGTCAGCACCAGCATCCGTTCGGCGTCCGCCGGTCCGAGGCGCGCGATGTCCATGAACAGCGCCTCGCCGCTGGGACCGTCTGTGGGATTGCGCTTTGACCGCAACGAAGCGCCGGCGGCGGCGGCCGCGGCGCAGAATTTCTCCCGCGCCTCGGCGTAGGACTTCGAGAAATTGGCGACGGCTGACATAGGATTGCCTCGTTTGCGGTTCTACCTGTCGTACCTGATCAGCGTGGTTACGGGAACGTCGACATGCGTACGGCCATTGAGGAAAGTAAGCTCGAGCATGCAGCCGGCGCCGACCACGTTGGCGCCGACCTTGCGCAGCAGCGCGATGGCGGCGGCGAGCGTGCCGCCGGTCGCCAGCAGATCGTCGAGCACGACGACGCGCTGCCCCGGTCTGATGGCGTCCGCCTGGATTTCGAGCGTGTCCTGGCCGTATTCGAGCTGGTAGCTGTGCGCCACGGTCGCGCCGGGCAGCTTGCCGCGCTTGCGCACCATGACGAAGCCGCATCCCAGATGCAGCGCCAGAGGCGCAGCGACGAGGAAGCCGCGCGATTCGATCCCGGCGAGCACGTCAGGCTTGAACGCGGCGATCGCCCGCGACAGCTGGTCGATCGCCTCCTTCCACGCGGCCGGATGGGCCAGCAGGGTGGAGATGTCGTAGAACAGGATGCCCGGTTTGGGGAAATCGGCGATCGTGCGGATGTGGGGGCGAATATCCATTTGGCGATGATCGGAACTGGCGCGGGCCGCCATGTTACAGGCTCTCCACGAGCGGGCAATCGTCACGGCAGAAAAATCGCATCTCGGGTTGCCCCGCGGGCCATCGGCCCGCAATATGCCCCGGCAATGGAGGCCGATCTTGTTTGAGCGCGCCTTGCCGCGTCTGGTCGCGGGGCTCGCGCTGCTGCTATTGCCGCACATGGCTGCGGCTCAGGAGGCGAAATCCGATGCGGCGCCGCCGCAGGCGGTTGCATCCGTGCCGGCGGCCGAGCGGCCCGTTGTCCGTATCGGTACCAATCTGGTCGCCGGCCTGTATTTCCCGGCGGGCGGTGCTCTGTGTCGAGCCGTCGCCAAGTACGGCAACGCTCGCTGCCTCGTCGAGAGTACCAACGGATCGACCTCGAACATTCGCGGCCTCCTGACGGGGGCTCTCGAGTTCGGGATCGTGCAGTCCGACTGGCAGTATCACGCTGTCCAGGGTTCTGCGACATTCCGCGAATCGGGCCCCATCAAGACTCTGCGCTCCGTGCTGGCGCTGCATGGGGAACCGCTGACGTTGGTGGCGCGCCCCGACTCCGGCATCGAGAATTTTGGCCAGATCAAGGGCAAGCGGGTCGGCGCCGGTCCTCCCGATTCGGGCCAGCACATTCTGTTCGACGTGCTGGTCGCCGCCTCGGGCTGGCGGGCAGAGGATTTCGAGGCCATCGACGAGACGGCGACCGATGCCGCCGTCGCCTCCTTCTGCGCCGGCACGCTGGATGCCCTCTTCCTCATGGGCAATCATCCCAACGCATCGACCCAGCGCGTACTCGCGTGCGGCGGCAGGCTGGTTGCGATCGAGGGTCCGGTGGCGGAGAAGGTGATGTCAGGCCGGCGCTACTATGCGCCCGTGGGCATCCCCGCCGGCCTCTACGGACCGGAGCAGCCGGCCGTCCCAACCCTGGGCGTACGGGCGACGCTGGTGGCGCTGGAAAGCACGTCACCGGACGTGGTTTACGCACTCGTCAGCGCCGTCGCCGGTCATTTCGAGGAGTTTACCGCCCAGCATCCCGGGCTGGCGGTGCTCAGGCGCGACGAGATGGCCGTCATGGGCCTGACCGCGCCCCTTCACGAGGGCGCGCTGCGCTATTTCAGAGAAGTCGGGCTGATCAAGTAGGCGGCGTCGCCGCGGTCTGCGGAATGGTCGGAGTGAGAGGATTCGAACCTCCGGCCCCTACGTCCCGAACGTAGTGCTCTACCAGGCTGAGCTACACTCCGTTCCGCTGCGCGCCGTCCCAGGCGGGGTCCGGCGCGGGGGTGGTTATAATGCCCGCCCGCGCCTGCCGCAAGGGCCATGCCTGTCGCGCCCGCAGCAGAAAACCGACCTAAAAGGCGCGCTCGATGGAGAAATCGACCACGTCCAGGAAAGCCCGCTGCACCGGCGAATCGGGGAACAGGGCCAGCGCGTCGCGGGCCATCTTGCCGTAGTGGCGGGCGCGGTCGAGCGTATCGGCCA
>JBFWZG010000043.1:17910-23986 GCA_050185515.1 Reyranellaceae bacterium
AAGGCGCGCTCGATGGAGAAATCGACCACGTCCAGGAAAGCCCGCTGCACCGGCGAATCGGGGAACAGGGCCAGCGCGTCGCGGGCCATCTTGCCGTAGTGGCGGGCGCGGTCGAGCGTATCGGCCAATGCGTTATGGCGCTGCATGAGATCGAGCGCGTGTTCGAGATCGCCGTCTTTCTGCTCCAGTCGCTCCATCGTCCGGCGCCAGAATGCCCGTTCCTCCTCGTCGCCGCGGCGGAACGCCAGAATGACGGGCAGGGTGATCTTGCCTTCGCGGAAATCGTCGCCGACGGTCTTGCCGAGCGTCGCCTGCTTCGCGGAATAGTCCAGCATGTCGTCGACCAGCTGGAAGGCAATGCCGATATTCGTGCCGTAGCTTTCCAGCGCCTCGCATTCGTCGGCCGGCCGATCGGCGATGACGCCGCCGATCTGGCAGGCGGCGGCAAACAGCTTGGCAGTCTTTGCCTCGACCACTTCGAGATAGGCGGTCTCGCTGGTGGCGGTGTTGTTGGAGGTCTGCAGCTGCAGCACTTCGCCTTCGGCGATCACCGAAGACGCTTCCGACAGAATGCGCAGCACCTCGAGAGAGCCGACCTCGACCATCAGTTCGAACGCGCGGGTGAACATGAAGTCGCCGACCAGCACCGACGCCTTGTTGCCCCACACGGCATTGGCCGAGGGCTTGCCGCGTCGCAGTTCGGAACCGTCGACGACATCGTCGTGCAGCAGGGTCGCGGTATGGATGAATTCCACGCAGGCGGCGAGCAGCACGTGCCGGTCGCCGCGATAGTTGCACAGCCGCGCCGCTGCCAGCGTCAGCAGTGGCCGCAGCCGCTTGCCGCCAGCATCGACCAGATGTCCGGCCAGCTGCGGGATCAGCTCCACGGAGGAATGCATGCGTTCGACGATGGCATGGTTGACGCGCTCGAGATCGGCGCCGCAAAGCTGCAGCAACCCGTCCAGTCCCGGCGGACGCGCCTTGCGTTTCTCATCGAGGCTGACAACGACGGCCATGCAAACTATTCTTTCCCGCTGGTCGAGAAGGCCAGCATAAGGGCCCCGATCCGACGGTCAAGCCGCGGCGGGGTCGCACCCGGGCAGCTGTGCGGCGTTGGGCCGCACGAGAATCCGACCAACTTGCATCCGACGGCAGGCAATGGACAACCACACCATCACCGAAGACCGCCTGCTCGATGGTCGCGTCCGTTTGCTGCAGCCGGCTACCGGTTATCGAGTGGCGCTCGACACGCTGGTTCTGGCGGCTTCGGTCGAGGCGGAGGCTGGAGAAGCCATTCTCGACGTCGGGGCCGGTGTCGGCGCGGCCGCGCTGTGCCTGGCCGTGCGCGTGCCCGGCACCCGCATCGTCGGTATCGAGATGCAGCGTGAACTGGTGTCGCTTGGGACCCGCAACGTTCAACTGAACGCGCTGCAGGATCGAGTCGAGATGATCGTCGCCGACGTCGCCCAGCGGCCGCCGCCGCGCCTGGCCGCCGGCACCTTCAACCACGTCATGACCAACCCGCCGCACATGCGGGCCCAGGAGGTAACGGCGCCGCCGGACGCCGTGAAGGCCGCGGCCAACGTCGAATCGACGGCCAGCCTCGCGGCCTGGCTGGCCTACAGCCTGCTGATGCTGCGGCCGAAGGGATCGCTTACTGTCGTGCATCGCGCCGACCGTCTCGCCGACATTCTGGCTTGCCTCAACGGGAAAGCCGGCGAGATCGTCGTGTATCCGCTGTGGCCGGCGGAGGGGCGGCCGGCGCGGCGCGTGCTGGTGCGGGCGCGCAAGTCGGTGGCGACGCCGTTGCGTCTCGCCCCCGGCCTGGTGCTGCACGAGGATGGCGGCGCTTTCACCGCGCAGGCCGAGGACATCCTGCGGCACGCCGCGCCGTTGTACCTGTGAGCTACCGGAGTTCGATACCGACATGAGTGAAAGTCGACTTCTTTCGATCCTGACGCTCCGGCGCTGGCGCGATCCGGCGCCGCTCGTGGCTGTCGTGCGTCTGCAGGGTGTGATCGCGCCCTCGACCGGCTTTCGCGCCACGCTGTCGCTGGCCGGTCTGGCCACCACCTTGCAGATGGCGTTTTCTCTGCGCGGCGCACGGGCCGTGGCGCTGCAGATCAACTCCCCCGGTGGATCGCCGGTGCAGTCGGCGCTGATCGCCGCCCGTATTCGGGCACTGGCGGGGGAGAAGAATCTGCCGGTCTATGCCTTCGTCGAGGATGTTGCGGCCTCGGGCGGCTACTGGCTGGCCTGCACCGCTGACGAGATCTATGCCGACGCCAACTCGATCGTCGGCTCGATCGGCGTCATTTCCTCGAGTTTCGGTCTTGACGAGTTCATTGCCCGCCACGGCGTGCGACGGCGCGTCTACACCGCGGGAGAGCACAAGGGCATGCTCGATCCCTTCCTGCCGGAGAATCCCGACGACGTGCAGCGCCTGAAGTCGATGCAGGCGGAGATTCACGAGAATTTCAAGGCTGAGGTCCGCGCACGGCGCGGGCGCAAGCTGAAGGAAGAGGGCGGCGAACTCTTCAGCGGCGCCTTCTGGACCGGCACCCGCGCCAGGGAGCTGGGACTGGTCGACGGTATTGGCGACCTGCGCTCGGTCATGCGCAGCCATTTCGGACCTCGCGTCGTCCTGCGACTGGTCGGAATGCGGCGGGGCTGGCTGCGGCGCACGCTGATGCGCAATCGCGTACCGAGCGACCTGATGGCGGATGCGACGCGTGCGCCCGTCGCCGCCCTGCTGAGCGACGGGCTGCTTGCGGCTCTGGAAGAGCGCGCCTGGTGGAGCCGGTACGGCCTCTAGGCGGCCTTGTGCTCGTAGCGGAAGCCCAGGCGCAGCGACACCTGGTAGTGCGCGATCTTGCCGTTCTCGATGTGGCCGCGCGTCTCGATGACCTCGAACCAGTTGAGATTGGCGAGGCTCTGGGAGGCCGTGGCGATCGCCTGTTCGATCGCATCCTCGACGCTCTTGGTGGAAGTGCCGACGATCTCTGTGATTGCGTAGACGTTGCTCATCGTGATTCTGTCCTCTCGCTGACTCTGGGTCGAAACGAGAGGCAGGGCTTGCCGTTCCCCGCTCAGGCGGGAACGAACCATATCGCCAGCGTGTAGCGGATGCCGCGTTCGACCCGCCTGACGCCATGCGGCAGGGCGCGGCCGGGAAAGGCGATCAACGCGCCGCGCTGTGGCCGCATCTCCTGGGCGATATCGGGGAAATAAGTCTCGCCGCCCTCGAAATCGTCGTTGAGATAGGCGATGGCGGCATGCGTCGTCAGAGCGCGGCGCTTGTCGATATGCACCGCCTGCTCGCTGCCCTCGGGCCACACCACGAGCTGGAACGTTTCCAGCGCCAGGCGGGTCTCGAACGCCAGACCGACGAGAGTCGCCGCCTTGCGCGCAGCCGCTTCCGCCAGCGGACAGGGGGGATGGTCGATATAGCGTCCGGAGAAGATGGTGTTGGGCCCGTGCACGGCGCGCTCCGGCATGGCTTCATTGGCGTAGGCGACGAGTTCGGCGCATTGCGCGTCGCTCAGGAAGCGCTGCTGGCTGACGATGCTGGCCACGGTGTCGGTCATGGGCCGGCAAGTCTGGCATGGCCGGACGCCCGGGACCAATGCTTGACCGGTCCCCGTGGCCGCTCCTACAACGGCGCATGCTGAGTTTCGGCAAAATCCTGATGCTGGTGGCGGTGGTGCTCGCCGTCATGGTGGTCTGGCGCTGGCTCAAGGCCCGCGACATCGAGGACGGCCAGCGCAAGGCCCGGCGAGGCCGCTCCAGGCGCGAATCGATCACGCAGGACATGGAGCCATGCCCCGCCTGCGGAACCTTCATTGCCTCCGGGACGGGCTCCTGCGGCCGTCCTGAGTGCCCCTCGACCGCCAACCGGTCCTGATACCCCAATCGCCTTGACCCGGCGGGGGCCCGGCTCCTATTTTGCCGCACCGCAAAAGCCCAAAAATGCGGCTGCCAGAGACCGGTAGCCGGATTTTCCGGGATCGCCCGATCGGATCGTCCGCCAATGGCCGCCAGCCCTGCAAACCCGCCCAGCTTCCAGGAACTGATCCTGCGCCTGCAGGCCTATTGGGCCCGGCAGGGCTGCGTCATTCTCCAGCCGTACGATGTGGAAATGGGCGCCGGCACCTTCCACCCCGCAACCACCCTGCGCGCCCTGGGAAGCAAGCCGTGGAAGGCCGCCTATGTGCAGCCCTCGCGCCGGCCGACCGATGGCCGCTATGGCGAGAACCCGAACCGGCTGCAGCACTACTACCAGTTCCAGGTGATCCTGAAGCCGTCGCCGCCGGACATCCTCGAGCTCTATCTCGGCTCGTTGAAAGAGCTGGGCATCGATTCCACCCTGCACGATCTGCGCTTCGTCGAGGACGACTGGGAGAGCCCGACCCTGGGCGCCTGGGGCCTGGGCTGGGAGGTATGGTGCGACGGCATGGAGGTGACGCAGTTCACCTATTTCCAGCAGGTTGGCGGCATCGAATGCTCGCTGGTCGCGGGCGAGATCACCTACGGCCTCGAGCGGCTGGCGATGTACATCCAGGGCAAGGAGCGGGTCTACGATCTCGACTTCAACGGCCAGGGCGTGACCTATGGCGAGGTGTTCCTGCAGAACGAGAAGGAACAGTCGGCCTACAATTTCGAGCACGCCAACACCGAAATGCTGTTCCAGCACTTCAAGGACGCCGAGGGCGAGTGCCAGGCGCTGCTGGGCAAGGGCCTGGCGCTGCCGGCCTACGACCAGTGCATCAAGGCGTCGCACAACTTCAACCTGCTGGACGCGCGCGGCGTGATTTCGGTCACCGAGCGCCAGGCCTATATCGGCCGCGTGCGGGCGCTATCGAAAGCCTGCTGCGAGCAATGGCTGAAGAGCCAGGGCGAGGCGGCCTGACATGTCCGAGCTTCTTCTCGAACTTCTCTCGGAAGAAATCCCCGCGCGCATGCAGGCGCGCGCCGCCGATGATCTCAAGCGCCTCGTCACGGATGGGCTGAAGGTGGCCGGCCTGTCTTTTTCGAAGGCCGAAGCCTTCGCCACGCCGCGGCGTCTGGCGCTGGTGGTCGACGGGCTCCCCACGAGCCAGCCAGATCTGCGCGAGGAGAAGAAGGGCCCGCGAGTAGGCTCGCCCGAAAAGGCCATCGAGGGCTTCCTGAAGGGCGCCGGACTTGTCTCGATCGATCAGGCCGAGAAGCGCGCCACCGACAAGGGCGAATTCTATTTCGCCGTGATCGAGAGGAAGGGCGGCCAGACTACCGACGTTCTGCCCGGCATTATTCTGGCGGCGATGAATGCGCTGCCGTGGCCCAAATCGATGAAGTGGGGCGACGGCAGTTTTGCCTGGGTTCGTCCGCTGCAGGGCGTGCTGGCGATATTCGACGGCAAGCCGCTCAATGGCGAGGTCGTGCTGGGCGGAAGCATGGCGCCAATCGTCTTCGGCGATCGCACTGTTGGCCATCGCTTCCATGCGCCGCAATCCTTCGCCGTGACATCCTTCGCCGACTATCGCGAGAAACTGCGCAAGGCCCGCGTCATACTCGATTCCGAGGAGCGCAAGGCGATCATCAAGGAAAAGGCCGCCGCGCTGGCCAAGGCCGAAGGCCTGACCGCACGCGACGATATCGGTCTGCTCGAAGAAGTGGCCGGCCTGGTCGAATGGCCGGTGCCCTATGTCGGCAAAATCGACGAAGCCTTCATGGAAGTGCCGCAGGAAGTGCTGGTCACCTCCATGCGCGCGCATCAGAAATACTTCGCCTGCCTCAAGCCCGATGGTTCGCTGGCGCCGCGCTTCATTGTCGTCGCCAACACCGAGACCGAAGACGGTGGCAAGGTCGTGGTCGCCGGCAACGAGCGCGTGCTGCGCGCCCGGCTCTCGGATGCCAAGTTCTTCTGGGACCAGGATCGCCGGACCAAGCTGGCCGAGCGCGTGCCGGCATTGAAGAACATCGTGTTCCACGCACGGCTTGGTACGGTGGCGGAGAAGGTCGACCGCATCCAGGCCTTGGCGGCGGACCTTCTCACTTACGTGCCGGACGCCGATGCCGATCTCGTGCGTTCGGCCGC
>JBFWZG010000044.1:0-2263 GCA_050185515.1 Reyranellaceae bacterium
TTCCTGCTGGTGCTCCTGGTGCCGCGCGTCGGCCTGGTGCCGCTGCTGCGCTGCCGCCGGCCGTGGAGCCAGATGACCATCTCGCTGCTGCTGCTGGTGTCGACGGCGATGATGTTCGTCGCCCTCGAGTTCATTCCGCTGGCCAACGCCTCGGCGATCATCTTTACCGCGCCGTTGATCGTCACGCTGCTCTCGGCGGTGCTGCTGCGCGAGCGCGTGGGATTGCCGCGCTGGGCGGCGGTCGTCGCCGGGTTCGTCGGCATGCTGATCGTCATGCGTCCCGGCAGCGCCCTGTTTCATCCGGCGGTGCTGCTGGTGCTCGGCGCCGCCGCCAGCTATGCGCTCTACCAGATCGTCATGCGCCGGATCGCGGGCAGCGACACGCCCGAAACGACGGCCGTCTACAGCGTCGTGCTGAGCACCGCCATGATGAGCCTCGTCGTGCCGTTCTTCTGGATCACGCCGATGTCTTTGCTCGACGTGCTGATGTTCTGTGGCATGGGCGTCATCGGTGGATTCAGCCACTATTGCATCGCGCACGCGCTGGCGCTGGCGCCGGCCAGCATCGTCTCGCCATTCAACTACGCCCAGATCCTCGGCGCGGCGATCTTCGACTTCGTGGTGTTCACGACTTTTCCCGACCTGTGGGTCTGGATCGGCTCTGGCATCATCGTCGCCAGCGGCATCTTCATCGTCTGGCGCGAGACGCGGCGCAGGCGCGAAAACGCCAATCCCGGCGTCAGCGCTCCGGCCAGCGATCGTTAGGTCATAGCGGCCGGCGTCGCGGAATCTTTCTCCGCTACAGACCCAGCGCTGAAAGGTTGGGCCTCGCAGCGACGAAATCCGTGACCTTTTCGTAGGCGCGGCCGACGCGCAGCACGCCGGCTTCGTCGAATGGCCGGCCGACGATCTGCACGCCGACCGGCAATCCGTCCGACAGGCCGGCTGGCAGGCTTAGCGCGCACAGGCCGAGATAATTGCCCGGCCGGGTGAAGTAGCCGCAATGCAGGAAGCTCTCGTCGACATCCGCCACGGGAATGGCGGGGAAGGGCGTTCCCGGAGTCAGCACCGCATTGAACCCCGCGATGGTCTCGAGGAACTCGGCGATGCGCGCCGGTCGTCTCTGCAGGATCTCCGCATAGGCGCCAACCGCCAGCGTCTTGGCGCCTTGGATGCGGGCGCGCACGTATTTGCCTATCTTCTGACTCTCGTCGTCGATCCAGCCGCGGTGGTAGCCGTAAGCCTCGGTCGAGATGATCGCGCCGACTTCGGGTCCCAAGGTGAAATACCAGTCGGGTAGGCGCACCGGATCGACGATGGCGCCGGCCTCGCGCAGCGCCGCGGCGGCCCGCTCCAGCCCGGCGCGCACGTCCTGATGCACGAAGTCCGGCAGCTGCGCGGCATCGAGCATGCCGATGCGCCAGCCCTTGATGCCGCCCTCCAGCCCGGACAGCGTGTCGTCGTTGGGATGATTGGCCGAATCCGGGTCGCGCGGATCGGGTCCGCGCAGCGCCTCGTAGACCAGCGCCGCATCGCGCACGGATCGCGTCATCGGCCCGATCGTGTCCAGCGTCTTCGACAGCAGCATCGTACCATGCAGCGAGATGCGTCCCCAGGTCGTCTTCAACCCGACCAGCCCGTTGAAGGCGGCAGGAATGCGCACGCTGCCGCCGGTGTCGGAGCCGATCGCCGCCGGCGCCAGTCCGCCAGCCACCGCGACGCCCGAACCGCTCGACGAGCCGCCCGGCACGCGATGGGTCTGCGTGTCCCATGGGTTCCACGGCGTGCCCATCAGCGGGTTGGTGCCCCAGGTGCCGTAGGCGAATTCCACCATGTGCGTCTTGCCTAGCGGCACCATGCCTGCGCCCAGCAGTCGCTCGACGGTGGCTGACGTATTCGGGCTGACGCGCTTCTCCCACATCTTCGAGCCGCCGGTGGTGATCCGGCCCTCGATCTCGCACAGGTCCTTGATGGCGATCGGCAGCCCGTGCAGCGGCGACAGCTTGAGCCCGGCCTCCCGCGCCTTGTCGGCGGCGGCGGCCAGCGCCTGGGCTTCCTCCTCGTAGACCTCGACGTAGGAATGCAGCGTGCCGTCGGCCGTGCGGATGCGCGTCAGGAAGGCATCGGCGAGATCGCGCGCGGTGAACTTCCTGGCGGCAAGGCCGTCCGCCATGTCGGTCAGGGTGAGATCGTGCAACGCCTTGGTCATCTAGGTTCCTCGGATTTCATTCCTGTGCAGCCGCCCGCCAGCCACGATCAGCGG
>JBFWZG010000044.1:2363-23789 GCA_050185515.1 Reyranellaceae bacterium
AGGGCGAGGCGACGCCGCCGGACGCCATGATCTTGATCTGCGTCGCGCCCTTGCGCAGCTCCTCGCGCGCCGCCTTGCGCACGGCATCGACGCCGTCGGCGATATGGCTGAAGCCGCCGCCGGCCGGACAGAACGGGCATTCCGGCGTTTCCGCCGCGCGCGAATCGCCGTGGCCGCCGGTCGGCGACAGAACCTTGCCGGAATAGAACAGTCGCGGGCCGGCGATCAGCCCGGCTTCTGTCGCCCTGGCCAGTCCATGGTCAGCGCCGCCGGCGTCGCGAATGGTGGTGAAGCCGCGATCGAGGGCGGCCTCCAGATTCTTCGCCGCGTGCAGCGCGTTGAGCGATCGCGGCATATGGCCCAGCTTGGCGAGATTGGCCTCCACCAGCGCGGCGTGGAAGTGCGCATCGATCAGCCCGGGCATCAGCGTGCGGCCCTTGAGATCGATCGCGCGCGCGCCGGAAGCCAACAGGCCCTTGCCGATCTCCTTGATGCGATCCTTCTCGACCAGCACCTCGGCCTCGCGCAATTCGGGCGAGTGTCCGTCGAAGATCAGGGCGTTTTTCAGAAGCAGCATGAGGAGCAGAAGCTAGCCGGGCAGGGCCGACCGCGCAAATACACTCGACCTGTTCCGGGTCTCGCTGCGCTCGTCCGGGATGGCGGACTACGCCGCCTTGCCGGCCCGCAGCAGCTTGCCCGGCAGCCTGGCGCTGGGCAGCAGCGCATCCTGGCCGTTGCGGCGCAGCACCACGCCGTTGACGATCACCGCCTCGATGCCCGAAGCCTGCGAGATCAGCCGGTCGGCCCCGGCCGGCTGGTCGTGGACGCGCTGCAGCTTGCCATCGCCCACCGTGGCCGGATCGAACACCACCACGTCGGCGGGGCGGCCTTCCGCCAGCAGCCCGCGATCCGTTATGCCGAAGATCTCGGCCGGCTTCTGCGTCAGCATGTGCACTGCTTGTTCCAAGGTCAACGTGGCTTTCTCGCGCACCCAGTGCTTGAGCAGGAAGGTCGCGTAGCAGGCGTCGCAGAGCTGGCTGGCATGGGCGCCGGCATCCGACAGCGCCACCACGACGTTCTCGTCTTGCAGCAGCTCGGCCACCTCCGCCTCGTCGTGGTTCAGCACTGCCAGCCGGAAGCGCGCGCCGAGCTTGTTGGCCAGCGACAGATCGAGCGCCAGATCCGTCGGATCGACGCCGCGCTCCTTCGCCGCCGCCGCGAGGTTCTGCTCCTCGAGCTCCGGCGCCGAAGGGGCGTAGGCGATGACGGCGCGGTCCCACCAGTTGCGCAGGTTGGGCAGCAGCATGTCCTTGAACTGGCGGCGGAAAGCGGGATCTGCATAGGCCTTCAATCGGGCGCCGGGTTCCTTCGCGTCGGCCGCCGACAGTTCGTTGAACATTTTCATGATCTCGAACGGGAACGGATCGGCGAAGTTGAACTCGAACATCAGCGGCCGGCAGCTCACCTGCGGCACGACATGGGCGCCGTTCTGGCGCTGTTTCGCCGTGCCGTCGAGATAGCGGCGATGGCTGCCCGGACCGGCCAGCCCGGCCAGCAGCGCCGTCCACGTCACCGGCACGCCGCGCTCGCGCGAGATGCGCTCCATCTCCGGCATGAAGAATTCCTTGCCGATGGTGATCTGCATCAGCCCGCGCTTCTTCTCGCCCAGCACGGAAACCAGCGAATCTATTTCGTCGTAGCTGGCCATGCGCGAGGGCACCGGCTTGCCGGAGAAGCCGACATGCGTGATCGACTTGGAGGTGGCGAAGCCGATGGCGCCGGCCTCCATCGCTTCCTCGACCAGGCCGCGCATGGTCTTGACCTCGTCGGGCGTGGCCGCGCGCTCGGTCGCTTCCTCGCCCATGGCGTAGAGGCGCAGCGGGGTGTGGCCGACGAATACCGCCGCGTTGATCGCCGTGCCGCGGCCTTCGACCGCATCGAGATACTCGGGGAAGGTGACGAACGGCCAGTCGCTGCCGAGACCCGCTTCCAGCGCCTCCGACGACATGCCTTCGACCTTTTCCAGCGTCTGGATGATCAGCTTGCGATGCTCGGGCCGCGTCGGGGCGACGCCGAAGCCGCAATTGCCCAGCACGGCCGTGGTAACGCCGTGCCAGGGCGAGATCGTCATCATGCGATCCCAAACCACTTGCGCGTCGTAATGGGTATGCACGTCGACGAAGCCTGGACTGACGGCCTTGCCCGTGGCGTCGATCGTCTGGCGCGCCTCGCCCGGCGCGTTGCCGATGGCGACGATGCGGCCGTCCTTGATGCCGATGTCGCCCTTGAACGCCGCCTTGCCGCTGCCGTCGACGATGTCGCCGCCGGTGATCTTGATGTCGTACTGCATGGCGTCCTCCGGCAGGCGAGTGGCTATTATGAACAGGCATTCATATTGGCAGGCGACGGGGCGAGGAGCAAGCCGGAGCGCCATTCGGGCTTGACGTCGGCGCGCGCGCCGCTTATGTCCGGCCTCGCATTTTCGCGGTTTTTGAGGGAGGTACATGGTCATGGCGCTGCAACGGCTGCTTGATGGCTTCGCGACCTTCCGCACCCAGTACTATCCCCGGCACCGCGAGCTCTACCATCGCCTCGCCACCGAAGGGCAATCGCCGCCGGTGCTGATCATCGGCTGCGGCGACGCCCGCGTCGATCCCGCCATTCTGACCCAGACCGAGCCGGGCGATCTGTTCGTGGTCCGCAACGTCGGCGCCATCGTCCCGCCCAGCCAGCGCGACCATCAGTTCCACGGCACCTCTTCGGCTATCGAATTCGCCGTCCGCGGTCTGAAGGTGCAGCACGTCGTCATCCTTGGGCACGCCTTGTGCGGCGGCCTGCGGGCGCTCTACGAAGGCGACGAGTCGCCGCTCTCCGATTACGACTTCCTGTTCAACTGGGTGAAGATCGCCCAGCCGGCCAAGGACGCGGTACTCAAGGCGCTGCCCAAGAATGCGCCCGTCGAGCAGGTGCGTCGCGCCATCGAGCAGGCCTCGGTTATCAATACCGTCGCCAATCTGATGACCTTCGACTGGATCGCGGATCGGGTGAAGTCAGGCGAGCTGGCCGTGCATGGCTGGTACTTCGACATGACCAAGGCGCAGCTTTACGCCTTCAATCCGCAGACCTGCGTCTTCGACAAGGTCGATATCGGCGACATGCCGCAGGCGGCCGTCTCGGCTCTGGACTGTACACCCGACTCGGTGCGCCAGCGACTGACGAAGTTCGCCGACGTGGCGAAGGCCGGGTTCTGACGGCGGCATCGTCACTTCCAGCGGCGACGGCGCGCGGGCTCGCCGCCGTTCGCGCCTGCACACTCTGTGCGGGGTTGCCCCTGGGACCGCGGCCTGTTCTGCAGATCGATCCGCGGGCCCGCATCCTGATTGCTGGTCAGGCGCCGGGTCGGCGGGCGCATGCGAGCGGCGTGCCCTTCGACGACGTTTCCGGAGACCGCCTGCGCGACTGGCTCGGAATCGAACGCGATGTTTTCTACGATCCATCCCGCATTGCCATCCTGCCGATGGCCTTCTGCTTTCCCGGCAGCGGAACGGGCGGCGACCTGCCGCCGCCGCCGATCTGCGCCGAAACCTGGCGCACGCGCCTGCTGGCACTGCTGCCCGATATTGGCCTGACGGTCCTGCTGGGCCGCTACGCGCTCGACTGGCATCTGCCCGACGCCGACGGGCCGCTGACCGAAACCGTCGCCGGCTGGCGTCGGCACTGGCCGTCGGTCCTGCCGCTGCCCCATCCCAGCCCGCGCAACGGCGCCTGGTTCAAGCGCAATCCCTGGTTCGAGGCCGAGGTGCTGCCGGCGTTGCGGGCGAGGGTGGCCGAACTGCTGCGCTGAGGCGGGTTGATCCTGCGCGCCGCAGGCGTAGGGTTGGAACAAGGAGAGTAGGGAGTACGCCATGAGCGATCCGAAAACGCCGCCTTCGGGCTTCGCCTCGCCGCCCTGCATGCTGCATGAGGTCGATCCGGCCTATCTCGGCTACATGAGCGACGACGAGACCATCGCCTTCCTCAACGAGCTGCTCGAGGCCGAGCGCGCCGGCGCCACCGGGGTCGGCGAGATGGCCGCGCCGCCGGATGCGGCGCACCGGCCGCTGCTGCAGACCGTCGCCACCGACGAGGCGCGCTTCTGCGCCATGCTGACCCGCCACATACTGCGCCTGAAGGGCCGGCCGACCGCGGCGACCGGAAAATTCCTCGACAAGCTGCGCGCCACCGACGGGCTCGAGCCCAAGCTGGCGCTGCTCAATCGCGGCCAGGGCTGGGTGGTGAAGAAGCTGCGCGAGGGCCTGTCGAAGATCGACGATCCCATGCTCTACACCGACCTGCGCGAAATGCTGGAGGCGCACGAGAGCAACATCGCCGCCTGCGAGAAGGCGCTGGAGCCATGAAAAAAGCCCCGCCGTTTCCGGCGGGGCTTCTCCTCGTGCGATCGCACTGGGTGGACGATCACACCGAGTAGTACATCTTGTACTCAATCGGCGCCGGCTGGTGTTCCCAGGCGTACACCTCTTCCCACTTCAGTTCGCAATAGGCCGCGATCTGCTCCTCGGTGAACACGCCGCCCTTGGTCAGGAAGGCGTGGTCCGCCTCCAGGCACTGCAGCGCCTCGCGCAGCGAGCCGGCCACGGTCGGAACCTCCTTCAGCTCCTCCGGCGGCAGGTCGTACAGGTTCTTGTCCATCGGGTCGCCCGGATGGATCTTGTTCTGGATGCCGTCGAGCCCGGCCATCAGCATGGCGGCGAAGGCCAGGTAGGGATTGGCCGTCGGGTCGGGGAAACGCACCTCGACGCGCTTGCCCTTGGGCGAAGCGGAGTAGGGGATGCGGCACGACGCCGAGCGGTTGCGCGCCGAGTAGGCCAGCAGCACCGGCGCCTCGAAGCCCGGGATGACGCGCTTGTAGGAGTTGGTGCTGGCGTTGGTGAAGGCGTTCAGCGCCTTGGCGTGCTTGATGATGCCGCCGATGTAGTACAGCGCCGTTTCCGACAGATCGGCGTAGCCCGAGCCGGCGAACAGCGGCTTGCCGTCCTTCCAGATGGACTGGTGGGTGTGCATGCCCGAGCCGTTGTCGCCGTAGAGCGGCTTCGGCATGAAGGTCAGCGACTTGCCGTAGGAATGGGCGACGTTGTGCAGGCCGTACTTGTACTTCTGCACGTTGTCGGCCGTCTTCACCAGCGTATCGAAGCGGAAGCCCAGCTCGTTCTGGCTCGGCGCCACCTCGTGATGGTGGATTTCCATAGTCAGGCCCATCTCGGTCAGCACCGAGCACATCTCGGCGCGCAGGTCGTTCATCGAATCGACCGGCGGCACCGGGAAGTAGCCGCCCTTGACGCCCGGACGGTGGGCGAGGTTGCCGCCCTCGAACTCGTCGCCGGTCGCGTAAGGGCCTTCCGACGAGTAGATCTTGAAGAAGTTATGGTTCATCGTGACGTTGAACTTCACGTCGTCGAACACGAAGAACTCGAGTTCGGGACCGAACACGGCCGTGTCGCCGATGCCGGTGCTCTTCATGTAGGCCTCGGCCCGCTTGGCGGTCGAGCGCGGGCAGCGGGCGTAGAACTGCCCTGTCGAGGGCTCGACGACGTCGCAGTTCACGACCAGCGTGGTCTGCGCCGAGAACGGGTCGAGCATCGCCGTGTCGGGATCCGGCATCAGGATCATGTCGGACTCGTTGATCGCCTTCCAGCCGGCGATCGAGGAGCCGTCGAACATCACGCCGTCCTCGAACACGCTCTCGTCGACGGCGCTGGCGGTCTTGGCGGTGTGCTGCCACTTGCCGCGCGGGTCGGTGAAGCGGAAATCGACGAACTTGACGTCGTGCTCCTTCATCATTCCAAGAATCTTTTTGGCGTCAGCCATGGTCAATCATCCCCAGTTGAGTGTTGGTCTTTGCAGCAGAAAGAGATCAGACGGCGTCGTTGCCGCGTTCGCCGGTGCGGATGCGAACCGCCTCCTCGATGGTCGAGACGAAGATCTTCCCGTCGCCGATTCGGCCCGTCTGGGCCGCCGTGCGAATCGCTTCGATCGCCTTTTCCACCATCTCGTCCTCGAGCACCAGTTCGATCTTCACCTTCGGCAGGAAGTCGACGACGTATTCGGCTCCCCGGTAAAGTTCCGTATGGCCCTTCTGGCGGCCGAAGCCCTTGGCCTCGGTCACCGTGATGCCCTTAAGCCCAATCTCGTTGAGCGCTTCCTTTACCTCATCAAGTTTGAACGGCTTGATGATCGCTTCGATCTTTTTCATCGCACCTGACAGGCTCTTGGTTGTTGGCGGGCCCCGCCGCCGAAGCGACGACGGGACGGCTTGCGTCCCGGTTGCCCGATGGCGCAGCCCATTGAAAGCACGTTCCGTGCCAAGCCTCGGACGCCATTTGGCTGCGGATTAGGCAGTTTTTCCGGCGTTCTCGACTGGTCGGTCTGACGCTGCCGGCAAAATACGCCAAACTCAGCCCAATGAAAGGGCAAAATGGACAAAAAATACGCAGAAACCTGCCCAATTATGCCGGAGCGGTTGTAATCGCGTTGAACGCAACCGAGATGCGCTGCCCCGTGCCGCGATACGGCGTCACCCAGTGCTCGAGCCAGGACGGAAACATCACCAGCAGGCCCGGCTCGGGTTCGACGACCAGCCGATGGCCGAGCGGGAAGCCCGGCGCAGGCACCGCGCCGCCGAGGTGCCGCGGGTCGATCAGCTCCAGTACGCCGTTCGGCTGCACCGCCGGGTCGGGCTGGCCGGCATCGACGTAATAGACGCCCGACCAGTGCGCGCCGGCATGCGAATGGGTGCGGTTCCAGTCGCCGTCGCGATTGACGTTGGCCCAGCCGTCCAGCCGCAGGGCGCCGGCCGGCGCCTTGCGCTCGGCCGTCAGCGTCCGGCGCAACGAGGCATGGCCCAGTTCGATGGCTTGCGCCAGCACCCGCAGCTCGGGCATCTCCCAGTCGAAGATGTTGCCGTCCGACTGCCAGCCGCCGCGATTGCTGACGATCCGGCCCTTGTCCTTCTTCTGGGCCTCGAGGATGCGGCGCGCCAGTCCCCTGTTGAGGAATTCCGCACCGGGCAGGGCCAGCCGCAGGATCGGTGTCGCGAAGGCAAGGGTGATGCCGTCGCCGGCCTCGACGCTCTGGCCGGCCGACAAGGTCAGGGCCGGCGGGGCTTTCGGCGCCGCCTTCGTCGCTGGTTTCCGCCGTCCGCTCTCGGCCATTCGCTCCCCCGCAGCCGTTGCGATTCATGCTAAACACTCCCCGCCAAAAGCCAAACGGGGAAACGTCGTGAAGCAGGGGAACGCCATATTGTCGGGCTACGGCACGACCGTGTTCGAGGTCATGTCCGGGCTGGCGCGCGAGTACAAGTCCGTCAATCTCGGCCAGGGCTTCCCCGACGATCCCGGGCCGGAAGACGTGCGCCGCGCGGCGGCAGACTACGTCATGGACGGCCACAACCAGTATCCGCCGATGATGGGCATCCCCGAGTTGCGCCAGGCCGTCGCTCGCCACAACAAGCGCTTCTATGGGCTGGACATCGACTGGCAGACCGAGGTGATGGTCACCTCCGGCGCCACCGAAGCTCTGGCCGACTGCCTGTTCGGCCTGATCGATCCCGGCGACGAGGTCGTGCTGATCGAGCCGCTCTACGATTCCTACCTGCCGATCGTGCGTCGCGCCGGCGGCATTCCGAAGCTGGTGCGGCTGGAACCGCCGCACTGGGAGCTGCCGCGCCAGGCGCTGGCCGACGCCTTCTCTGATCGCACCAAGCTGATCGTGCTTAATTCGCCCATGAACCCCTGTTCCAAGGTGTTCACCGAGGAGGAACTGGGCTTCATTGCCGGCCTCCTCGAAAAGCACGACGCCTTCGCCGTCTGCGACGAGGTCTACGAGCATCTGGTGTTCGACGGCGCCCGCCACGTGCCGCTGATGAGCCTGCCCGGCATGCGCCAGCGCTGCGTGCGCATCGGCTCGGCCGGCAAGACGTTCTCCGTCACCGGCTGGAAGATCGGCTACATCACGGCCGCACCGGAATTGCTGCGGCCGATCGCCAAGACGCACCAGTTCATCACCTTCACCACGCCCCCCAATCTGCAGTTCGCCGCTTCGGTTGGCCTCAACAAGGACGATTCGTATTTTCATGGCCTGGCCCGCGACATGCAGGCCAAGCGTGACCGGCTGGCGCAGGGACTGGCCGAAATCGGCTTCGGCGTGCTGCCGGCCGGCGGCACCTATTTCGTCACCACCGACGTGAGGCCGCTGGGCTTCAACGGCGGCGACGAGGAATTCTGCCGCCACATCACCATCGAGGCCGGCGTCACGGCGGTGCCTGTCTCGGCCTTCTACCAACAGGACGGACCATCCAATTTCGTCCGATTCTGCTTTTGCAAGCACGACGAGACTCTCGACGAGGCGCTGCGGCGGCTGGCGAAACGTTTCGCACGCTGAAGCCCGCGGATTGCGTGGCAGAGGGGCGAATTGTGCTGAATCAGGCCGCCCCGTCTGGTAACGTATTGCAATTGAATGTCGGGGGAGTGACGTTTTCGGCAGGCGGCTGCCGATAGCGGCATCGGGAAAATTTGGCCTATCTGCGCTATCCGGTCTGTTCGCCCTATAGGCTCATCTGGTCGCTGTTGCGCGACAATTCCCGGCCATCGGACTACATCAGCTACGCCTTCGCCCAGCATGTCTGGCGCCGCCGCACCCCCTACAACTACCTCATGCTGGCGCTACTGCTGGTGGGATGGCCGGTGATCTTCCTCGGCGCCTGGGCGCATTTCATGCGCAAGAGCGGTCTCAAGGTCAAACGCCTCACCGGCAAGGGACTCCTGCGCCAGACGGTCGAGCAGCTGCACGTCGCCGTCACCCAGTCGGTCGCGCCCAGCAAGTACTACATCTTCGAGATGTTCGACGACGCCCGCCGCGCTCGTGCCGGCGAGCACATCATCCGGTACATGTTCAAGGGCGGCGTTCACACGCTGGTCGGCGACTGGCTGCGCGCCACCGGGCAGAACGCGAGCAAGGCGCTGCTCAACAACAAGCTGCGCTTCGACATACTGTGCCGCGAGCGCGGCGTGGCGACGATGGGATCGGTCTGCGGCGTCGGGCGCGATGGCGAGGTGACATGGGTCGACCACTCCGGTCCGGACCTGCCATCGATCGATCTTTTCCTCAAGCCGACCAAGGGCAAGGGCGGGCGCGGCTGCGAGCGTTGGGACTGCGTCGAGCCGGGTCGCTTCCGCAAGTATGGCGGCGGCGAGGTCTATTCCGCCTCCGAGTTGCTCGAGTACGTGCGCGAGCTGTCCGCCAGGCAGGATTACCTGGTGCAGCCCCGGCGCGTGAACCATCCCGACCTGCTCGATCTGTGCGGCGCGGCGCTTAGCTCGATGCGCATCATGTCGATCCGCAACGACCGGGGCGAGGTCGAGGTGCTGTTCGCCGTGTTCAAGGTGTCCGGCCAGGGCGCCAGCGTCGTCGATAATTTCCACGCCGGCGGCTTCGTCTCGAAGGTCGATATGGAGACGGGCGAGCTCGGTCAGGCCTCCGACTGGGGGCTGAAGCAGCCCGGCCGCTGGCTCGACGCTCACCCGCTGACCGGCGCTCGCATTGCCGGCCGCCGTCTGCCGCTGTGGCCGCAGACCGTTGAACTGGTGCGCCGCGCGCACGAGGCCGTGATCGATCGCGTCGCCGTCGGCTGGGACGTCGCCATTACTGACGCCGGCCCCGCCATCATCGAGGGCAACGGACAGTTCGGGCTCGACATGGTCCAGCGCACCCATCGCATGCCGGTCGGCGATTCGCGGTTTTGCGAGCTTTACGCCTGGCACATCTCGCAGGCGATGCACCATCGCTGGGGGCTGAAGCTGCGCCCCGCACCGGCCGCCTTGCCGAAACCGGCGCAAAAGCCAGGGCGCGCAAACGGAACCCACTAGGCTGCGCCCGCGTTTCGCCTCGACCGCGGCAGACGGAGAGGAGGAGGGCATGCGAGCCTATGGCAAGGATATTTTCGGCATCGGCGCGCTGGTCGCGCTGACGGCCTGCGGCCTCGTGGTCCTGGGGCTCTAGCGCATGTCCACCGTTCCGCCGACTATGCCGCGCCCGCCGGGCGACAACCGCGATATCGTCCGCATTCTGCTGGCAATTCTGCTGCCGCCCCTGGGCGTTTTCCTGCAGGTCGGCATAGGCGGCCATTTCTGGCTGAACCTCCTGCTGACCCTGCTGGGCTACGTCCCTGGAATCATTCACGCCGTCTGGGTGATCCTGCGCAAATAGGCCGGGGCCGGCAGGCCGGCGATCCGTCTTGACCGGCACTCCGGAAAGTTCTACCAAACCGCCCTCTGTGGCGGGCGTAGCTCAGTTGGTAGAGCGCCAGGTTGTGGTCTTGGATGTCGCGGGTTCGAGTCCCGTCGCTCGCCCCATTTATCCCCCGGTCGATCGCCGATAGCGCGTGGTTCCTCGTCTCTAGGACTTGAAATCCCCGCGCGCGATCCCATTTCGAGCGCGTTTGTGCGTTCGTCGGGGGAAATCGTGCCGGATCTCTTTTCGCTTGCCGCGGCCAATCTTCTGTCGCCCATCGTGTTGTGCTTCGTGCTTGGCGCGGTGGCGGCGGCCTTGCGCTCGGATCTGGCCATTCCCGAGGCGGTCGCCAAGGGCATCGCCATCTACCTGATGCTGGCGATCGGGCTGAAGGGCGGTACGGCGATGGCCGGCGCCGACGTCGAAGGGGCGGCGCCGGCCATCCTGGTCGCCATTGCTGTGTCCTTCGCGCTGCCGGTCGTCGGCTATGGGCTGCTGCGCCGCCTGGCCCGCGTTCCGGTCGCCGATGCGGCGGCGATCGCCGCTCATTACGGCTCCGTCAGCGTCGTCACCTTCGTCACCGCCCAGCAATTCCTTCTCTCGCGCGGCGTCGATTTCGAGCCGTATCTGGTCGCCATGCTGGCGGCGATGGAGACGCCCGCCATCGTCACCGGCCTGGCGCTGGCGCGTCTGGGCGGCGTCGCCGGCCGGTCCGACGAGGCGCGCGGCCACGTGCTGCGCGAGGTGTTCCTGAACGGTTCGGTCGTCCTGCTCGTCGGCGGCTTTTTCATCGGCTGGATGGTCGGTCCGACCGGCATGCGTCCGGTGGCGCCGCTCATGGTCGATCTGTTCAACGGGCTGCTGTGCCTGTTCCTCCTCGACATGGGCCTGGTCGCGGTCCGGCAGCTGCGGTCGATCAGAGAGCTGCGGCCGGCCATGATCGTCTTCGCCATCGTCATGCCGCTCATCGGCGCTGCGGTTGGCGCGGCCTGCGCGCTTGCCCTCGGGCTCAGCCCGGGCGGGACGGCATTGTTCGCCACCCTGTGCGGTTCGGCGTCCTATATCGCCGTGCCGGCCGCCATGCGCCTGGCCCTGCCGCAGGCGCGGGCATCGATCTACGTGACGCTCTCCCTGGGCGTCACGTTCCCGTTCAACGTCGTGTTCGGCATTCCGATGTACTATGCCGTCGCCGAACGTCTGCTCGCCTGAGGCCCGCCATGGAATTCCACAAGCGCAAACGGATCGAGATCGTCGTCGAGGCGGTCAAGTCCCGCGACGTCATCGCCTGGCTCACCCGGCGCGGCGTTCGGGGATATTCGCTGGTTCCCAACGTCTCCGGCTTCGGCCGCCAGGGCGCGCGCTCGCCGGCCGACGTCGCCGGCATATTCGAGAACGTGCTGATCATCGCCATCGCGGGAGAAGACGTCGCCCGCCAGGTGCTGGCGGAGAGCGTCGAGGAACTGCGCGACTTCGCCGCCATCGTCGCCCTGTCCGACGTCGAAGTCGCGCGCGGCGATCACTTCTGATCGGCCGGTTCGGCCCGGTGGCGCGCCGTCGAGCCCGGCAGCCAGCCGCGCCGGCGTTCGGTCGCCGGCTCGCCCGCGGTCCGCACCAGCGAGAGCACGATCGACCCGCCAATCAACGCGGCGGTTATGCCGAGCGCCACGGCGGTCGGCAGCTTGTAGACATCGACCAGCAGCATCTTGAAGCCGATCACGATCAGCACCATCGACAGTCCGTACTTGAGATAGCGGAAACGGTGGATGATTCCGGCCAGCGCGAAGTAGAGGGCGCGCAGGCCGAGGATCGCGAACACGTTCGAGGTATAGACGATGAACGGGTCGGTCGTGATGGCGAAGATGGCCGGGATCGAGTCGACCGCGAACACCAGATCGGTCAGCTCGATCAGCGCCAGCACCAGGAACAGCGGCGTGATCCACAGCACGCCCTCGCGCCGCACGAAAAAGCGATCGCCCTCGAAGGCGGGCGTGACGCGAAAGCGCGAGCGCATGAAGCGCACCAGCCGGTTGTTCTCGACGTCGGGTTCGGCGTCGGCCGCTATCAGCATCTTGATGCCGCTCGCCACCAGCAGGGCGCCGAAGCCGTAGAGGATCCAGTGGAACTCCGCGATCAGCGCCGCGCCGAAGTAGATCATGGTGCCGCGCATCGCCAGCGCGCCGATAATGCCCCAGAACAGCACCCGATGCTGGTACTGTGGCGGCACGGCGAAATGTGTGAAGACCAGAACGAAAACGAAGATATTGTCGACCGACAGGCTTTTCTCGATCAGATAGCCGGTCAGGAAGTCGAGGGCGACTTGCTCGCCGCGATAGGCCAGTACGAGACCGGCAAAGCCCATGGCCAGTACGAAATAGAAACCGGAAAGAAGCAGCGCCTCTCTCACGCCGATTTCACGCCGCTTTCTGTGGAGGATGCCGAGATCGAAGGCGAGGAGCAGCAGCACGAACGCGTTGAAGCCAACCCATAGCCATATGGAATGATCCATCGTCTCCTCCCAGATGCGAATCACCGCGGCATGGCGGTGGTTCGGCAGGTGGAAGGATCCGACATCACGGCCAGGTGGCCGCCAGAGGGGCCCGGATCCCCACGGGGTCGGAAATGGGGCCGAATGCAGGCGCTTTCAAGGGCGCCGTCTTGCAGGCGGACGGGAAAGACATATGTCGAGTAAAGCAAGGAGGCGCAGATGCAGATTCAGGTGAATACCGACGACAACATCCGGGGCGACGAATCTCTCTCTGAATTCGTCGAGGCTGAAGTGACCAAGGCCATAGGCCGGTTTTCGCGCCGTATCACCCGGATCGAGGTCCATCTGGGCGACGAGAACGCCGCCAAGCACGGCGCCCAGGACAAACGTTGCCTGATCGAGGTGCGGCCGGCCGGCCGCGATCCCATCGCCGTCACCGAGCATGCCGACACGGTCCGGGTCGCCTTGGCCGGCGCCATTCGCAAGCTGCGGAACATCCTGGATTCGAGCCTGGGACGCGAGACCGACCATAAGGGCGCGCCCAGCATCCGTCAGTTCGCCCCCGACTGAGCCTTCCGGCATCGGACGTGCCAGGCCCCGCCGCGCCGGCGGCGGGAACGGGCGCGCGCGCGGGCCGTTATGCGCACGATGCAACCAAAGCGGGGCGTCGTGAAATGCACGGAATCATCTATCTCGTGGGTCTGGTCGTCGTGATCCTGGCTGTGCTGTCGTTCTTCGGCATGCGCTGATCCCGCCAATTCGTCTTCGAAACGCCAGCCGCGCTCCCGGCGAAACCGGCCGCTGCGCGCAAGGGGAGTTGACCATGTCAAATGCACCGGGTGCGGCCGTCGTGGTCGCCGAATCGTTCGATAGCGGCAATGCCGCGCGTTCCTACATCGACTGGCCTGCCATCATCGCCGGAGCGGTCTTCGCCTCGGCGATTTCGTTCGTGCTGTTCGCCTTCGGTTCGGCGGTCGGGCTGGGCATTCTCTCGCCCTATCGCGGCGAGGGCGCGCCGGCGCTGACGGCCGTGCTGCTGTCGGCCGTCTGGGTCATCTTCGTCGCCGTCGGCAGCTTCATGTCGGGGGCCTATCTGACCGGGCGCCTGCGCCGGCGCTTCTACGACGCCAACGAGGACGAGAGCACCCGCCGCGACGGCGCGCACGGGCTGCTGGTGTGGGCGCTCGCCGTGCTGATCGGCATCGTGATGGCCGCCGGCATGACCGCGACCCTGGCCCGCAGCGGCGCCGCCGCTGCCGGCGCCGCCGCCTCGGCCGCCGGACAGGCGGACGGCGACTTCGACCTGGTGACCGACCGCCTGTTCCGCGCCGCGCCCGACGCCGCCGCTTCGACGCCGGCGTCGACCACCGCGACGGGTGCGACGGAAACAGGGCCGACGCGCGGCGAAACCCGAGGCGAGGTCGATCGCATCCTCTCGGGTGGCATCGTGCGCGGGGAGATCTCGACCGAGGATCGCGGCTACATCGCCCGGCTGGTCGCGCGCGAAACCGGTCTTGCCCCTGCCGAAGCCGAGCAGCGCGTCAACGCCACGCTCGATAGCGCCATCGCCGAGGCCAAGCGCATCGCCGACATCGCCCGCAAGACCGGCGTGATGGTGGCATTCCTGGTCGCCGCCACGTTGATGGTCAGCGCCGTCGGCGCCTACTGGGCGGCCGCCCGCGGCGGCGACCATCGCGACAACAACACCGATCTCGGCATCTTCCGCTGACGCGGCCGCCGATTGTGGAAAGCCCCGCCGGAGCGATCCGGCGGGGCTTTCGTGTCTTATGACTTGATCTACTGTTTGTCGAGCGGCACGGGCTTGCGCGCGCGCGGCCCGGTGGTGGGCGATTCGGACGCCAGCGGATCGCTGGCCGGGAAAGTGTCCTTAAGCGCCTTGTCGAGCTTCTCGCTCTTTTTCTTCTTCTCTTCCGGCTTCTTCGGCTTCTCGTCGCGCAGTTTCGGATCGAACGTCATTTCCGCTTCTCCTCGGTCACGGGGTAATACGGTATTAACGTTCGGCGCCGCCGCCAGTGCCCGTCTGCAACCCGAACCTCCCGTCCTGCGTTGCCGCTCAGACCCTGACCAATGGAGGCGGAAATGAGCGTGAAGGCGACGGTATCGGCGCAACGGAACATTCAGCAGCAGGTCGACGAGGCGGATTCGCGCCAGCACGGGCGCGACGAGGGAGCGATGCAGGCCGGGGCGCGGCCCTATCCCGTGCCGCCGTTTCCCGCCCAGCACCAGCCCAAGCCCGGCGACGAGGCGCGGCTCGACCCGGCGCCGATGTACGATGCGCCGTTCTATCTCGGCTCGCAAAAACTCGACCGGAAGGTGGCGCTCATCACTGGCGGCGATTCGGGCATCGGCCGCGCCGTCGCCGTGCTGTTCGCCCGCGAGGGCGCCAACGTCGCCATCCTCCATCTGGCCGAGGATCGCGACGCGGCCGACACGGCGGCGGCCGTCGAGGCCGAGGGCCGGCGCTGCTTCGTCATCAAGGGCGACGTCAAGGACCGCGAGTTCTGCCGCCGCGCCGTCGCCGAGACGGTGGCCAGGTTCGGCCGGCTGGACGTGCTGGTCAACAACGCCGCCTTCCAGGTTCATGCTCCCAGCATCGAGGAACTGACGCCGGAGCATTTCGACGAGACCTTGCGGACCAATCTCTACGGCTATTTCTGGATGGCGCAGGCGGCCGTCCCGCACATGGAGAACGGCTCGGCGATCATCAATACCGGTTCGATCACCGGCATCGACGGCAGCAAGGCGCTGCTCGACTATTCCATGACCAAGGGCGGCATCCATGCTTTCACCCGGGCCCTGGCGGGCCAGCTCGTGCCGCGCGGCATCAGGGTCAATGCAGTGGCGCCAGGCCCGGTGTGGTCGCCGCTCAATCCCTCGGACAAGCAGGCCGAGGACGTGACGCAGTTCGGCGCCGGCACGAAGATGAAGCGGCCCGCGCAGCCCGAGGAGATCGCGCCAGCCTACGTCTTTCTCGCCTCGCCGCACTGCTCGAGCTACATCACCGGGGAGATCCTGCCGATCATCGGCGGCTACTAGGGCGGTTGGTCTGACGGTTTTCCCTTGCCGCCGGATCGCTTCGGTATCCCGCTCCCGGGCGACGGCTTGACCTTGCTGTTACCCAACTGGCGGGAAGCGGCCGAGGGCGGCTCGGAAAATCGTTCGGCGCCGGGAACCGAACCGGCCCCTCGGGCGTCATCTGGTGGCAAGTCGGGCGGTTCCGCCTGAGTTGCAGTCTCCCCCAAGGCGGTTCTCCCCCCAAAGACCGCCGCACCTGAAGGGCGCCTTCCCCGGGCGCTCTTCTTTTTTGCGCCCGCGTCAGCCCAGCAGCCGCAGCCCCAGCCCGCCCAGCGCGCAACCCAGCAGGGTCACGAACATGCCGGCCTTCAGCCGCAGCATCGCCAGCATCGCCGCCGCCGCCAGCAACAGCGCGGGCCAGTCGAGCGTCCGCAGGTCCGGGATGTCGGGGCCGATGCCGGGCAGGATCTCGACCTGCCGCACCTCGCCGAACAGCACGTGCAGGGCGAACCACAGCGCCAGATTGAGGATGACGCCGACCACCGCGGCGGTGATCGCCGCCAGCGCCGACGCCAGCAGCCGGTTGTTGCGCAGCGCCTCGACGAAGGGCGCGCCGAGGAAGATCCACAGGAAGCACGGCGCGAACGTCACCCACAGGGTCAGCGCCGCGCCCAGCGTGCCGGCCAGCAGCGGATCGAGCGCGCCAGGTGCGCGGAAAGCGGCCATGAAGCCCACGAACTGCAGCACCAGGATCAGCGGCCCTGGCGTCGTCTCCGCCAGGCCCAGCCCGTCTGCCATCTCGCCCGGCGCCAGCCACTGCCAGTTCTCCACCGCCGCCTGCGCCACGTAGGCCAGTACCGCGTAGGCGCCGCCGAACGTCACCACCGCCATGCCGCTGAAGAAGCCGCCGATGCCGGTCCACACGCTGTCGATTCCGGTCGTCGCCAGCAGCAGCGCCACCGGCCCCAGCCACAGCGGCAGCCAGATCGCCAGCACCTTGAGCGCGCGTCGCGCCGAGGGTGCGGCATGTCCAAGTTCGCCGCGCGCGAATGCGGCATCGACCGCGCCGTCGGACTCGCCCGCCTGGCCCACGCCGCCGCCGCCGAACGCCATCGGAAGGTAGCGCCCGATCGCCATGCCCAGCGCGCCCGCCCCCAGCACGACGACGGGGAAGGGAACCTGGAAGACGTAGAGCGCAATGAACGCCGCCACCGCGAAGCCTATGGCGATGCGCCCCTTCAGCGCCCGCCGCGCGATGCGCAGCAGCGCCTCGACGACGATCGCCAGCACCGCCGCCTTGATGCCGAAGAACGCCGCCTCGACCAGCGGCGCCTGGCGATAGAGCGCATAGACCGCGCTCAGCGCCAGCATCACCAGCGCCCCCGGCAGCACGAACAGCAGCCCCGCCGCCAGCCCGCCGGCCGTTCGGTGCATCAGCCAGCCGACATAGGTGGCGAGCTGCTGCGCCTCGGGGCCGGGCAGCAGCATGCAGTAGTTCAGCGCGTGCAGGAACCGGCGCTCGCCGATCCAGCGCCGCTTCTCGACCAGCTCGCGATGCATCAGCGCGATTTGCACCGCCGGCCCGCCGAAGCCCAGCAGGCCGATCTTGCCCCACACGATCAGCGCCTCGGCGAAGCCGGGCAGGGCGGGGGACGGCGACGCCGTCCGTTCCTCGGCGGCGCTCACGCGTCGCCGCCCGCGCGCGGCGCGTTCGCCGGCCAGTCATGCGTCTCGCCCACCGCATCGCGACACCAGCGATAGAACGCGTCGTAGAGCGGCAGGCTGGCATCGAGCTGGCGCAGATCGTCGCGATGCATGCGCGAGAAGCCCAGCGCCGCCGCCAGGAAGCCGGCGGCCTGCGGCGCCAGGTCGAGCCGCGCCGTGTCGGCGCCGCGCACGATGGCGGCGAGCCGGTCCAGCGCCGGCGATCTCAGGCCGAACTCCTCCAGCATGGTGTCGAAGGTGCAGCGCTCGCCGCGATGGCTCCAGAAGGCGCCATCGATGTCGAACGGCGTCGCCCCGAAACGCTCGGCCACCGCCTCGACCTCCGAACTGGCGACGAACAGGAAGACGGCGTGCCGGTCGACGAAGCGGCGGATCAGCCACGGGCAGGCGATGCGGTCGATCTTGGGCCGCGCCCGCGTCACCCAGACCGTGCGGCCCTTGGCGTCGGCCGGTGGCAGGGCGGCGGTATTCGCCAGCAGATGCCCGCCCTGCGCCCACGCCTCGAACCCGCCCTCGAGCGTTTCGGCGGCGATGCCCTCGTGGCGCAGCAGCGCTGCCGCGCCTTGGCTGAGCTTGCGGCCCTTCTGGCACAGCACGACGACCGGCGGGCCGCCGACGAGTTCGCCGGCCCAGTCCGCCGCCTGCAAGGCGGGGCGGCGGATGGCGGTGGGCACGAGGCGCGGATCGGCGGCGAAATCCTCGTCGGTTCGCACGTCGACGATGATTGGCTGGTCGGGCAGGCCGATCAGGCGGGAGAGTTGCGCGGATGTGATTTCCGAATTCGACGGCATGGGCGTCCATCCCCTACTGGGACTCCCGGTCCGGATGATCCGTGGCGGGAGCAAGGACGCGATGTTTCGGCTGCCGCCTCACGGGGCAATCGCGGTAAGCCCCATGGCGCGAAGCATTGCCATAACCGCCGGCGTTTCGTCAAGCGGTCGCGCGAGCCGGCAGCACGCGACCAGCCCGTTGTCGGCAAGCCCGTTATCTAGAGCCGGCCGAGATCCTCGACCGCGTCGATCACCATCATGGTGCCGATGGCGATCAGCAGCACGTCGCCCGCCGCCCGCACGTACTTGTAGCCGTCGCCCGGCGGTCGCAGCCGCACCACCAGATCGCGCGGCAGGTCGTACCAGCGCAGGTCGCGCGGCAGCGGCCGCCCGACTGCCCATTTCTTTGCCTGGCCCGGCGGCATGCAGCCGTTGTTTTTCTTCGCCAGGCCGGGCGGGCAGTTGCCGGCGCGGAATTGATCGCCGTAATAGCGGCGGATGATGTCGCGGTCGCGATCGCCGATGACGATGGAGACGCTGCCGCGCGAGTCGCGGCCCGGCGGCCCGCCCTGGCTGACGTTCCTGTCGTAATTCTTCCCCGGATTGCCCGCGTGGGGCGGCTTTTCCGCCTGCGCCGCGCCGGCGAAGGCGAGGCAGGCCAGCCCGGCAAGGGCCATTCGCATGAACATCGCTCGACCTCCGTTCCTTCCCCCATCGCAGCGAAGCAGGATGGCGGAAGTATGGCCGGCAGATGGCGCGCGTTAGCCCGGCTCCGCGCCGATCAGGTCGGCCTGCCGACGCTGCAATTCGCGCAGCAGCTTCTGCACCATCGGCAGCGGCAGCATGAAGCCTTCCTCGGCGCTCGAATCGGTATCGCCGACGATCATGATCGCGATGCTGTCGTAGGCGCGCACGAAGGGAGCGCCGTAGAAGGCGCCATGCCAGTCGCTGCGCAGGATGGTGGGCGGGTCGGCCTGCCCGTCGCCGCGTCCGTCGCCGCCCCCGTCATTTGCGGCGCCGTCCCCTGGCGTCGGCGAGTTGCCGCGCTGCGCCAGCAATTCGTCGCGCACCGCCTCGAGCTGGCGCGCGAAGCGGCCCACCAGAACCGCCGGGAACGCCACCCGCGAGTAGGGACCGTTGGCGTGGCGCAATTTCAACAGCAGCCACGCGCGATTCCCCGCCGGTCTGGTCGCCAGGTCGACCACCAGCCTGATCTTCGGCTTGCTCCCCGTCACCCCTCGATCCCCAATTACGAACGCAACGCCAGAGCTGCGGCGGCCAGCGTATTAATTGTCGTTGGCGAACGGCAAAGGAATTGCGCAAACCTGTACGAATGGATAAGCGAATCGCCCCGGCCTACTGGCGCGCCGGCCACTTCGCGGCGTAGTCTGCGCCGGCGCAGGCGCAGGCGACGAATGGCCTTCGCAGGTGCGAATGCAAAAACGCGACAGCGGGGTATTGGGATGTTGTTCCGCAATCTGAAGGCCGAGCTCAAATCGGGTCGCAAGCTGCTCGGCTGCTGGGCCAGCCTCGGCAGTCCCGCCGCCGTGGAATGCGCCGCCATCGCCGGCTTCGACGTCATCGTGCTCGACTGCGAGCACGGCTTCGTCGACCGCTCCAATGCGCTGTCGCTCACCCTTGCCGCCCGCGCCCATGGCTGCGGCGTCGTCCTGCGCGTGCCCGACCAGAGGGTCGCCGAGTTCAAGTTCGCTCTCGACATGGGGGTCGACGGCGTCATCATTCCGATGACGGCCAATGCGAAGGAAGCGAAAGCCATCGTCGATGCCTGCCGCTATCCGCCGCATGGCACGCGCGGCGCGGCGCCGGGCGTCATCCGTGCCGCCGATTACGGCCTCAACGCCAAGGCCTATATCGACAGCCATGCATCCGATCTCCTGATCATCCCGCAGATCGAGCACGTCGACGCCATCGAGGAGATCGCGGCGATGGGCGCCATCGATGGCGTCGACATGCTGTTCATCGGTCCGTCCGATCTGTCGGCGTCGATGCACATGCTGGGCGCGGCCGATTTCAAGCCGGTGATGGCCCAGGTCGAGCGCGCCGCCAAGGCGATCAAGCAGGCCGGCCTGATGCTGGCCTCGATCCAGGTGCCGACCATGGACGCGGCCGGGCTGTTCAAGGCCGGCTACGATTTCGTGGTCGGCGCCTCCGACGCCACCCTGCTGCGCGCCGCCGCCCAGGCCTATGTCAGGAATTCGGGCCGGGGGCATTGAGTGCCCGTGATCTTGTCATCCCGGCCGTAGCGCGCAGCGCGAAGAGCCGGGACCCATAACGCCGCTTCGCCGTCCGGAAGCGGCCGGAACCCATGCGCTCCGCCTGCCGTTCCACGAACGGAGGAGACAGGCGATGGCATTGGCGATCCACATGCTGGCCGTGCTGCTGCTGGCGCTGGCTTTCGGCCAGGCGCTGGCATTGGCGCTGTCCGTACGCCCGGCGGCGATGTCGGGCGGGCGCGGTGCCGTGCCGCGCCGCCGCCAGTCCGTTCTCGCCACGCCGCATTTCACCCACGGCGGACTGCTGGGAGACCTCGGCGGCATCCTGGCGCTGCTGGCGTTGCTCCTCGCCAGTCCACATGGCGATGCCGCCTTCTGGCTGATCGCCGTCGCCCTTTCGCTGATGCTGGCGTCGCAGTTGCTTTTTTGGTCGGCGTCGTCCGCAACCGCCGCTTCGGAACAGCCGGGACCGCCTTGGATGCGCGCGAGCCTGGCGCTGCTCGGCCTGCTGGCCATCATTCTGGCGCTCGGCGTCTAGGGCGAGGAGCGATGTCCTATCTGCGCTTCGCCCTGATGATCGCGACCTCGACGGTCGTGATGTTCTGCCTGACCTATCTCAACAGCTGGGAGGCCGCGCATGTCTGGTTCAGCCAGACGCGGGTCTGGATGGCCCTGGTCATGGGCGCCGCGATGGCAGTGGTGATGCTGGGCTTCATGTGGGCCATGTATGGCAACCGCGCCGCCAATCTCGCCATCCTCGCCATCGCCATCGTCGTCTTTGCCGGCGCGCTCTGGCTCGTGCGCAGCCAGCGCACCGTCGACGACGTCGCTTACATGAAGGCGATGATCCCGCATCACTCGATCGCCGTGCTGACCAGCAATCGCGCGCGCA
>JBFWZG010000045.1:0-23178 GCA_050185515.1 Reyranellaceae bacterium
CAGAACCAGCGCTGATCGCGATTATGGGCCACGGCATAGGTCTCGCCGGTGCGCTCGCGATAGATCAGGTCGGAGGCGATGAGGTCCTTGGGCTTGATGCTGCGCGCATCGGCCAGCGCCAGCGGCGTCTCCTCCAGCGGCCCGGCGATCGGCCGCCACACGTTGATGAAGGCATAGCGCTTGCGCAGCCGCCGCTCGGCTTCGGCCGGCGGCAGCAGGTCGCGGATGCGCTGCGGCGCGGACTTGTCGGTGTAGTCGTTGTGCACCCGCCGCACCGCCTCGCGAATGCCCTGCGCGCCCCGCCGGTCGGGCGCGTTGGAGCGGATCGTGTGGTCGAACACCAGCACGTCCTCCGCCCCGGTGACGCTCTTCACCAGGTTGGCGGTCTCCGGATAGTAGACGCGCTGGAGTTCGTCAGGGTCGTAGAGATCGCCGGCCAGGGTCGGGCTGTGCAGCAGTTCGAAGCCCTGCACGTCGAGCGAGAAGGCGCCACGCAGCGGCCGGCCGTCGGCGATCGATACCCTGGTCGCGACGTAGTTGCCGTGGTGGCGCTCGACGCCCTGCGGCGGCTCGTACTGGTAGTTCCACGGCTTGTCGGCGCCCGGAACGATGAAGGTGAGATCGGCCTGCACGCTCGTCAGCAGGGTGAGGTTGCTGTCCATGATCGGCTCCCTTCGCATGAGCAGCGCTTGCGCGCTTATCGGCCCGCTTCGCAGGGCCTCGATGCCGTCAGATAAGCACTCTCCATCGATATTCGCGCGCGAGAAGGATTCACGCTTCGATAAAATCAGCTAATGGAAAAAATCACACCACGACGATGTCGAACCGGCCCGAAACCGCGCCGGCCTCGAGTTGCGCCGCCGGCTCCAGCGCCACCGTCACCAGCGACGCCGCCTCGCCCAGATTGCGATAGAGGAAATCGCGGCCGTTGCCAGCCTCGCCGGCGACGTACATCTGCGTCGTCAGTTCCGAATTGCCGGCCGCCACCTTGAAATGGATATGCGGCGTCCGCCCGGCATAGGCGACGGGACGGATGGTGCGGAAACGGTAGCGGCCCTGGGAATCGGTCGTCGCCATGCCGAAACCCTGGAACCCGGCGTCGCGGCGGTTCTGTCCGCGATCGCGCGGATGCAGATAGATGCCCTGCCAGTCGCATTGCCAGATCTCGACGCGCGCGTTGGCTATCGGCCTGCTCGAACGGTCGAGTACCTGGCCGGACAGGTGCAGCACAGTGCCGCGCGCCCGCGCCTCCGCACCCGACACCGCGATCAAATCGTTGTCGCGATCGAGCGGCAACGTGACGGGATAGAACGGGCCTTCCGTCTGCGCCGGCGTCGGCGTCAGCGCGCGTGCATCGGCGCGCAGGATCGCGGGCGCGCCGATCAGCGTCGCACCGGCGCCGGCGATAAGCGAACGTCTGCCGAGTGGGGAGGGCATGGCCGGCCTCGCGGGTGGTTTCCGCAAAGCCTGGCGGCGCTCTGTGGCGAAAACGGGGCGGCTATTCCGCCGCCGATTTCAGCCTCGCCTGCCGTGCCTGGTGCAACGCGGCCATCTCGTTCAGCGCCGCATCGTATTCGCGCGTCAACCGCGCCACCAGTTCGCCTGCGCCCGGCACCGACTTGACCGCGCCAATGCCCTGGCCCGAGCCCCAGATGTCGCGCCAGGCCTTGGCCTTGGTGTTGCCGCCGGAGCCGAAATTCATCTTCGACGGGTCCGATTCGGGCAGGTTGTCGGGATCGAGCCCGGCCGCCACCACCGACGGCCGCAGATAGTTGCCGTGCACACCGGTGAAGAGATTGGTGTAGACGATGTCGCCGCCGTCCGACGCCACGATCATCTGCTTGTAGGTGTCGGGCGCGTTCGCTTCCTTCGTCGCCACGAAGGCGGTGCCGATATAGCCCATGTCGGCGCCCATAGCCTGCGCGGCCAGCACCGCGCGTCCCGTGGCGATGGCGCCCGACAGGATCAGCGGCCCCTGCCACCATTCGCGGATGTCCTGGATGAGCGCCAGCGGCGACATGACGCCGGCATGGCCGCCGGCCCCGGCCGCCACCGCGATCAGCCCGTCAGCGCCCTTCTCGATCGCCTTGTGGGCGAACTTGTTGTTGATGATGTCGTGCAGCACGATGCCGCCATAGGAATGGATCGCCTGGTTGACTTCCTCGCGCGCGCCCAGCGAGGTGATGACGATCGGCACCTTGTGCTTGACGCACATCTCCATGTCGTGGTCGAGCCGGTCGTTCGACTTGTGCACGATCTGGTTGACGGCGAAGGGCGCCGACGGCCGCTCGGGATGGGCGCGATCGTGCGCCGCCAGCTCTTCCTTGATCTGCGTCAGCCATTCGTCGAGCTTCTCGGCCGGCCGCGCGTTCAGCGCCGGGAACGAGCCGACGATGCCGGCCTTGCACTGCGCGATGACCAGATCGGGCACCGAGACGATGAACAGCGGCGATCCGATCACCGGAATCGTCAGGCGGTCCTTGAGAATGGGCGGCAGGCTCATGGTCGTTCTTCCTTCAGCGTCTTGGTTCGCGCTCCCGGAACATGCTTAGCATGGCGGCGAATATTTGAAACCTGTATGCAAACATTTCCGACCGGCATGCGGAACCTGCCGGTTGACGCCGCCCCGCCATTCGCGCCAGCGTGGGCCAAGCCGTTCTTTCGCCTAGGGAATACGCCATGCCGGACACCGGGTTGCAGACGAAGATCGTCGATGCCGTCACCGCCAATTTCCAGGCCCAGACGAAATTTACCGCCGATCTGGTGCGCATCCCCTCGCGCCGCGGGAGGGAAGCTCCGGCTCAGGACGTCATGGCCCGCGCCATGGCGAGCCGCGGCCTGGCGGTCGATCGCTGGAAGGTCGAGATCGACGACATCAAGGGCATGCGCGGCTTCTCGCCGGTCTCGATCTCCTACGACGACGCCTGGAACGTCGTGGGATCGCATCGCGCGAAGAACCCGAAGGGCCGCTCGCTGATCCTCAACGGCCATATCGATGTCGTCCCCGAAGGCCCGATCGAGATGTGGACCAGCCCGCCCTACGAGCCGCGCATCGCCGATGGCTGGCTCTATGGCCGGGGCGGCGGCGACATGAAGGCGGGGCTGGTCTCCTGCCTCTATGCGCTCGACGCGCTGAAGAGCATTGGGTACGCCCCGGCCGCCGACGTCTTCGTGCAGTCGGTGATCGAGGAGGAATGCACCGGCAACGGCGCGCTGGCCTGCCTGCAGCGCGGCTATCGGGCCGAGGCCGCGCTCATTCCCGAGCCGACCAACGAGACCTACACCTCGGCGCAGGTCGGCGTGATGTGGTTCCAGGTCAAGGTGCGCGGCATTCCCGTGCACGTGCTGCGCGCCGATTCCGGCGCCAACGCCATCGAATCGGCCTTCCGCCTGATCCAGGCGCTGCGCGTGCTCGAGGAGGAATGGAACACGCGCAAGACCGGGGACGCGCATTTCCACGGCCATCACCATCCCATCAACTTCAACGTCGGCAAGATCGAGGGCGGCGACTGGGCCTCGTCCGTCCCGGCCTGGTGCACCTTCGACATGAGAGTCGGCACCTATCCCGACCAGGACCTCGCCACCGCCCGCGCCGAGATCGAGACCTGCATCAAGCAGGCCGCCGACAAGGACGCTTTCCTGCGCAACATGGCGCCGGAAGTGATCTGGAACGGCTTCCAGGCCGAGGGCTACGTGCTCAAGGGCGCGGAGGAGCCGCTGAAGGTGCTCGACGGCGCGCATCGCTCCGTGTTCGGCAAGGCGCTCGTGCCCGTCGCCTCGACTGGCACCACCGATGCCCGCTTCTTCGGCCTCTACGCCGACATCCCGGCCATCGTCTACGGTCCGATCGCCGAGAATATTCATGGCTTCGACGAGCGCGTTTCGCTCCACTCGATGCTCAAGACCACCCAGGCCATGGCGCTGTTCATCGCCGAATGGTGCGGGCTGGAAAAGGCGTAGCGTCCCGATCTGGGCCTATTACTGACGGTTACGCCCCCTTCACACCCGGCCCGCGCGCTTGCCATAATCGCCCCATGGCGAATGCCGCATCCTCATCCGCGCCGGGCGAACCGGCGGAGCTCGACGCTACCGGCCTTGTCTGTCCCATGCCGGTGCTGAAGGCCAATCGCGCCTTGCGGGCGCTGCCGCCGGGCGGCAGGCTGCTCGTGCGGGCGACGGATCCCGCGGCGGCGAAGGATTTCCCCGCCTATTGCGCGCAGACCGGCCACGTGCTGGAAAGCAGCGCCAGCGAAGGCGGGATTCTGGTCTTCGTTTTGCGCAAGGCGGGCTGAGCCGGCCGGGCGTTCCTCAATAGAATTCAGTAGTGAAGGTGTTTTGCATGAGCGGTTTCCGCACCCTCGACGATGTCAACGTGTCCGGTAAGCGCGTGCTGATCCGCGTCGATCTCAACGTGCCGATGGAGAATGGCAAGGTCACGGACATGACGCGCATCGAGCGCACTGCGCCGACGATAAGCGAGCTGGCGGAGAAGGGCGCCCGCGTCATCGTGCTGAGCCATTTCGGCCGGCCCGGCGGCAAGAAGGTGCCGCAGATGTCGCTGCAGCCCCTGGTCGAGCCGCTGGCGGCGGTACTGGGCCGCAAGGTCGCCTTCGCGCCCGACTGCGTCGGCGCCGAGGCCGGACAGGTCGTGTCGAAGCTGGCCGACGGCGAGGTGGCGCTGCTGGAGAACCTGCGCTTCCACGCCGCGGAGGAGAAGAACGACAAGGATTTTGCCGACCAGCTGGCGCGGCTGGGCGATGTCTACGTCAACGACGCCTTTTCCTGCGCCCATCGCGCCCATGCCTCGACCGAGGGGCTGGCGCACCTGCTGCCGGCAATCGCCGGCCGACTGATGCAGGAGGAGCTGGAGCATCTCGGCAAGGCGCTGGGCGATCCCGAGCGGCCGGTCGCCGCCATCGTCGGCGGCGCCAAGGTGTCGACCAAGCTGGAGCTGCTCGGCAATCTGGTGGCGAAAGTCGACCGGCTGGTGATCGGCGGCGGCATGGCCAACACTTTCCTGCACGCCAAGGGGATCGACGTCGGCAAGTCGCTGTGCGAGCGCGATCTGGCCGACACCGCGCGCGAGATCATGCGCAAGGCCGATACCGCCGGCTGCCTGATCGTGCTGCCGGCCGACGCCGTCGTCGCCACCGAGTTCAAGGCCAATGCCGAGAGCATGACGGTGGCGGTCGACAAGGTGCAGGCCGAGCACATGATCCTCGATATCGGCGCGAAGACCGTCGAGTTGCTGAAGCGCGAGCTCGGCATGTGCAAGACGATCGTGTGGAACGGCCCGCTGGGCGCTTTCGAAATGCAGCCCTTCGACGCCGGCACGGTGGCGGTGGCGCAGGAAGTGGCGCAGCTGACTAAGGACGGCAAGGCGCTGAGCGTCGCCGGCGGCGGCGACACGGTGGCCGCTCTGATCCATGCCGGCGTGGCGGAGGATTTCTCCTACGTCTCGACGGCCGGCGGCGCGTTTCTCGAATGGATGGAAGGCAAGACGCTGCCCGGCGTCGCGGCGCTGGAGCGCGCCGCCTGAGGCCGGCGAGCGCTTTTCTTTAGCTCAGTCCTGGCAGGCTGAAATCGGTCCAGTCGAGGCCGAAGCCGTGTGCGGCCATGTCGTGCGAGGCTAGCGCCGGCGCGACGACCGGACCCACCGCTTCCGGCGTTTCGGCGACATCGCTAGCGCTCCACATCGGCGTCGTTGCCTCGTCGTCCGCCAGCGCGAAGGCGTCGGCGCCGTCGTTCGCCGAAGGCGCGGTCGACACCAGGGCGTTGCGGGCGGCGACGAACATGTCGGCCTCGGCGGCGATCACCATGGTGGCGGCGGCGATCACCGGCGCCGCCATGAACGGCGAGGCCTCGCCGTCGTCCGGCCCGCGCAGCGCGTCGATCGCTTCGCCCGTGGCGAGCTTCTCGTGCGCGGCAAAGGCCCATTCCGAAAGCGGCGTCAGTCCCTGGTCGGAATCGGAAATCGCAGCGGCGTTGTCGAACGCCACCAGCGGCGACGTTGAATCGGAGTTGGTCTGTGAGCTCGTGGCCGCCTGGACAATGGCGTCGGACATATGAATGGTGCTCCTATAGTCAGAAGCGTTAATGGAGATTTTCTACCACCGGCTGGTTGCTCCGGCCAGCCTGGCGCCGCCATGAATCCGTATAGGAGATTGACGCATCGCCAGTGCACCGAGTTCCCGCGGCTCTCCTCGACGCTAGCGCCCGCGTTCGCCTGTCGGTCGTGACCATTCGGGGGTCGCACAAAGTTCACCATGACAACCGAGGAGCGAACGATGCGCTTGCGCGCTCATGGCGCCAGCGACGCGACCTTGCGACGTTGGAAGACGCAATCGCCAACGCCGGCGCCGGAGATCGCTGCCCGGCTCGACCATTGCCAGAGCGGCCGCCAGTAGTCGTGCAGCATCTGGCGGGCGGCGGTGCGGTCCTCGACGATCCATCCGAACTCCTGCAGGTTGACCGGATAGAAGTTGTCCGAGCCGACATGGAAGGCGCGCTCGTCGACCATGAAGAACTTGGCGTGGTTGGCGATCGGCCGCTCGCCCGGCCATTGCGCGTCGGGTCCGAATCGCGTTGGCGCCAGATGCAGGCGACGGCACAGCAGCGCATCGAGCGCGTTGTCGCCCAGCGCCGGATTGCGTCGCCGCGCCACCTCGCGAATCTTGGCCGCCGTATCCTCCAGCGACACGCCGTTGGAATAGTCCATGCCGGTCAGCGACGTGGCGTCGAGATTGCTCAGCACGATGAAGAGATCGCCGCGATCGGCCAGCAGGAAATCGGCCAGCCGCTCCAGCGTCGTTTCCGGCCACAGCGGTTCGGCGCGCCCCAGGGTGAAGGCAAAATCCTGCTGCGCGATGTAGATCGACTTGCGTGCCGCGCCCAGCAGCAGGTCGCGCGCCAGATCGTTCTGGTTGGCGAAGTTTTCGGTGATGCCCGCGCCCAGGCGCGCCACCGACAGCACGCGCACCTTGCCCGCCGGTCGAGGCCTGGGAAGGTCGAGCCGGGCGAGGCAGGCGTCGGAGATTTCGTCGGCGCCGGCGGGCAGGCTGGCGATGTCGACCGTGCCGTTGCCGCCCTTGCCGTCCCGGGCGCAGACGAAGCGCCACAGCGCGTCGGCGAAGCGGCTGGCGTCGGCCGCCGCCGGTCCCCGCAACTGCATCGACAGGTCGAGCACCGGCTGCGCCTCGAGATAGTCGCCTGTCCAGAAATTGATGCCGCCCGACAGGGCTTCACGGCCGTCGACGGCGACGAACTTGGCGTGGTTCCAGGTGAAGCTGTCGCATTCCTCGGTGCCGAGGCAGGAGCGCATCTCGGCCACGTAGAGCGACAGGCGCGAGCTCGGCACGCCGGCGGCCTGCGCCAGTTGCCGCAGCAGAGTGGTTGCATCCGGTCCCGCGCCCAGCGGATAGGTGCCGACCAGCAGCCGCACGTCGACGGCGCGGCCGCTGCGTGCCAGTTCGACGATGCCGCCCGCCATTGCCGACAGCATGGTATTGTCGGGCGCAGGCTGCAGCACGGCGATGTCGACGCCATGCCTGGCGCTGGCGATCAGCCGCTGCAGGCGCGGCGCGAACTCGGTATCGGCCGGCACCGCGTCGGCGCGCCGGCCCCAAAGATCGGGATGCTGCACGATCCAGTCTTTGCCCAGCGCGTTGGTCGCCGACAGGCTGTAGGTGACGCCGCGATAGATGCCGGCCGGGTCGGTCTTGGCCAGCTCCGCCTCGAGCTGGGTCAGCAGCGGCGTCGGGGCGTCGGGGGCGAGCGGCTTGACGTCGTGGCTGCGGATGATGGCGGCAAGCGGCGTGTCCTGTTCCAGCGTGCCGGGCTTGGTGCGCGCCTCGGTTTCGCTGATCGCGGTGTTGGGCGCGTGGCCGGTGCAGGCGGTCAGACCCAGCGCGGCCGACAGGCCGAGGGCAATGACGGCACGTTTCCGTGGCGAAGGGCTGGGTGAACCGCGCATCGGCGGGAGAACGCTGCGAACAGCCCCGGGGTTCCTGCATACCCCGCAGCGGCTTGCCAGCGCCGCCCGCCGCCCGCCATCATGCGGGCATGACCGACACCACCGACAAGCCCGCCCGCCCGTTGCCTTTCGGCACGCCCGCCGCCTTCGCCCGCCGCATTCCCGACGGCGACAATCGCGAGCGTCTGGTGTGCGGCGATTGCGGCTTCGTCAGCTACGAGAATCCCAAGATCGTGGTCGGCTCGGTCATCGTCTGGGACGATCGCATCCTGCTGGCGAAACGCGACATCCATCCGCGCAAGGGCTACTGGACCCTGCCGGCCGGCTTCATGGAAATGCACGAGACCACCGCCGAGGGCGCGGCGCGCGAGGCATGGGAGGAGGCCTGCGCGCGCATCGAGATCGATGCGCTGCTCGCGGTCTACAACATCCCGCGCATCGGCCAGGTGCAGATGATGTACCGGGCCAGGCTGGCCGACGGCAAGTTCGCCGCCGGTCAGGAAAGCAGCGAGGTCGGGCTGTTCGCCTTCGACGACATCCCCTGGGATCAGCTCGCCTTTCCCAGCGTCGTCTGGGCCCTGCGCCACTGGAACGAAGTGCGCCACCTGCCCGACTTCGTCCCCTTCGGCAATCCCCCCGACGACCACGGCGCGCGGTAAGCGACACCCGGGAGACGTCGGCGGCGGCGCTACCCCTTGTCCGCCTCGGCGAAGGAGTCCTTCGCCGCCGCCAGCCCGTTCAGCGCGGCGGGGAAGCCGGCATAGACGGCCATCTGCATGATGGCCTCGACGATTTCCTCGCGCGTCAGCCCGGCCTTGAGGCCGGCCTTGATGTGCGAGCGCAGCTGCGCGGGTGCGGTGCCCAGCGCCGTCAGCGCCGCGATGGTGGCGATCTGCCGCTCGCGCGGCTTCAGCGTCGGCCGCGCGTAGAGATCGCCGAAGGCGAAGGACACCAGGAACTCGACCATGTCGGGCGCGATCTCGCCATAGGCGGCGTCGAGCCGGTCGATCTGCCCGTCGCCCATGATGGCCTGCAGCGCTTCCCGGCCGCGGCGGAAGCGCTCGCTCTTCTCGCGCTTATCGTCGCTCATTTGGCCCCCGCCAGCTTGCGGTCGACGAAATCCAGCCGGTCCTGGCCCCAGAACAGCTCGCCGTCGACGACGTAGGTCGGCGCGCCGAACACGTTGAGCGCGATGGCCGCTTCGGTGTCGGCATCGCGCGTGGCGGCGATGTCGGGCTGCGAGGCGCGTTTCATCGTCGCTTCCGCATCGAGTCCGACGGAAGCGATGATCTCCCGCAAGGTCTGCGGATCGGCGATGTTCTTCTCGCCCGCCCACACGCCATGCATGATCGCGTGCGCCAGTTCGACCGCCCTGGCGTCGCCATGGTCGAGTCGCGTGGCGATGACGCAGGCCGCCGCCTGGGTCTCGTTGGCCGGGAAGAATTGCGGGTGGATGGTGAGCGGCACCTTGAGGAAATCGCGCCAGCGCGCCAGCTCGACCAGCCGGTAGGCCTGGCGCTGCGGCGCCCGTTTGGCCAGCGGCAGCCCGCCCGAGATCGGAAAGACGCGGCCGAGATCGACCGGCAGCGGCCGGATGCTGGCGCCGTGCCGCGCGGCGATCTGCTCCAGCCGCCGCGAGCCGAGATAGGTCCAGGGCGAAATCAGGGAAAAGTAGTAGTCGATGCGGGCCACGTGGCGCTCCTCACTGTCTGTCGTCGGTTGCATGGAAGAAGACCGGCGTCTTCTCGTCGGCCAGCAGGCAGAGATAGCGGATCGCCTGCGCCTTGCCGCTGTTGCGCTCGATGGTCGCCTTGCCGGTCAGCACCGAGGAGACGAACTGGCTGCCGACCTTGCGGGTGTATTTCTCGATCTGCGTGTCGCGGTCGTTGATGAACACCACCGAGCGGACGGTGTTGTCCTGCATCAGTTCCTTCTCGCCATAGGCCATGCAGGCGGAGAAGCCGGGCCCTTCGTACTGCGCTGTCGCCGGCGACGCGAACAGCCCCAAGGCCAGCCCCCAGACCAGTCCTATCGGCATGATTTTGCTTGCTGATTTCATGTTTCCTGGCCCCGTTGCAGCCCCGGATTAGAGCAAGCGCGCGCCGGCGCGGCAAGCCGCCGCCCGTCACGATTGCGCGCAAGATGGATTTGCCGGCCGCCGCCGCTTATATAGCGGGCCATGAACGGGGTTCCTTTCACCAAGATGCACGGGCTGGGCAACGATTTCGTCGTCATCGACGCGCGCGCCCACGACCTGAAACTGTCCGACAGCCAGGTGCGCGCCGTGTCCGACCGTCATACCGGCGTCGGCTGCGACCAGCTCATCGTCATCGAGAAGTCGAATAACGGCCTGGCCGACGCCTTCATGCGCATCCTCAACGCCGACGGCTCGGAAGTCGGCGCCTGCGGCAACGCCACGCGCTGCGTCGCCGCCGTGCTGATGGACGAGAAGGCCGCGCGCCATGCGGTGATAGAGACCCAGGCCGGGCTGCTCGACGCCGAGGCGGTGGGCGAGGGCGGCGCGCGGCGCATCAGCGTCGACATGGGCGAGGCCCGCCTCGACTGGCGCGAGATCCCCCTGCGCGAGGCCTGCGACACGCTGCACGTGCCGCTGTCGCTCGGGCCGCTTTCCGATCCGGTGGCGACCAACATGGGCAACCCGCACGCCACCTTCTTCGTGCCCGACGCGCAGGCCATCGACCTGCCGGCGCTGGGTCCGCAGCTCGAGCGCCATGCGATGTTTCCCGAGCGCGCCAATATCGGCATCGCCCAGGTGATCTCGCCGGCGAAGCTGCGCCTGCGCATGTGGGAGCGCGGCGCGGGCATTACGCTGGCCTGCGGTTCGGGCGCCTGCGCCGCCGCCGTCGCCGCCGCCCGCCGCGGCCTCACCGGCCGCAAGGTCGAGATCGTGCTCGATGGCGGCTCGCTCGAGATCGAATGGCTGCCCGACAACCACGTGCTGATGACCGGCCCGGTGGCGACCTCCTTCGCCGGCACTCTCGACCGTTCGCTGCTGGCATGAGCGAGAAGAAATCGTGGCTGTCGCGGCTGAAGGACGGGCTCAGCCGCAGCGCCGGCAAGCTGGCCGGCGGCATCACCGGCCTGTTCACCACCCGCAAGCTCGACCAGGCCACACTCGACCAGCTCGAGGAAGTGCTGATCGCCTCCGATATCGGCGTCGCCGTGGCGCAGAAGCTGGTCAGCGGTCTTGCGAAGGATCGCTTCGGCAAGGACGTCAGCGAGCTCGAGGTGCGCGAGCGCTTCGCTGCCGACATCGCGGGCATTCTGCAGCCGGTGGCGCGCGGGCTGGAGATCGACAAGGCGCGGCGGCCGCATGTCGTGCTGGTGACCGGCGTCAACGGCTCGGGCAAGACCACCACCATCGGCAAGCTGGCGCATCTGCTGCGCGGCCAGGGCCACAAGGTCATGCTGGCGGCCGGCGACACCTTCCGCGCCGCCGCCGTCGAGCAGCTCAAGGTCTGGGCCGAGCGCGCCGGCGCCTCGATCGTCGCCGGCAGGCAGGGCGCCGACCCCGCCGGGCTGGCCTTCGAGGCGCTGGAGAAGGCGCGGGCCGAGAATTGCGACGTGCTGCTGATCGACACCGCCGGCCGGCTGCAGAACAAGAAGGACCTGATGCAGGAACTGGCCAAGATCCTGCGCGTGCTGCGCAAGCTCGACGACACCGCGCCGCATTCGGTGCTGCTGGTGCTCGACGCCACGGTCGGCCAGAACGCCCACAGCCAGGTCGAGATCTTCCGCGACATGGTGGCGGTCGACGGGCTGGTGGTGACCAAGCTCGACGGCACCGCCCGCGGCGGCGTGCTGGTGGCGCTGGCGGAGAAATTCAGGCTGCCGGTGGTGGCGATCGGCGTCGGCGAGGGCATCGACGATCTGCGCCCGTTCGACGCCGCGCAATACGCCCGCAACCTGCTGGGTCTGGAAGCGCCATGAGAGCCTGGGTCCGTCCGGCGCTGGAGATCGGCCCGCTGGTCGTGTTCTTCCTGGTCAACGCCCGCTACGGGCTGATGACCGGCACCGCCGCCTTCATCGCCGCCACGGCGATCGCGCTGCCGCTGAACTGGTATCTGGAAAAGCGCCTGCCGGTCATGCCGCTGGTCAGCGGCGTCTTCGTGCTGGCGTTCGGCGGACTGACCCTGGCGCTCGACGACAGCTTCTTCATCAAGGTCAAGCCGACCATCGTCAACCTGCTGTTCGCCGGCGGGCTGGGCGCCGGCCTGCTGCTGGGCCGCAACTTCCTCAAGGTGCTGTTCGGCACAGCGCTCAGCCTCGACGACGCCGGCTGGAAGATCCTCACCCTGCGCTGGATCGGCTTCTTCATCGTGCTGGCCGGGCTGAACGAGATCACCTGGCGCTTCTTCTCCGAGGATTTCTGGGTCAGCTTCAAGCTGTTCGGCGCCATGCCGCTGACGCTGATCTTCTCCTTCGCACAGCTGCCGCTGATCCGCCGCCACTGGGACGGCGAGAAGAACCCCTTCGCCTGACCCTTTAGCGCGGCCGCGCCCCGGCCGGCGCGCGCTTCACCCGCAGCCAGTGCCAGATGACGAAGGCGGCGGAGGCGGCGAAGCCGATTTCGTCGGTCAGCGGCAGCGCCGCCACCAGGAAGGCCGCCCCGCCGAACGCCCAGATGCGCTCCAGCGGATTGATCGGCGCCAGGAAATAGCCGGTCACCGCAGCGCCCCATAGGGTGATGCCGATGCCGGCCTTCAGCACCATGTAGATCACCGCCAGCGGATTGTCGGTCTGCATCATCAGCGCCGGGTCGTAGACGGCCATGAACGGCACGACGTAGCCCGCCACCGCGATGCGGGTGGCGATGACCGCTATTCGCATGGCGTTTTCGCGCGCGATGGCGGAAGCGGCGAAGGCCGCCAGCGCCACCGGCGGCGTCAGATCGGCCATGATGCCGAAGTAGAAGACGAACATGTGGCTGACGATCAGCGGCACGCCCATCTGCAGCAGGATCGGCGCGGCCATGGTCGAGGTGATGATGTAGTTGGGGATGGTGGGAATGCCCATGCCCAGGATCAGGCAGATCACCATGGTCATCAGCAGCGTCAGGAACAGGCTGCCGCCGGCCAGGTCGAGCACGATGCGGGCGAAGGTGCCGGCCAGGCCGGTGAGCGTCATGACGCCGATGATGACGCCGACCAGGGCGCAGGCGATGCCGACGCCCAGCGCCTGGCGCGCCCCGTCCGACAGGGCGTTGACGCACATGCTGATGGTGGCGCGTGTGCCGGCGGCGAGCAGGCTGGCGAGTATCAGCACGCCGACCACGACGAACAGCCCGGTGATGCCGCTGACCTCGAACAGGGCGGCCGACGCCACCGCGATCACGACCCAGAACGCCGCTCGCAGCGGGAAAGCGCCGAAGCGCGACACGTTCGACGCGCCGAGGATGAAGATCACCGTCAGCGCCAGCCCGACAGTGCCGGCGAAGAGCGGCGTGTAGCCGGAGAACAGCAGATAGACCAGCGCGGCCAGCGGCAGCAGCAGGTGCCACTTCTTCTTGATCGCCGCGATCGGGTCGGGGCGATCTTCCTTCGGGATGCCGCGCAGCCCGGCGCGGCCGGCCTCCAGATGCACCATCCAGAAGGCGGTGGCGTAGTAGAGCAGGGCCGGGATGATGGCGGCGAGACAGATCTGCACGTAGGGCATGTCGATCGTCTCGGCCATGATGAACGCCACCGCGCCCATCACCGGCGGCATGATCTGGCCGCCCATCGACGAGGTCGCCTCGACCGCGCCGGCGAAGGCCGGGCGGTAGCCGAAGCGCATCATCAGCGGGATGGTGAACTGCCCCGTCGTCACCACGTTGGCGACGCCCGAGCCGTTGATCGTGCCCATCATGCCCGATGTGATCACCGCCACCTTGGCCGGCCCGCCGCGCGTGTGGCCCACCGTGCCCAGCGAAATGTCGGTGAACAGCCCGATCATGCCGGCCTTCTCGAGGAAGGCGCCGAACAGGATGAACAGGAACACGTAGGTCGACGACACCAGCGTCGGGATGCCGTAGATGCCCTCGAAGCCGAGATAGAGCTCGCCGACGATGCGCACCTCGTCGTAGCCGCGATGGATGAAGGGCGCCGGGATCGAGCGGCCGAAATAGGCGTAGGCGATGAAGGCGAGGCAGATCAGCGGCAGCGCCAGGCCCATGATGCGCCGCGCCGCCTCGAACAGCAGCACCAGCACGGCGACGCCGACCCAGAAATCGGTTTCGGTCGGATCGCCCTGGCGGGTGATGATCTCGACCTCGAAGATCCAATGGTAGAACGACAGCGCGAAGGCGGCGATGCCGAGGATCCAGTCGTACCACGGCACCGAGGAACGGTCGGCGCCGCGCGTGGCGCGATGCAGCAGGAAGGCCAGCAGCAGCAGGAAGCCCACGTGCAGCGAGCGCATCACCAGGCTGGACAGCGGCGAATAGGCCGCCGTGTAGATCTGGTAGAGCGAGAAGACGACGCCGATCCAGAAGATCACCGGCACGGCGACGCCCTTCAGCCCGTGCATCGTCGTCTCGCCCAGCCTGGCGAGCTGCTCGCCTTCGCGGTTGTGGGTCTCGATCTGGTCGTCGACGTTCATCGCCATGGCTTTACCGCCTTCGTCTCAAGCAGATGCGAAAACGGAGGGCAGCGCCCTCCGTCTTCCCTCGATCGGGCCCGTCCTACTTGAGGACGCCCTTTTCCTTGTAGAACTTCTCCGCGCCGGGATGCAGCGGGATCGGCATGCCGTTCAGCGCCGTCTCGAGCTTGATGCCCTTGGCGGCGGTATGGGCGGCGGCCAGCGTGTCGAGATTCTCGAACATCAGCTTGGTCATCTGGTAGACCGCGTCGGTCGACATCTTCTCGGTCGTCACCAGGATGTTGGCGACGCCCACCGTCGGCACATCCTCGGTCTGGCCCTTGTAGGTGTTGGCCGGGATGGTGACGGGCGAATAGGCCTTGTCGGGGATCCTGGCGGCTTCGGCGGCGGAGACCGGCACCACGACGATGTCGACCGAGTTGGCGAGGTCGCGCAGGGCGGCGTTGCCCAGGCCGACCGACTGCAGCGTGACGTCGAGCTGGCGGTTCTTGATCAGCTCGACCGACTGGTTGAAGTCGAGATACTCGACCTTGCCCAGGTCCTTGTAGTCGATGCCGGCGGCGGCCAGCACGGCGCGGGTGTTGAGCTCGGTGCCCGAGCGCGGCGCGCCGACGCTCATGCGCTTGCCCTTGAGGTCGGACAGCGACTTGATGCCCGATTCCTTGCTGGCGACGATCTGGATGACGTTGGAATAGAGCACCGCCATGCCGCGCAGGTTCTTCACCGGCTTGGCGAAGCCGACTTCCTCGTTGCCGTTCCAGGCGAAGCTCAGCGAGTCGCCCAGCGTGATGGCGACTTCGGCGTCGTTCTTGCCCAGCCGCTGCAGGTTCTCGACCGAGCCCTTGGTCGCCTGCGCCGTCGCCTGAACGTCCTTCATGTTCTTGCTGTAGAGCGTCGCCAGCGCCACACCGACCGGGTAGTACACCCCGCCGGTGCCGCCGGTCAGGATCGAGACGAATTGCTGGGCCTGGGCCTGGGCGCCGGCAAGGCATGCCGACGCGATCAGCCCGAGCGCGAATACCAAACTGCGCATCTTTGGATTTCCTTCCGTGGGGTTCCGGCCAACCGGGCCGGCCGATTGCACGCGGCCCCCGAGGGGACCGGCTGGCCGATTTATACAACGGCGCCTTTGCGCCCGCCACACGCCGCGCGACCGGCGGCCCCTGACGACGGCGGCGCCCTTCCCCGAGGCATTCGGCTACCGGATTTCCGGCTCGCGCCCCCTGTTGCGATCCCGATTTTGGCGATACAACAGGCGCCGCATCGCATCCGCAGCAGGAGGCCGCCATGGCCCGCACGCCCAACTACGATTTCGAGCGCCGCGAGCGCGAGCGCCAGAAGGCCGAGAAGAAGGCCGCCAAGGCCGAGGCCAAGGCCCAGGCCAAGGCGGCGGCCAAGGCCGAGCGCGAACGCGCTGCCGGCGGCGCCGATGCGGCCGGCCTGCCCGATTCGTCGACCGAGGCCGGCGGCGCGGATTCCGACTAGCCCGAGCGCGCCTCTTTACTCCCGGCGGCGCGAGGCTTGGCGTGAGCGACTCCACCATCGAGCGCCTGGTCGAGGATTACTGCGCCGCCTGGAACGCGCCCGACCCGGCCGCGAGCCACGCCCTGCTGGCGCGCTGCTGGGCCGAAGGCGGCGCCTATACCGATCCCACCGTGCATGTCGTCGGCGCTGGCGAGCTGGTGGCGCATATCTTCAGGGTTCAGGCCCGCCGCCCCGGCTCGCGCATCGTCATGACGAGCGGCATCGACGCCCACCACGACACGCTGCGTTTCAACTGGAAGCGCATCAATCCCGACCGCTCCATCGTCGTCGAAGGTCTCGACGTCGCCACGCTCGACGACGGCCGCATCGCCCGCATGATCGGCTTCTTCGGCCCGCTGCTCTGACGATCGCCCAACGCGACAGGCTTCACCCACTTGGCCCTTCTTCCGCCTGCGGGAGAAGAGCCTGCCCTGAGCGCAGTCGAAGGGTGGCCGAAGGCCGGATGAGGGTGTCTTTCGACTGAGGTCGTCGCCTCGCACCCTTCGCCCTTCACCCTGAGCCTGGCGAAGGGCGAAGCGCCCCCCGAAGGATCGGCTACACTCCGGCAAAACCAACCGGAGGAACCCATGCCCACCAAACTCACCCTCGCCGCCGCCGAAGCCGCCGTCGACGCAATCCTGAAGGAAGCCGCTGCTCGCAAGCTCGTCATGGCCGCCGCCGTGGTCGATGCCGGCGGCGAGATCGTCTGCCTCAAGCGCATGGACGGCGGCTCCGCACTCAACTCGCGCATGGCCGTCAACAAGGGCTACACGGCGGTCAAATGGCAGCGCGACACGAGGACGCTCAAGGACCGTATGTTCGACATGAGCCTGGACGACGACCGGCGCGAGATGGCGTGGTTCGGCGATTCGCGCTTCACCCCGGTCTGGGGCGGCATCCTGCTGCGCGCCGACGACGGCACGGTGCTGGGCGCGCTGGGCGAATCCGGCGGCACCCCGGAACAGGACGAGGAGCTGGGCAGGCTGGGCGCGAAGGCCTTCGCCGGCCCATCCCCAGAGGCGCGTTGACAGTGTCGCAATCCTCCCCACCCGCGCCGCCGGCCGGCTTCACGCCGTTCGAGTTCGCCGACGGCTATATCGGCCTCTCCGGCCCGTTCTTCTGGAAGCGCGAGGACGAGGGCTTCGTCTACGGCTTCCACAGCGATCGCCGTCACCAGAATCCCAACGGCGTGCTGCACGGCGCGGCGGTGCTGACCTTCCTCGACACCTGCCTCGGCCACGCCATCGTCGCCACCACCGGCCGCAAATGCGCCACCGTGGCGCTCAACGCCCAGTTTGTCGCCGGCGCGCCCGCCGGTGGCTGGGTTTCCGCCAGCGTCCGCTTCCGCCGCACCACCCGCACCATGGCCTTCCTCGACTGCGAAGCCTTGGCCGGCGATACGCTGCTGGTCACCGCGACGGCGATCTTCCGCGTGTTCGAGGCGGGGTGAGCGGACTGTCGTTGTGCACCGATTGGGCTCGAAGGCCGTCGTGCCCCGCTGGCGCCTGATGACGCGAAACCGCTCTATCCGTCGCTTCTCAGTTGCGCCGCGCGTCAGGACGTTTCGCGTTGCGCCAGGCGCCGACGCCCATGGCCGCGACCGCGACGATCGCGATGACGAGGATTCCGGCGCTGATCGGCCTGTCGACGAACACGCTCCATTCGCCGCGCGACAGCAGCATCGAGCGGACGAGGTTCTCTTCCAGCAACGGGCCGAGCACGAATCCGATCAGCAACGGGGCGGGCGGGAAGCCTGCCCGAACGGAGAAATATCCCGCCAGCCCGAATGCCGCGGCGAGCAGCACGTCGGCGACCGCATGGTTGACGCTGTAGATGCCGATGCAGGAAAGAACCAGGATCGACGGATAGAGCACCGATCCGGGAATCCTGAGAAGGCGGACCCACAGGCCGATCATCGGCAGGTTGATGAACAGAAGCATGAGGTTTCCAAACCACATGGAAACGATCAGGCCCCAGAACAGCGCAGGCTGGTCGTCCAGCATGCGCGGGCCGGGCTGAATGCCGTGCACCATGAGGGCGCCGACCATCAATGCCATGACGGCGTTGGGCGGGATGCCGAGGGTGAGCAGAGGAATGAATCCCGTCTGCGCCGCCGCATTGTTGGCACTCTCCGGGGCCGCCACGCCTTCGATCGCGCCCTCGCCGAGCTGGTCCCGATTGCGTCCGACCCTGCGCTCCAGCGCATAGGCGCCAAGGGCGGCGAGCGAGGCGCCGCCGCCCGGCAGCATGCCGATCAGGCTGCCAAGTCCGGTGCCGCGCAGCACCGGCCAGAAGATCCGCCGCCACTGGCGCGCCGTCAGCCAGAGGCGCGTCGGCGCGGCGAAAAGCGCCGGCGCGACGCTGGCCCTGTCCATGCAGCGGATGACCTCCGCGATGCCGAACATGCCCACGGCCAGCACGGTGAAGCCGATGCCGTCGTAGAGTTCGGGCACGCCGAAGGTGAATCGCGGCTGGCCCGTCTGCAGATCGGTTCCGACGAAGCTCAGGGCGATGCCGCAAAGAGCCATCGCGAAGGATTTGATCGGGCTTCCGGATCCCAGCACCGCCGATGCGATCAGCCCCAGCAGCAACAGGGAAAAGTACTCGGGCGGCCCGAAGGCCAGCGCGACGCTCGCCAGCGCCGGTCCGGAGGCGGCGATGAAAAGCGTCGCCAGCGTTCCCGCGATGAAGGAACCGATCGTGGCCGCCGCCAGGGCCGCTCCCGCATTCCCCTGCCCTGCCATCTTGTGTCCGTCGATCGCCGTGATGACGGCGCTGACCTCGCCGGGCAGGTTCATCAGGATGGACGTGGTGGAACCGCCATACTGCGCCCCGTAGTAGATGCCGGCCAACATTATCAGTCCGCTCACCGGATCCATTCCGAACGTCAGCGGCAGCAGAAGGCTGATCGTCGTGACCGGCCCGATCCCGGGCAGGACTCCGATCGCCGTGCCGAGCAGCACACCGGCGAAACAGAAACCGACGTTCTCGATGGTCGCGGCGACCGCGAAACCCAGCGCCAGGTTCTCCAGCATCGCGGCGCCTCAGCCCAGCCTCGGCAGAAGGTCGATGCCGATGCCCAGCAGGGCGACGAATACCACCCAGCACGCGGCAGTAAGGAATACCGCCAGCGCGGCCAGGCGCAGGGGCCGCGCCTCGCCGGCGGCAAGCGACGCCAGCACAGCGGCCGCCGCGACGGCGGCGGCGAGGCCCAGCGGCTCGATCAGCAGGCCGAACAATGCCGCCGCTCCCGCTACGCAGGCCAGGCCGCGCCAGTTTGCGGGCGGGGATGCCGCGGCCCCGCGCCGCCAGCCAAGGGCGACGATGATCGCCGCGACGGCAGCCAGCGCCACGAAGGCCAGCATCGGAAGGTAGCCCGGCCCCATGCGCCGCGCCGTCCCGATCTCGTTGACGTCGTTCAGCCACAGACCCGCAAGGGCGACGCCGAAAAGCAAACCGCCGCCGATCATGGTCGGCCAATGGACGCTGGCGCGCATGGCGTTTCCTATCGCCCGGGAAGCCCGCCGGAGCCGGCAGCGCCTGGCGGGAAGCCGCAGGACGGCGTCGCGGCGAAACGCCTCATCCGGTGGCCTGGCCGATTCGCTCGAGTTCGGCCAGCGCCATTCGCGTCAGCTCCTGACGCACCACTTTGCCGATGGCGTTGCGCGGCAGCTGGGTGAACTGGATGACGACGAGCGGGCTGCGCCCGCCCAGCCGATCGCGGCAATAGCGCCTTATCGCTTCGAGATCGACCGGCTCCCGCAGCACGACGGCCGCGGCCGGAACGTCTTGGTGACGTTCCGAGGGAATGCGGAAGGCGGCCGCGTCTATTACGGCGGGGTGGCGCAGCACCACGTCTTCGATTTCCTGCGGCGACAGCAGCATGCCGTCGAAGTTCAGCATGTCGTCCGAGCGGCCCTTAACGTGCACCAGGCCATCGGCGTCGATGGTGGCGAGATCCCCGGGATAGAACCAGCCACCGCGAAACGCGGCTTTCGACGCTTCTTCGTCGCCCAGGTAGCCCTTGATCATTCCGGGCGTCCGCGCCCTGACATGGCCGACTTCGCCGATGCCGACGACGTTGCCGCGCTCGTCGACCAGCTGGAAGTCGATCCCGGGAGAGATTGTTCCGGCCGTATTCGGATCGCGCGCCAGCAACTCGGGGGTGGCGACCGTGAAGCTGCCGGCTTCGTTGGCGCCGTAGTTCGTATAGACGTTCGGGTTCATGCGTCGGCAGGTCTCCGACAGGACCCGTTTGGGCAGGGCGGCGCTGGACACGCGCACCATGCGCAGCCGCGGAAAGCGCGGTCGATCGTCGGGCAGATGGGGGATCAGGCGGTCGAGGTTGGTCGGCGTGCAGGTCACATGCGTGACGTCGTGCCGGTCGATCGTCGGGAAGAGGTCGACCACCGAACTGCTCGCGGGCGGCGCCACCACCGTGCCGCCTTCGCTCAGGCAGCGGATCGCCCTGCTGCGGCCGATCCAGAACTCCATCGGCGTCAGGCTCATGAAGCGTTCGCCCGGCCGACAGGCGAACTCGGGCGGCTGCAGGGCCATGCGCGCCGCTTCCATGCCGTGGGATATCGCCATGGCCTTCGGCCGGCCCGTCGTGCCGGAAGAATGGTTGATCAGCCAGATCGCGTCGCCTCCCGGGGCGATATCCGCCGAGGGCACCGGCGATCGGGGATCGAGCCAGGCGGGATCGGGTCGGATCACGTTCAGTCCCAGCGCCTCGATGCCCGGGATCGCCGTCACGATCGCCGAAATCCGCGCGATGCGGACGATCGCGCGGTGGCGTTCGATGCCATCGCCGAGAGACAGCGCGGTCTGCACCGCTCCGATTCTGGCGAGCGCCAGCGAGATGGCGAGCTGCAGCAGCGCGCCGCCGTCGCCGGTTACGGCCACGACGGCGCCCGGGCCCAGCCCTGCCTTGCGCAATGCCGCGCAGACCCGCCATACGGCATTGTCGAGATCGCGATAGCTCGTGCCGCGTTCGTTCTCGATGAGAGCCAGTTCTCCCGGCGCGCTTTGCGCCCAGCGGTGCAGGGCCTCGGAGACGTTCTCGGCGACGTTCACTGCGCTGCCTTCGCCGCGCCGGACAGATCGACCAATGTCTTCCAGTCCTTGCTGCTTGCCTGCAGCCAGGCGGCGAATTCGGCGGGCGTTCCGAATACCGGCTCGAGGCCCAGGCGAACGACCAGTTCGCGCCTGTCGGCCGCGGCGAAGGCGGTCCGCACGGCTTCGGCGATGCGGCCGATCAGCTCGGATGGCGTTCCGGCCGGCGCGAACAGCCCCTGGTAATTGGAGAAGCTGAGGCCGGACAGCATCGATTGTCCGAGAGGCCTGGCGTCCGGCAGAAGCGGGCTCGGGTCGGCGCTGCTGACGCCGACGGCCACGAGTTCCCCTTTCTGCACGAAGGGAACGATGCCGCCGCCGACGGCGACGACCATGGGAACGTCGCCGGCAATGACGGCCATGATCGCCTGCTGCGAGCCACGATAGGGAATGTGCTCGAGCTGCAGGCCGAGATGGCGCCCGATTGCCGCGCCGAGCAGATGCGATGTCGTGCCCGGACCGGACGTCGAATACGCCGCATTGGGGATGCGGCGAAGCCAGTCGACGAAGGATTGCGCATCGCTGACGCCGATCTTCGGACTGACGGCCACGACGGTCGGTTCGGTGGCCAGCATGGAGACCGGCACGAAGGCGGTCTGCGGATCCCACGACAGTTCCGCCGCCTGCATGTGGCTGCGCAACGAATGAACCGGAGCCGCGCCGATGCACAGAGTGTAGCCGTCGGGCTTGGCCCGCGCGCAGACTTCCGCCCCCGCCAGGCCGCCCGCGCCGGCCTTGGTCTCCACGAAGGCGCTCGCCCCGAGCTGCTGCGATAGGGCGTCGGCGACGAGCCGGGCCATGGTGTCGGCGATGCCGCCGGGCGGAAAACCGACGACGATGCGGATCGACCGGCTGGGATAGTCGTCCTGCGCAAACGCCTGCCCGCACTGCATCGCGAACGCGATGGCGAGCCCAATCAGGGACGCGGCCCTGATCGCCCCAAGCCTTCCGACGGTCATGTCCGCTGTCTCTCCGATCAAGTGCCCTTGGCGATTCTCGCGCGAAATTCGTCAGCCCGCCCGGATGGATGCCGGTCGAGAGAAAGATCGATGGTCGGTCATGATCTTGGATCGGTCCGCGCGAATCAATCGATTATGCCCGCGACGTCGGCCATGATCGCGCGGACTCGATTTCCCTTTCGGTTGCATCGAGGAACTGGCGGCCGGACCTTCCGGCGACGGTCATCCGTCTTCAGTACGCTCGATCGATCGGCCGCCTCCGGCTTACGCTCAGGCGCTGAGGCGCTCCGAGGTGCGCATCAGGCTGTCGTCCTGCACCATCGTCCGCTGCATGACGCGCCGGTAGCGCGGATCGGCCGGCGTGGCGCGATGCAGCAGGCAGCGATTGTCCCAGAACACCAGATCGCCGGCCCGCCATTCGTGGCTGTAGACGAAGCGCGGCTGGGTGGCGAAGTCGTTCAGCTCCAGCACCAGAGCGCGGCCCTCTTCCTCGGGCATGCCCTCGATGCAGCGGGTCATCCCCTCGCTCAGGTAGAGCGCCTTGCGGCCGGTCTCGGGATGGACGCGGACCAGCTTATGCAGCACCGGCGGCAGCTTCGCCTTCTCCGCCTCGGTCAGCGGCGGCCGGTCCTTGTAGTAGGTGGCCCATGCCCAGGCGTAGTCGTGCACGCCATAGCGGTTCTCGATCAGCGCCTTGCGCTCGTCGGGCAGCGCCTCGTAGGCGGCGTACATGCCGGCGAATTCCGTGTTGGCGCCGACCGGCGGGCATTCGATGCCGTACAGCATCGAGCCCAGCGCCGGCACCGGCTTGTAGGACTGGTCCGAATGCCATTCGAAGCCGGCGCGCGAGGCGCCGACATTGCGTTCGCTGGCATCCTTGACGTTGGTCATCACCATGACCTCGGGATGCTCCGGATGCCGGAAGCGCTCGATGGCGTGGCACATCAGCGTGCCGAACCGGGCGCTGAAGATCTTCTGCCGCAGCGGGCTGAGAAGCTGGTCGCGGAA
>JBFWZG010000046.1:0-22612 GCA_050185515.1 Reyranellaceae bacterium
CGCAGCCAGATCCTGATGTCGATCAGGGCGATGACCAGCAGCATGCAGACGAAGATGCCGAAGCGCATGGCGTGCCGCGTCGCCCAGGGATCGAAGCGTCCCCCCGCGGCCGAATACAGCACCGCGAAGCCGATGGCCCCGATCAGTCCCAGCAGCAGCAGCAGGCCCCAGTTGACCTGCCACAGCTTCTCGCCCAGCGACATTTCCGGCGAGCGCATCAGCGCACCTCGCGGCCGGTAGGCCCGGTGGCGGTCGCCACCTGGCTGCGGGGCGGCGTGGCCGAGGGATCGCGCCGCTGCGTTTCGATCAGAACGTCGCGCGCCACCGGCGCCGCCGCCTTCGAGCCGCCGCCGCCATGTTCGACCACCACCGCGCAGGCATAGCGTGGATTGCCGACAGGTGCGTAACCGACGAACAACGCGTGGTGGCGCAGGTGCCAGGGCACGTCCTCTTCGCGGCGGTTGCCCGCTTCGCGCTCGGCCTGGGTGATGCGCTTGACCTGGGCGGTGCCCGTCTTGCCGGCCATCGCCATCTCCGGATCGACGATGCGGGCGCGGTACGCCGTGCCGCGCTGGCTGTTGGTCACCGCGTCCATGCCCTCGAGCACGTGCCGCAGATGTTCGGGCGACACTTTCATCTTCGGGAACGGCTTGTCCTTGCCGCCGGCTTCGCGAGCGGCGGCGTCGCGCAACAGTCGAGGCGTTACGGCATAGCCGCCATTGGCCAGCCGCGCGGTCATGACCGCAAGCTGCAGCGGGGTTGCCAGAATGTAGCCCTGGCCGATGCCGAAGATCAGCGTCTCGCCCTGCTGCCAGCCCTGGCCGAACGAGGCCACTTTCCACTGCCTGCTCGGCACCAGCCCGATCTTCTCGCCGGGGATCTCGATACCGAGTTCCGTTCCGACGCCGTAGCGCAGCGCCACCTCGCCGACTTTCTCCATGCCGGCGCGCTTGGCGACCTCGTAGAAATAGCAGTCGCAGGATTGCGCCAGCGCCTGATGCAGGTTCATCCAGCCATGGCCGCCGCGCAGCCAGCAATGGAACCGCGTGTCGCCAAGCTCGACGCTGCCGCCGCAGAAGACACGGCTTTCGGAGTTGACCGAGCCGGTCTCGAGTCCGGCCAGCGCCGTCATCATCTTGAAGGTCGAGCCCGGCGGATACTGGCCGCTGATCGCCTTGTTGTTCAGCGGGCCGAGCGGATTGTTGAGCAGTCCCTGCCACTCGGCGTTGGTCAGGCCGCGGGCGAAGGCGTTGGGATCGAAGCCTGGCGTCGACACGAGGGCAAGAACGTCGCCGTTGTGGATGTCCATGACGACCACGGCGCCGGACTGGCCCTGCAGCCGGTCATAGACGAAGCGCTGCAGCTCGGCGTCGATGGTCAGCACGTGGTTGGCGCCCGGCTCGCCTTCGTCGCGCGCCAACTCGCGGATGACGCGACCGACCGAATTGACCTCGAGCTGCACGTTGCCGGCGCGCCCGCGCAGGCGCTTGTCGAGCGCCTTCTCGACGCCCTTCTTGCCGGTGCGGAATCCGGGCAGGCCGAGCACCGAATCGTTGCTCTCCTGCTGTTCGCGCTCGGTGACGGCCGAGACATAGCCGATGACGTGCGACAGCGCTTCGCCGCCGGGATAGTCGCGCGACTCGCCGACATCGATGCTGATGCCCGGCAGGTCCGGGGCGTTGAACTCGATCTGCGCCACCTCGTCCCACGCCAGGTTCTCGCGAACCACCACGGGAACGAAGCTGCGGTTGCGCTGCACCTCGCGCGCGACGCGTTTGCGCTCCTGCTCCGTCAGCGACAGGATATGGTCGAGCTTGTCGAGCGTCGCCTCGGTGCTGCCAGTGCGCTCGGATATCAGCAGAACTCGATAATTCTGGCGGTTGACCGCAAGCGGCTCGCCGGTGCGGTCGAAGATCAGGCCACGGGTCGGCGGCAGCAGCCGCATGTTGATGCGGTTGTCTTCCGCCAGAGTGGCGTATTTCGAGGATTCCAGCACCTGGAGCTGGTAGAGCCGCCCTGCCAGCGCCGAGAACAGCAGCACCTTGGCGCCGCCGATGACCAGCACGCGGCGAGTGAACAGTTTGTAGCGATCATTGTCGCGCTGCATCGCCGCCTCAGGCCGCCCGCGCCGCGGACTGCGAGCGGCCGAACACCCAGGCCGCCAGCGGATAGAGCGCCAGCGAGATCAGGTACTGGAGAATGGCCGGCCGCGGATCGACCGGCAGCCAGAACAGAAACGAGGTTAGTGCCCAGACCCCGGCCACCGCGCCGGCGGAAGCCAGCGCGTAGCCGAACCAGATGACCGGAAACGGCTTGTCGACGAGGAAGCGCTGATTGGCCTCGACGAAATGGCGCACCATGAGAAGCACCACGGCATTGACGCCGACCGGACCGCCCGCCAGCAGATCCAGCAGCAGGCCGAACAGCAGCACCAGCCAGGGCGGCAGCAGCGCCGGCCGGAACAGGCCGAAATGGAATATCGCCATCAGCGGCAGCAGCGGCGCGGCCGAGGACAGCACAGGAACGCGCAACGGCGCCACCGACAGCAGGATCAGCAGCATGCAGATCGCGAAGGGCGAAAGCTGGCGCCCCAGCCGGTCGAGACGCTGACCGAAGCTCGGCGTCATGGCAGCGGCGGCCTGCGCGCGACCGGCGGCGCCGGCGTTGCGGGCAGTATCCCCTCGATGCCGAAATCGACCACGCGCACGAATTCCAGCCGCGTCCAGTCGACCAGGGGCTCGACCCGGACCGATTTCTCGCCGACGCTGGCGACCACGCCCACCGGCAGGCCGGCCGGATAGGTGCCGCCATGGCCGGAGGTGACGATGCGGTCGCCCGGCTCGACACTCATGCCGGGGGGCATCAGCGTCAGGCGCGGCTGGCGCGAATTGTCGCCCGCCAGCACGGCCCGGTCGCGGGTGCGCTCGACCAGAACGGGAATGCGCGAGTTGATGTCGGTGATCAGCAGCACGCGGGCGGAGCTGTCTCCGACTTCGGTGATGCGTCCGGCCAGCCCGTCCGAGGTCATGACGGCCTGGCCGTTCTCCACGCCGTCACGGCCGCCGGCATTGAGCAGCATGGAGCGCACGAACGCACTGCCGGCGTCACCGACCACGCGGGCGGTGATGAAGGTCGCCTGCGGACCGGAGCGGAAAGCAAAGAAGGAGCGTAGCGCCTTGTTCTCGGCCTCCAGCCGCTGCGCCACGCTTTGCCACGACATCAGCCGGGCATTCTCCTCGCGCAGCCGCGCCAGCTCCTCGCGCAGTTCCAGCAGATCGTGCGCCTCGGCGAGCGCGTCGTTCACGCTCTGGACCGGTCGCGACACCACGTTCAGGACCGGGGTAGCCACGTCCACCACCGCCGTGCGCACCCGTTCGACGATAACCGTATCCGCCTTGCCAATCACCATGACGGCGAAGGCTGCGAGCACCAGCAGGCCAAAGGCGAAGCGTTGCGCCAGCCCTCTGAGGGATGCCGTCAATTGACCGACTTTGACCCTGTCAGCCACCTGCGCCTGACTCCCCTTGCCTTATGCGGTTTGCGCCACTCCGGACTCCGCAGCCCGCCTAGTACGAGCTGGACAGCACGTGCCGCCCCAGCGTCTTCATTTCCTCGAGCGCCCGGCCCGTGCCCAGCGCCACGCAGGACAACGGCTCGTCCGCGATCGATACCGGCAGGCCCGTGGCGTGCCGCAGCACGTAGTCGAGATTGGTCAGCAGCGCACCGCCACCGGTAAGCACGATGCCCTTGTCGACGATGTCGGCAGCCAGTTCGGGCGCGGTATGCTCGAGCGCGACCTTGACCGCCTCGATAATGGCGCTCACCGGCTCGGCGAGGCTCTCGGCGATCTGGCGCTCGGAAATCACCAGCTCCTTCGGGACCCCGTTCATCAGGTCGCGGCCCTTGATCTCCATGACCCGGCCCTCGCCATCTTCCGGCGGACAGGCCGAGCCGATCTCCTTCTTGATCCGCTCCGAACTCGACTCGCCGACCAGCAGGTTATGATTGCGACGGATGTAGGCGATGATCGCCTCGTCCATCTTGTCGCCGCCGACGCGCACCGAGCGGGAATAGACGATGCCGCCCAGAGACAGCACGGCGACTTCCGTCGTGCCGCCGCCGATATCGACCACCATCGAGCCGGTCGGCTCGGCCACCGGCAGGCCAGCGCCGATCGCCGCCGCCATCGGCTCCTCGATCAGGAATACCCGACGAGCGCCCGCGCTTTCCGCCGAATCCTGAATGGCGCGCCGTTCGACCGCCGTCGAACCCGACGGCACGCAGACCACGATCTGCGGGCTGGCGAAGGAGCGCCGGTTGTGAACCTTGCGGATGAAATGCTTGATCATTTCCTCCGCCACCTCGAAATCGGCGATGACGCCGTCGCGCAACGGCCGAATGGCCTCAATGTTGCCGGGCGTGCGCCCCAGCATCAGTTTGGCCTCGTCGCCGACGGCAAGCACCTGCTTCTTGCCCTTCGAATTGGTGATGGCGACCACCGACGGCTCGTTCAGCACGATGCCGCGGCCCTTGACGTAGACGACCGTGTTGGCGGTCCCCAGATCGATCGCCATATCGGCCGACAGCCAGCCCATCAAACGCGAGAACATGGATTTCCGTTGCTTTCCCTTCCAAGAACGCCGTCGCCCCCAAGCGCCGGCGCTCCGGTGTCTCCCCTAACGCGGCTTTCGCCCCCGAACCCTTTTCATGCCATCGGCAATAGCCGATGGCTACGCGGCGTCGTGTCCGATCCGAATGCCGGCACGCCCGCCGCGACGCACGCAGCGGCCTTCGCCACTCCAGCCGATATCCGAATCCCGAACCGGTCCGACGCTGCCCTCACGTCCGCACCCTCCGCTCCGGCGCCATGCCGCCAGGCACAATTCCCTGCGTCGGAGCGCCGGCGCAGGCCGGTCATTCGACGTTGGAGAACGTGTCGCGCAGCGGAGATCGCCGGGCGCTCGCCCCCACATCACGTCCGACGGCATTGCGGAGGCCGATCAAGGCGCTGCGAAGCGACCTTGCGACGCGCAATGAGGCAGGCGCGCCTGTCGCGGCGCACTACCGCAACGAAATCGCCTAACCATCGGTCATTTCTAGCCTTTTGCCACTTATCCCGCAACGGTTTTATTGCGTTTTTCCGCTGACCGACCACAACGGATAGTGGTTTTGGTCCGCAATCGACAGTGCATCTGGAAAACGGACTCGCGCCTCACCGCTCCCGTCCGCCGCCGCAAAACGGCGCCCGCCAATCGACGGGCGCCATCCGCAGCGCGACAGCCGGGCGACGGAACTCAGTTCTTCGACTTGTCGACCAGCGCCTTTTCCTTGATCCACGGCATCATGCCGCGCAGGCGCTCGCCAACCTGCTCGATCGGATGCTCGGCGTTGCGCGCGCGCATCGCCTTGAAGTTGACCTGGCCGACCGCGTTCTCGAGCATCCAGTCGCGCGCGAAGCGGCCCTGCTGGATGTCGTCGAGGATCCGCTTCATTTCCTCCTTCACCGCCGGCGTCACCACGCGCGGGCCGCGCGTGTAGTCGCCGTATTCGGCGGTGTTGGAGATCGAGTAGCGCATGTTCGCCATGCCGCCCTCGTACATCAGATCGACGATCAGCTTAACTTCGTGCAGGCATTCGAAATACGCCATCTCGGGCGCATAGCCGGCCTCGGTCAAGGTCTCGTAGCCGGCGAGAATGAGCGCGGTCAGACCGCCGCACAGCACCGCCTGCTCGCCGAACAGATCGGTTTCGCATTCTTCCTTGAAGGTGGTCTCGATGACGCCGGCGCGGCCGCCGCCGACGGCGGAAGCGTACGACAGAGCGATCTCGAGCGCGTTGCCCGACGGGTTCTGCGCCACTGCAACCAGGCATGGCACCCCGCCGCCGCGCTGGTACTCGGAACGGACCGTATGGCCCGGACCTTTCGGCGCGATCATGAACACGTCGATATCGGGCCGGGGTTCGATAAGACGGAAATGGATATTCAACCCATGCGCGAAGGCAAGGGCTGCGCCCTCCTTCATGTTGGCGGCAAGGTGATCCTGATAGAGGGCGCGCTGCAATTCGTCCGGCGTCAGCACCATCACCACGTCAGCCCACTTCGCTGCCGAGGCCGGATCCATCACCTTGAAGCCCGCGGCCTCCGCCTTCTTCGCGGTCGGCGAACCCGGCCGCAACGCCACGGCGACTTCCTTGACGCCGCTGTCGCGCAGGTTCTGCGCATGCGCGTGACCCTGGCTGCCGTAGCCGACGATCACCACCTTCTTGCTCTTGATCAGATTCACGTCCGCATCGCGGTCGTAGTAGACTCTCATGTCACCCTCCAAAGCGTTAGAAACCATCTGCCGACGCTCGCCGCCTCAGCGGTCGAGCGCCAGCCGAATCCCCAGAACCGTCAGAAATCCGCCGGTCGCACGATCGATCCACACGCGCCAGCGGCCGAATGCGTCACGCGCGCGCCTGGTCGAGAACAGCAGCGACAGCAGCGCGTACCAGAGAAACTCGTCGACGAAAACGATGGCGAGCGCGACGAGAAACACCCATTGCGGCGCAGCGGCGGGAAGCAGCGCAACGAAGATGCTGCCGAAGAACACCATCACCTTCGGGTTGGACATCTGCAGCACCAAGGCCCGCCCGAACAGGCCCAGCGCCGTCCCGCGATCGTTATCCGTTGACGCCTGTGGCACCGTTTCTGCCGTCGGTGCAGCTTTCGACCGCAACAGCGTCACACCAAGCCAGACCAGATAGGCCGCACCGGCCAGGCGCAGCGCCAGTTCCAGCCACGCGACCTGGGCGAGCAGGGCCTGCAGGCCGAACAGCGCGCCGGCCGCCCATGTCAGGGCGCCGACCGCCATGGCCAGCGATACCAGCACGCCGGCGCCGCGCGAGCGCGAGGCGGCGACATGCGTCACGTAGACGAAGCTCGGCCCCGGACTGGCGCAGGCCAGCAGATGCGCCAGGGCGAAGCCGGCGAGGGGAAGCAGATAGTCCATGCCCGGATGGCCCGCGTCAGAGCCCCGTGGGCCCGCGCGAAATGGCGACCACACCGGTGCGGCAGACATCGGCCAGGCCCAGAGGCTCCATCAGCTTGATGAAGGCATTGATCTTCTCGGTCGAGCCGGTGGTCTCGAACACGAAGGAGTTGTTGGTGCTGTCGACCACCTTGGCGCGGAAGATGTCCGCGATGCGCAGCGATTCGACCCGCTTCTCGCCCGTGCTCTGGACCTTGATCAGCGCCAGTTCGCGTTCGATATGCGGCCCTTCGACGGTCAGGTCGCTGACGCGATGCACGGGCACCAGACGCTCCATCTGCGCCTTGATCTGCTCGATGACCATCGGCGTGCCCGAGGTTACGACGGTAATGCGCGACAGCGCCTGCTTGGCGTCGACCTCGGCCACCGTCAGGCTCTCGATGTTGTAGCCGCGGCCCGAAAACAGGCCGGTAATGCGCGCGAGAATGCCCGCCTCGTTGTCCACCAGCACCGCAATCGTGTGCCGTTCGATCTTCACTTCGCTCACGACCAGTTCCTCCCCGCCGACCGCGGCGACGCGGCAGCAACGGCTATCCCGGCCGGCCTCAGCCGGCCGGTCAGACCAGTACCATGCCTTCTTCGGAAATCGGCTTCCGGGCGGTGTCCCCGGGGCCCAGCAGCATCTCGTTGTGCGCCGCGCCCGACGGGATCATCGGGAAGCAATTCTCCTTGGGATCGACGCAGACATCGACGATGACCGGCTTGGGCGTGTCGATCATTTCCCTGATGACGGCATCGACTTCGTCCGGTTTGGTCGCGCGCAGGCCGACGCCGCCGAAGGCTTCCGCCAGCTTGACGAAGTCCGGCAGGGCCGCCGAATAGGATTCCGAGTAGCGGCCGCCATGCAGCAGCTCCTGCCACTGGCGCACCATCCCCATGTATTCGTTATTGAGAATGAACACCTTGACCGGCAGCCGATACTGGCAAGCCGTCGACATCTCCTGGATGTTCATCAGGATCGACGCTTCGCCCGCCACGTCGATGACCAGCGCGTCGGGATGCGCGATCTGCGCCCCGATCGCCGCCGGCAGGCCGTAGCCCATGGTCCCCAGCCCGCCCGAGGTCAGCCAGCGATTGGGCTTCTCGAACTTCATGAACTGGGCCGCCCACATCTGGTGCTGCCCGACTTCGGTCGTGATGATCGTCTCGCGGTCCTTCGTCAGCGCATACAGCCGTTCGAGGGCGTATTGCGGCTTGATGATGGTGTCGGAGCCGGCATAGCGCAGGCAGTCGCGCGCCCGCCATTCCTCGATCTGCGCCCACCAGGCCTTAAGCGCCTTCTGGTCGGGTCGCACCTGTCGCGCCTTCCAGATCTTGATCAGATCCTCGAGCACGTGCGCGGCATCGCCGACGATGGCGAGATCGACATGGACGTTCTTGTTGATCGACGAGGCATCGATGTCGATATGGATCTTCTGGGACTCCGGCGAGAAGGCATTGACGCGGCCGGTGACCCGGTCGTCGAAGCGCGCGCCGATATTGATCAGCAGATCGCTGGCATGCATCGCCATGTTGGCTTCGTAGGTGCCGTGCATGCCCAGCATGCCGACGAACTGCTTGTCCGACGCCGGATAGGCGCCGAGCCCCATCAGCGTGTTGGTGATCGGAAAGCCGCTCAGCTTGACCAGCTGGGTCAGGAGCTGCGCCGCCTTCGGACCGGAATTGATGACGCCACCGCCGGTATAGAAGATCGGCCGCTTTGCCTTGGCGATCAGGTCGACCGCCTGCTCGATCTTCTTCAGATCGCCCTTGAGCTGCGGCCGGTAGGACTTGTGCTGCATCTTGGGCGTCGCATTGTACTTGCCCGGCGCCATCAGGATGTCCTTGGGCAGGTCGATAACCACCGGCCCGGGCCGCCCGGATCGGGCGACGTAGAACGCCTCGTGCATGATGCGGGGCAGGTCGGCGATGTTCTTCACCAGATAGTTGTGCTTGGTGCACGGCCTGGTGATGCCCGTCGTGTCGGCCTCCTGGAAAGCATCGTTGCCGATCAGATGCGTCGGCACCTGTCCGGTCAGGCAGACGATCGGGATGCTGTCCATAAGCGCGTCGGTCAGGCCGGTCACCGCATTGGTGGCCCCGGGGCCGGACGTAACCAGCACAACCCCGACCTTGCCGGTCGAACGCGCATAGCCCTCGGCGGAATGAACCGCCGCCTGCTCGTGGCGGACGAGGATGTGGCGCAGATGGTTCTGCTTGAAGATCGAATCGTATATCGGCAGGACGGCGCCGCCGGGGTAGCCGAATACGACGTCTACGTCCTGGTCGATCAAGCATTTGATCACCAGATCCGCACCCGTCAGCGACTCCTCCGACATGACACCTCTCCCGTAGCGAAACAGGCAGCAATTGCCGCGAAACGAGCGAACGTCGCGCGTTTTCCTGAAAAAATTGCTGCGAAGCGGCGGACCTTAGACGCTCAATCGGGGACGGTCAACCCGAAACGGCGAATAAATGAAAAGATTTGAGGCAGATTTTTTTCTGAAAATTGCGATTCTATGGTCAGATCGGCAACGAACTGATGCCGGAACCACGTATCCTGTCGCTTTGCGTATTGTCCCGTAGCGATGACGGCCTGGCTAACCGCCTGATCCAGATCGATTTTCCCACGCAGAACCGCCGCAAGCTGCGGCAGGCCGACGGCGCGCAGAATCGGCCGATCAGCCGGCAAGCCTCGCGCCAGCAAGGCCTCCACCTCGGCCAGCGCGCCAGTCTCGAGCATCTTTCCGAAGCGGGCGGCGATCCCCGTGCGCAACACGGACCGGTCCGGCTGCAGCAAAATGCGGGCGAAGCGCAGACCGGCCGGCGGACCCTCGGCCGTCTGCTGCTGCCAATGGGACAACGGCCGGCCGGTCGCTTCGAACACCTCCAAGGCGCGCAGCTGGCGCTGGCGATCGCCCGGCTTCAGGCGGGAAGCGATTTCAGGATCTACCTGCTCCAGCCGCTCGCGCACGGCAGCCGGCCCCTTCTCGACCCACATCTGGCGCACCCCGGCGCGAATGTCGGCCGGGATCTCCGGCATCGGCGCCAGCCCGGACATCAGGGTGCGCAGATAGAGACCCGTTCCACCCACGACGATTGGCAGGCGACCGCCGGCATGGGCCGCCGCGATCTCGCGCAGCGCCATGATGCGCCAGTCCTGCGCCGTCCCGACCGTCTCCGCAGGGAGAACGCCATAGAGCGCATGCGGCGCTGCCTGCCGATCCGCCTGGGTCGGCTGGGCGGTGAGGATAGGGAGCGCATCGTAGAGCTGCATGGAATCGGCGTTGACGACGACGCCGTTGAATTCGCGCGCCGCTGCCAGCGCCAGCGCCGATTTGCCGCTGGCGGTCGGTCCCGCAACGACGAGCACGGTCCGGTCCAAGCTCCGCGACGCCATCAGTCCGGCATCGCTTGCCACTGGCCTGTGGCGCGGCCAAGATGCGCCCGCCTCATGGAATACGTCCTTACCCTCATTGCCGATCCAAGCCGTTGCAGGCTCGAAGATACCACGGCGCGGCTGGTGCGCGACGCGCTCGGCGACCTGGGCGGCGATTGCGGCGCCGTCGAATGGCTGGCGCCGCAGATGGCCTGCGATATCGGTTTCGAGATGATCGTGCCCGACCAGGCGGAAGCCGCCGCGCGCCGGGCGCTGGGCGATCTGGCGGTCGACGTGGCGGCGCAGCCGACGCTCGATCGGCGCAAGGCGCTGCTGGTCGCCGACATGGAATCGACCATCATCGAGAACGAGATGCTCGACGAACTGGCGGATTTCCTGGGCCTGCGCGAACGCATCGCCGCCATCACGGCGCGGGCGATGAACGGCGAAATCGACTTCGCCGATGCCCTGCGCGAGCGCGTCGGCCTGCTGAAGGATCTGCCCGCCAGCCGCCTTGACGAGGCGTCGCGCCGCATCCGCGTGATGCCCGGGGCGGCGACGCTGGTGGCGACGCTCAAGGCGAGCGGCACCTACTGCGCGCTGGTCTCCGGCGGCTTCACCTATTTCACCGCCATGGTGCGGATCGGCCTGGGATTCGACGTCGATCGCGCCAATCGGCTGGAGGTCAATCGCGACCGGCTGGCCGGCACCGTCGCCGAGCCGATACTCGGCCGCGAGGCCAAGCTCGATGCCCTTACGCATCTGGCGGCCGAGCGCCACCTGCCACTGACCCGCTGCCTCGCCGTTGGCGATGGCGCCAACGACCTGCCGATGCTGCAGGCCGCCGGTCTGGGCGTCGCCTATCGCGCCAAGCCGGCCGTGGCCGCAGCCTGCCGCGTGCGAGTCGACCATGGCGACCTGACCGCCCTGCTCTATCTGCAAGGCTATCGGCGCGACGATTTCGTGGTCCGACCCGACACGCTGGCCTGAGCACCAACGAACGGAGGAAGAAATGACCCTGCAGAACACCAGCATCGTGCTGGCGAGCCGCCCGCAAGGCGACGTTCGCCCGGAGAATTTCCGCCGCGAGGACGGCCCGGCGGCCAAGCCGGGCGACGGCCAGGTGCTGGCGCGGATCATCTATCTGTCGCTCGATCCATACATGCGCCCGCGCATGACGGAGATGAATTCCTACACGCCGCCCTTCGAACTCGACAAGCCGCTGCTGGGCGGCGCGGTGGCCGAGATCGTCGAATCGAACAGCGACCGATTCCGTCCCGGCGACATCGCCATGGGCATGTTCGGCTGGCAGCGCTACTCGGTGGCCGACGCGCGCCTGCTGCGCAAGCTCGACCCCGCGGCCGCGCCGCTGGTGGCGCACCTGGGCGTGCTTGGGATGCCCGGATACACCGCCTATCACGGCATGCTCCGCATCGGGCAGCCCAAGGAAGGCGAAACCGTTTTCGTGTCGGCCGCCACCGGTGCGGTCGGCGCCATGGCAGGCCAGTTGGCCCGCCTCAAGGGCGCTCGGGTCGTCGGCTGCGCCAGCAGCGATGAGAAGTGCGACTACGCCGTCAAGGAGCTGGGCTACGACGCCTGCTTCAACCACAGCAAGGAGCGCGACTACGATGCGGTACTGAAGCAGCTCTGCCCCAAGGGCATCGACGTCGATTTCGAGAACGTCGGCGGGCCAATCTTCCATGCGGTGTTCCGGGCGATGAACGATTTCGGCCGCATCGCCATGTGCGGTGCCATCTCGGAATACAACGACACCAAGCCGCAGCCCGGCCCGGAGAAGATGTTCACCATTATCCAGCGCCGGCTGGAGATAAAGGGCTTCATCATCTCTGACCATCTGCAGGGCATGGGCGAGTTCGTCCGCGACGTCGGCGGCTGGATCAAGGAAGGCCGCATCCGCTATCGCGAGACTGTGGTGCCCGGTCTCGAGAGGGCGCCGGAGGCCTTCATGGGCCTGCTCAAGGGCAGCAATTTCGGCAAGCTGGTGGTGAAGGTCGGCGACGAACCCGGCCGCTGAGCTTCAGCCTTCGACGCGCTGCTCGCGCCCGTCGCGGGCGGCGCGCACGATAGCCTCGAACACCGCTGCGCCATGGATCGCCTGTTCGTGCGGCACGATCGGCGCCGCTCCGCGGTCGATCTGGGCGGCGAACGCCTCCAGCTCGGCCCGTTCGGTGCTGAATTCCTCGTACCGGGTCTCCTGCGGCTCGCCGCCCACCGCGCATGACAGCAGGCGGTTCTCGCCCAGCATCTCGGCCCAGCCGGCGCTGCCCATGATGCAGAAGCGCCAGCGATAGGCGGTGGCGGTCAGGGTCGTCAGCGAGGCGCTGACACCGTTGCGCATGGTGAGCTGGATCGTCGTGGTATCGTCGATCGGCACGGAAAGATGCCGCCGCTCGCTGCGCACGGCGACGGACTGCACCTCGCCGAACAGTTCGATCAGCATGTCGATCTGATGGATCGCCAGTCCAGCCAGACCGCCGACGGGCGACTCCTCGTCGGTCGCGCGCCACATCGTCGGATCATAACGCAGCCCGGCCGGAGCGGAGAAATTGCCGTCGACATGCAGCACCGATCCGAGGGCGCCGCTGGTCACCATGCCGAGAAGGGCGCGATAGCACGGCAGGAGCCGACGATTGAAGCCCACGGCCAGCGGCACGTCGGAACTGCGGCAGGCGGCGACGACAGACGACGCGCCGGCGCGATCGAGAGCGAAGGGCTTGTCGACGAACACCGCCTTGTTGGCGCGCGCCACGACCAGCGCCTGCGGCACGTGCAGGCTGTGCGGGGTGGCCAGTACGACGCCGGCAATGGCGGGATCGACCAGCGCCTCGTCGAGCCCGGTGACCAGCCGCAGCCCGTGCGCGGCGGCGAATTGCGCCCGCGCTTCCGCATCGCGCACCACGGCGGTCGTGAAACGCACCCTGTCGGATTTGCCCTGCACGGCCTCGACCAGGGTGCGTCCCCAGATGCCCAGGCCGGCAATGGCGAGATTGACGGTCATACCGGCCTCCTTGGCGGATCGGACGGTCTCAGCTCCACTGCGGCGGACGATTGGCCTTGTAGGCCGCCATGGCTTCGCGGAAGTCGGCCGAATCGAGCCCCTTGCGCTGCAGCTCCATGTAGAGATCGAACGCTTCGTCCCAGTCCATGTCCGGCATCAGCGAAAGGCACTGCTTGGTGAAGCGCGCGCCCTGCGAGGCGACGGCCAGCGTCTTATCGACATAGGCGTCGAACTCGCTCTGCATGTTCTCGTCGCTGACCAGCCGGTCGACCAGTCCGATGCGCAACGCCTCGTCCGCCTCCATGAATTCGCCCCACAGCGCGAATGCCTTCGCCCTGCCAAGACCGATATAACGGGCGAGGCGGAACGTCCCCAGACCGGGGATCAGCCCCTCCTTCACCGCGGGCAGCGAAAACCGGCTCGACGGCGTGGAAATCCGCAGATCGCAGCCCAGGCCAAGCTGCAGCCCGCCGCCCACGGCATAGCCGTGCATGAGGCAGATCACCAGCTTGTCCATGACCTCGAAATGGCGGACGGCGGTGTCCCACAGGCTGAAATATCGGTCGTCGATCTCGCCGTTGGCGAGATCCTTGAGATCGATGCCGGTCGAAAAGGCGCGTCCCTCGCCCTGCAGCGCCACCACCCGCACCTCGCCGTCGGCCAGCAGCATGCGGCCTGCCGCGTCGAGGTCCCGCACGGCGGGATAGTGGAAGGCGTTGAGGCGCTCGGGACGTCGGAAAGTCAGGCGGGCCAGCCGCCCTTTCGTCTCGAGAACGGAATGCTCGAATTCGACCCGCATGGCGTTTCCCCGGATTGTTGTCGGCGTTTTGATCATTCTAGCCACGCCGTGACGGGATCCGCCACTGCCCGGACTGCGGCAGTTTGGAAATCGGCATGGCGGCTACGCAATTCGGCCCGGACCGCAACAGCCACGGCGCCCGAACAAGAACGGCGCCGGGCTTGCCCCGGCGCCGTTTGACGCCATGCGTTCCAGCAGCGTCTAGGAATCTATTCGCAAGCCGACGAAGCGAAGATCGCCCTGCCGGTCTATCAGAAGGAGTACGGACTTGCGCTTGGCGTCGCGCGCTTCCTTGACGCGCGTTTCGACGTCCGCCGGCGTCTTCACCTCGTGCTGGTTGATGTCGACGATGACGTCTCCGGCGCGAATGCCCTTTTCGCCGGCGACGCTGCCGTCCAGCACCTTGGTGACGACGACGCCCTTCGTTCCGGCCGGAATGTCGTAGCGGTCGCGCAGGTCAGCCGAAAGCTCGGACAGAACGAGACCGAAGCTGTCGACGGTCGCGCCGCCCTTCGGACCCGTCTGGCCGTCGACCGCGGCATTCTGGATGCGCTCGGATTCCTCGAGTTCGCCGACCTTCACCTTGACGGTGCGTCGCTTGCCATCGCGCCAGACGACGACGTCGACTTCGCTGCCGACCTTGGTCTCGGCGACGACGCGCGAGAGCTTGCGCATCTCCGGAATGTCCTTGCCGTCGAAGCTCAGGATCACGTCGCGGGCCTTGATGCCCGATTTCTCGGCCGGCCCGCCCGGGGTCACGTCGGCGATCAGCGCCCCGCGCGGCTTGTCGAGGCTGAGCGTCTTGGCGAGATCCTCGTCCACGGTCTGGATGCGGACGCCGAGCCAGCCACGCTTGGTGCGGCCGAACTCGCGCAACTGGTCGACGATGCTGCTGGCGAGGTTGGACGGAATGGCGAAGCCGATGCCGACGCTGCCGCCGGACGGCGAATAGATGGCGGTGTTGATGCCGATGACCTCGCCGTCCATGTTGAACATCGGACCGCCGGAATTGCCCTTGTTGATCGCGGCGTCGGTCTGCAGGAAGTCGTCATACGGGCCGTTGAGCGAGCGGGCGCGGGCGGAAATGATGCCGACGCTGACGCTGCCGCCGAGCCCGAAGGGATTGCCGATCGCCATCACCCAGTCGCCGACCCGGCTCTTGTCGGAGTCGCCGAACTTCACCGTAGGCAGCGGCGCCTTGCGGCCGGCGAGATCGAGCTTGAGCAGGGCCAGATCGGTCTTGGGGTCCTTGCCGACGAGTTCGGCCTTGAAGGTCGAGTCGTCGCTCAAGGTCACGGTGATCTCATCGGCATCGGCGATAACGTGGTTGTTCGTCACCACGTAGCCCTTCTCGTCGATGATGAACCCCGAACCGAGCGAGGTAACGCGGCGCGGCGGGCCCTGGCGTTCGAGAAAATCGCGGAACAGGTCTTCCAGCGAACCGCCTGGCGGCACCCGCGGGGCCGAGCGACCGCGATCCTGGCCGCCCTTGGCCTGGGTGGTCGACACGTTGACGACTGCCGGAGACAGCCGTTCGGCAAGGTCAGCGAAGCTGGACGGCGCTTCGCGGGCTACGGCGCCGCCGGCGAAAATGACGACAAGAATGCCGCCGGCTGCCAGCGCGGCGGCGCGGCAACGTCGCACCACGCCGCCCGCGGCGACGGGCGACGATACGGGATTGAACGCAATTCCCACTGCAAATCCTCCGAACTTTCGGTATCCCCGACCCGATTGCCTGGCGTTTCCCCCCGCAGGACAACAGGTTTCCGAATTGTATTAATTGAGCCGCAGAATATGGTTCAAATGTGGCGAGGCCCCCGGCGCGACAGCGTCGAGGGCCCCGATACCTTTGTGTTGCGAGCGCTCAGCGGCTCGGTGCAGCCAGCGGAGCGCCGCCGACGCCCTGAGTGCCGAAATAGCGGAAGAATTCGCTGTTCTCGGGCGAGATGATCATCGTCGTGTCGTTCTTGCCCAGGGACTGGCGATAGGCCTCCATCGATCGGTAGAACGAGAAGAACGACGGGTCGCGGCCGAACGCGTCGGCGTAGATCTTGATCGCCTGCGCGTCGCCTTCGCCGCGGGCGATCTCAGCCTGGCGCCTGGCTTCCGACTGGATGATGACGACCTCGCGGTCGGCGTTGGCGCGGATGCGCTGGTTCTCCTCGGCGCCCTCGGCGCGGATCTGGCGCGCCTCCTGCTCGCGCTGCGTTTGCATGCGGCGGTAGACGGCTTCGGAGTTTTCCACGGGCAGATCGAGGCGCTTCAGCCGCACGTCCAGCACCTGGACGCCGAAGGATTTCGCCTCGCGATCGACCTGTTCGGTGATGTCGCGCATCAGCGCGATGCGCTGCGACGTCAGCACCTGCTGCAGGTTGGCGTCGCCCAACGCACGGCGAATAGCCGACTGGATCACCGGAGCGAGACGGGCGCGCAGGCCGATCTCGTTCTGCACCGACTGGAAGAACCTGAGCGGATCGATGATCTGGACGCGGGCATAGGCGTCGACCTCGAGCCGCTTCTGCTCGCCGAGAATGTAGCTTTCGGCCGGCACGTCGAAATCGAGAACGCGCCGGTCGAAATAGACCACGTCCTGCAGCAGCGGCACCTTGAACTTCAGGCCCGGCTCGGTCTCGACGTCCCTGATCTCGCCGAACTGACGCACGATCGCCTGCTGGCGCGGGTCGACGACGTAGAACGAGCTGTAGGCGACGAAGACCAGGACGGCGACGACGACCAGGAGCGCGGTGGCGATCGGATTCTTCATCGCGTGCCTCCCTGCGGCGAAACCTGCGGCGCGTTCTGGCCCGGCGCGTTGCGCAGCGCCGGCAGCGGAAGATAGGGCACGACCCCCGAACCGCCCGACGACTTGTCGATCAGCACCTTGTTCATGTTGCGCAAGACTTCTTCCATCGTCTCGATGTAGATGCGTTCCTTGGTCACGTCCTTGGCCTGGGAGTACTCGTTGTAGACCGAGATGAAGCGCTGGGCATCGCCCTGCGCCCGGTTCAGAACCTCGGCGCGATAGGCCTCGCCCTGCTGAATCAGACGTTCGGCCTCGCCCTTGGCGCGAGGGATCACTTCGTTGCGATAGGCCTGGGCCTCGTTGATGGCGCGCTCCTTGTCCTGCCGCGCCGCCTGCACGTCGTTGAACGCGGCGATCACCGATGCCGGCGGGTTGACTGGCAGAAGCTGGATCGACAGCACGGATATGCCCGACTTGTAGGAGTCCAGAATGCGCTGGATCTGCGCCGCCGATTCCTCCTGGATCGCCGCCCTTCCCTGGGTCAGCGCCGTCTGCAGTTCGGTGCGGCCGATCACTTCGCGCATCGCCGCCTCGGCGGCGCTGCGCACCGCCTCTTCGGGATTGCGTATGTTGAATGCGAAGTCGAACGCGTTCTTGACCATCCAGACAACGTTGAACTGGATGTCGATGATGTTCTCGTCGGCCGTCAGCATGAGGCTGCCGCGCTCGCGCTGCTGGGCGACGTTGACGCTGCGCACCGTCATGGTCGAGGGCTCGTAGCCCAGCGGCAGGGTCCGCTGCGAGGTGACGTTGACGACCTCGACGTCGCCGATCGGCGCCGGCCAGTTGAAGTTAAGGCCTTCACCGGTGGTCGTCGTATAGCGGCCGAGCACCAGCTCAAGGCCCTGTTCGCGGGTTTCGACGCGATACAGTCCCGACAACAGCCAGGCGATGACCAGCACAAGGACGACGAGAATGATGCCGCGCTTGGAACTGAAACCGCCGGGCAAGATGTTGCGAACGCGGTCCTGACCCTTGCGCAGCAGATCCTCTATGTCGGGGGGACGCGGGCCGCCGAAGCCGCCACCGCCGCCGCCGCGGTTGCCGCCGCCGCCCGAATTATTGCCGCCGCCCCACGGGCCGCCGCCACCACCCCCTCCGGAGCCCCAAGGGCCGCCGCCACCCGACTTGTCGTTCCAGGGCATTGCGCCTCTTCCTGTTCGTTTCGTCCGCCCAATTCCGCCTGCGGCGGTTCGCAGGGTATAGGGCAGATGCCGCCGGGGCGCAAACTTGCCGCCCCCCTTGCACTTCACCCCACCGACAGGCCATATCGTCTGCAAATGCTGGGTTTTCAAGCTTTTGCGGTGAAGTTCGATGGCTGAAGTTGCGGAACAGTCGATTCTGGACGCCCTGCGCGGGGTGAAGGATGGCGATGGCGACATCGTCGGTCGCGGCATGGTGAGCGGCATCGCCACGCGCAGCGGTCATGTCCGGTTCGCCATCGACGTCGATCCTGCCCGCGGCAGTGCGCTGGAGCCCATGCGCCAGGCGGCGGAGCGCGCGGTCGCCTCTCTGCCAGGCGTGCTGTCGGTCACCGCCGTCCTCACCGCCGAGCGCGCCGCCGCTGCCGCTGCCGCACCGAAAGCGTCGCCCTCCAGGCCGCCGCAACAACAGCCGCAGACGCCCGGTGGTCAGCGCCAGGCCGTGCCCGGCGTCAGCCATGTCGTCGCGGTCGCCTCGGGCAAAGGCGGCGTCGGAAAATCCACCACCGCGGTCAATCTGGCGCTGGCGCTGGCGGCAGGCGGCCGCAAGGTCGGACTGCTCGACGCCGACATCTACGGCCCGTCGATTCCCCGCATGATGGGCATCAACCGCCGGCCCGACAGCAAGGACGGCAAGACTCTCATTCCGATCCAGAACTGGGGCATTGCCTGCATGTCGATCGGATTCATGATCGCCGAGGACACGCCGATGATCTGGCGTGGCCCGATGGTGATCTCCGCCCTGCAGCAGATGCTCTACGACGTCGCCTGGGGCGAGCTCGACGTGCTGGTTGTCGATCTGCCGCCGGGCACGGGCGACGCGCAGCTGACCATGGCGCAGCGCGTGCCGCTGGCCGGCGCGGTCATCGTCTCGACGCCGCAGGACATCGCGCTGATCGATGCGCGCAAGGGCCTCAACATGTTCCGCAAGGTCTCGGTGCCGGTGCTCGGCATCGTCGAGAACATGAGCTACTTCCTGTGCCCGCACTGCGGCGAGCGCTCGGACATTTTCGGCCATGGCGGAGCGCGCGACGAGGCCACCCGGCTGGGGGTGCCTTTTCTCGGCGAGGTGCCGCTGCATCTCGACATTCGCACCACGTCGGACGAGGGCACGCCGATCGTCGCCAGCCGGCCCGATGCGCCGCAATCTGCCGCCTATCGGTCGATCGCCGAACGGGTGTGGCAGGAATTGCAGGGCGCACAGCGGCCCAAGCCGCGCATCCTCGTGCAGTAGCCGTCGACGGTCGCCGCTTCGGCCTCAGGCGCGCTTGCGACGCCTGCCGGCCGGACGCGCCGCGCCCGGCGGCTTGCCGATCATGCCGCCGACGCCGTCCAGCGCGTCGGCCGTCAGCCCCAGGGCAAGGAAGCGGCGTTCCTCGACCGGGCCCGGCAAGGCGAGTTTCAGCGCCTGCTCGCGGGTGAAGCCGAACGGGTTGTAGTATTCGGGATCGCCCACCAGCACGATGATCTTGTGCCCCTGCGAGCGCGCCTGCTCGATGCCATGCCGCATCAGCGCCTTGCCGTAGCCCAGCCCGCGCAGCTCCGGCTGCACGGCCAGCGGGCCCAGCAGTACTGCAGGCGTCCTGCCGTCGATCATGATCGGCCAGAAGCGCAGGCTGGCGAGCAGGGCGCCATCGTCGCCCAGCGCCACGAAGCACAGCGCCGCATCGCGCGCCACGCCGTCGCGGAGGCGATAGACCGTCTTGGCGTAACGGTCGGACCCGAAGGCGACGTCGTTCAGCTTCTCGACCGCAGCCGCGTCAAGCGGCCGTTCAACCAGGATCTTCATGGCGGAGTCCTCGGGGGCGAAACGCCCAGCAAGTGGACATAAAAAAAGCGGCAAACCGATGATGCCGCTGTGCCGTCCCGCTCGCCGGCGGTTCCAAGTCGGAACCGCCTCTCAGCCGGGACAAGAATGGCGCAGCAGCCGCGCCCGGATTTCCGGGCGGCTCGTACGTCGTCGGACGATGAGGCGCTGCATGGCTCGATCTTCTCCCAAACTGCTCAAGCAAGATAACATCATCCCCCCGCGTTACAAGGGGTCTTTGCGGATTTTACAGATCGGCCGCGAAGCCGGTCGGCAGGTCGACGCCGCTCGCGCCGGCGGCGCGCAGCAGGTCGGCCACTTTCGCGCTGGAATTCTCGGCGCCGTTGGCGATCGCCATGGCGCGACGATCGTAGCCGGCAAGCTCGCGTTCCAGCCCCGCCGAATAGGCGTTGATCTTCGCGACCTGCTTGGGGCTGAGCGTCAGGCGCTTGGGCTGTTTCATGAGCGGCAGCCGCTCGCGCATCAAGGCAACGTCGCGCAGGTGCAGGCTACGCTGCTTGGCATAGGCACGCAGGCAGCCCAGCAGCTCGCGGCCGATCTGCGCGTAAAGCTCGCCCCATTCGCGCCAGTCGCCGGCCTCCGAACCGGCCTCGGGCCGCAGCCTGGAGAAGACCTGCTCGAGCTTGTCGGCATCGGCGGCGCACAGATCGAGCTGATCCCGGATTGCCGAGCGGCTGACCTGCGCCGCCTCATAGGCCAGCACGGCGTCCTGCGGCGTGAGCGGCCGCGGGGTCTGCGCGCTCGAAGCGCCGATGCCGGCCGCGAGCAGCAGCACGGCTAGCACGATCCTCGCGGCCATCTCCCCCATGCTTCGGCATTAGCGTGCGGCGAGCCCAGTGGCAAGGCGGGGCGTTTGCGCGCCCGGACGGTTTGGCGCAAGGTAGCGCGCCGCGCCATGACTGCATCCACACAACGAATTGCCAGCGATTCCAGCATGCTGCCGCTCGCTGCTGCGGCGACGCTCTATGTCGCGCTTGTCGCCGCCGCCGTCTGGCACGTGCTCGCCGCCGCCGGCGAGCCGGTCTATGCGATGGACGACGTCTACATCCATATGGCGCTGGCAAAAAACCTGGCGGCGCATGGCGTCTATGGGGTGACGCCGTTCGAGGCAACGCATGCCTCGTCCTCGCCGCTTTGGGTTCTGCTGCTGGCCGCGGGCTTTGCCGTGCTTGGCCCGTGGATCTGGTGGCCTGGCCTGTTGGCGGGCCTGTCGGCGCTGGCGGTTCTGGCGGTATCCGATCGCTATCTGCGGCAGCAGACGGTCGCGACCAAGCGTCCTGCCGCACAGACGGCGCGCGCCGGCGTGCTGTGCCTGATCGTCCTTGGCGCTTCGCTGCCGCCGCTCACATTGCAAGGCATGGAGCATCCGCTGCACGCCGCTGTCACTTTGCTGGCGGCGATGCTGGGCGCGGACGCAATCGCTGGCGGGCAGCGCTGTGGCCGGGGCGATCTGCTGCTGATCGCGCTTTGCCTGACGCTGCCGGTCCTGCGCTACGAGAGCCTGTGGCTGACGGCGCTGCTTGCCGCCGGCCTGGCGTGGCGCGGCCGCTACCGACTTGCCGCAGGGCTCGCCATCGCCACGGCGCTGTCGATCTGCCTGGTCGGGTTCTGGGCCATGAGCCGCGGCCTGACCTTTCTGCCGGCCCCGATCCTGGCCAAGTCGGTCGGCCCGTTTCTGCTCTCCGACGATGGGCTGGTGCGTCTGGTGGCGCGCTTCACCTGGCACCCGCTGACCCGGATCGGGCGGGTGCCGCTGCTCACCGTGCTGTTCGTCGCGGCGCTGATCTATGTCCTCGCTCGGCTGTGGCGGCTCAGGCTGGCGGCATTGGATGGAACAAGCACGGTCATGGCCGCGCTTTTCCTCGCCGGCACCTGGGCTCACGCCACCTTCGCCACCTTCGGCTGGGGTTCACGCTACGAGGCCTACCTCATCGTGCTGGGGCTGGCGTCGATGGGCGGCATCGCCATCGATCTTGCCGGGCGTCTCGACGGCGCCAGCCGCGGGCCCCGTCTTGCCGCGCTGCTGGCCGGCTTCGCCGCCGCCCTGACGATCTATACCGGTTTCGGCCGCGCGCTGGAGACATGGCGCAACGCGCAATACGCCGCCGTCGAGGTGCTGAACCGCGACATCTATGTCGGCCGCTTCCTTGCCGCCGCCTACCCACGTCAGCCCGTGCTGGCGATGAATATCGGCGCCGTGGTGTGGGAGGGCGAACCACGCCTGCTCGATGCACTGGCGCTGGGCTCGCCAGAGGCGCTGCGGTTGTTTCTGGCTGGAAAGCTCGATCCGGCGGCGCTCGACGCGCTGGCGAGACAGCACCGGGTGCGCGTGCTGGCAGTGTTCGAGGAATGGTTCGAGGCCTGGACCGGCGGCCGGCCGCCCTGGATACCGGTGGCGCAGATCGATGCCAGCAACGAGCGCCGGCAGCTGCGGCTGACCCTCTATGTGCTCGAGAAGAGCGAAGGCGATGAACTGGCGGCGAAGCTGCGGACCATCCGCCCGTCTGGCTCCTTCACTGTGCGAGTCAGGATCCTACCGCCTTACGGCGACGGTTGACGCTCAGGCCGGACG
>JBFWZG010000047.1:0-17293 GCA_050185515.1 Reyranellaceae bacterium
TTCGTCGCCGAGAAGGGCTGCGCCCTGCTGTCGGCCGACTATTCGCAGATCGAGCTGCGCCTGCTGGCGCATGTCGCCGACATCGAGACGCTGAAGAGCGCCTTCCGCAACGGCGACGACATCCACGCCATCACTGCCTCCCAGGTCTTCGGCATCCCGGTCAAGGGCATGGACCCGATGGTGCGGCGCAAGGCCAAGGCGATCAATTTCGGCATCATCTACGGCATCTCCGCCTTCGGCCTGGCGGCCCAGCTCGGCATTCCGCAGAAGGAGGCCGGCGACTACATCAAGGCCTATTTCGAGCGCTATCCCGGCATCCGCGACTACATGGAAGCGACCAAGAGCTTCTGCCGCGCCCACGGCTACGTGCAGACGCCGTTCGGCCGGCGCATCCATCTCAACGGCATCAACGACAAGAACCCCGCCCGCCGCGCCTTCTCCGAGCGCGCCGCCATCAACGCCCCCCTGCAGGGCGGCGCCGCCGACATCATCAAGCGCGCCATGATCCGCCTGCCGCCGGCCCTGCAGGCAGCGAAGATCGACGCCGCCATGCTGTTGCAGGTGCATGACGAATTGCTGTTCGAGGTGCCGCAGAAGCAGCTCGACAAGGCGGCGGCCGCCATCAAGGCGGTGATGGAAGGCGTCGCCACGCTCTCGGTGCCGCTGGTGGTCGATACCGGCCACGGCGCCAGCTGGGCCGAGGCGCATTGAGCGAAGCGAATCGACGATGCTGACGATCTGGGGCCGCCGCAATTCGATCAACGTGCAGAAGGTGCTGTGGACGGCCGAGCTGTGCGGCCGATCCTACGAGAGCATCGAGGTGGGCGGCCCGTTCGGCGGCACCGACACGCCGCAATATCTGGCGATGAACCCGACGAAGCTGGTGCCTACCCTGCAGGACGGCGACGTCGCCGTCTGGGAATCAAACACGATCGTTCGCTATCTGGCGGCGAAATACGGCAGCGATGGTCTCTATCCCGTCAACCCCGCCCGGCGCAGCCTGGCCGAGCGCTGGATGGACTGGCAGCTTTCGACCCTCAACAAGCCGATGCGCGATCTGTTTTGGGGCTATGTCCGCCTGCCGCCGGAGAAGCACGATCCGGCGCGCATGGAGAAGGCGCTGGCGCTGGCCGCCGAGGCCATGGCCCTGCTCGACGCGCATCTCGCCACGCATCGCTTCGTCGCCGGCGACCATTTCACCATGGGCGACATCCCGGTCGGCTGCTTCTCCTGGCGCTGGTTCCAACTCCCCCTCGCCCGCCCCGTCCTGCCCCATCTGCAGCGCTGGCACGAGGCGCTGCACGACATTCCCGGCTACCGCCGGCACGTCATGGTGACGATGACTTGAGGCCCGCAGTCCAGTTGCGGCGCGGCTAGTGACGTGCGGAACATCGCTACTTAATAGTGAAACCGGCACTGGATGATCTCCAGCCGTTGCTCCTTGCCCTTGCCCACGACGCGATAGACAATCCGATGCTCGCTGTCGATCCGGCGGGACCAGCAGCCGGAGAAATCCCCCTTGAGCGGTTCAGGCTTGCCGATGCCCCTGAAGGGATGACGCTCAATCTCGCCGATCAACTTGTTGATGCGCGCGTGCAGCTTGGGATTGGCGTCGCGCCAGTACAGATAGTCCTGCCAGGCGCCAGTCGACCACAGCAGTTTCAACGCTTGGCCTTGCGCTTGGCGACCTGTTTTGGTTCAAGCAACGTTCGTTCGACGAGGCGACCCGCCCGCGCTTCCGCCAACCCCTGCCGCAGTCGCTTGGCGTTGGCCGGTGTGCGGATCAGATGCAGCGTTTCCTGCCAGCTCTCGTACTCATCCAACGGCACGAGAACCACCGATTTGGCGTTGCGACGCTCGACGACCATCGGCAGCTTGTCGTCATAGACCTGATCCATGACCGTCGCCAGATTCTGCCGCAGCTTGCTGTAGCTGATGGTGCCCATGGGCTTTTCTCTCATTGTACGTAATTCTGTACAACATAGGCACGTTCCGCGTTCGGCACAAGGAACGCGCTTCACCCCTCCCCGAAATACCGGCTTGGCGGCACGCCCAGCGCCTTGCGGAACATCGCGGTGAAAGCCGACGGGCTGTCGTAGCCGAGATCAAGCGCCACCGACGTCACCTTCTCGCCCGAGGCCAGCAGCCGCAGCGCCGCCATCAGGCGGGCCTGCTGCCGCCACTGGCCGAAGCTCGCACCGGTCTCGCGCCGGAACAGCCGCGCCAGGGTGCGGGCGCTGGCCGAGGCGGTGCGCGCCAGTTCCTCCAAGGTCAGATCGAGCGCCGGCTCGGCCAGGATCGCCTCGCACACCCGGCGCAGACGCGCATCCTCCGGCAGCTTCAGATGCAACGGCAGCACCGGCAGCGCGTGCAGCTCGTCGAGCAGCAGCGCCGCCAGCCTGCCGGCGCGGCTGTCGGGCCGGTAGGAGCGCGGCGCACGCACCGCCTCCAGCACCAGTTCGCGGAGCAGCGGCGTCACTGCAACCACACGGCATTGCGCCGGCAGCTTTGCCGCTTGGGCCGGCGCGACGTAGACGGTGCGCATGCCGACCGCGCCATGCATCTCGATGCAATGGTCGAGCCCGGCCGGCAGCCACAGCGCGCGCTGCGGCGGCACCACGAAGCTGCCCTGTTCGGTATCGACATGCATGACGCCCGCGACGGCGAAGGCGAGCTGGGCGCGGCGATGGCGATGCCAGCCGGTGCTGGCGCCATCGGCGTAGTCGCTGGCCAGGCCGGTGACCGGCGCCGACCCGCGCGCCTCGCCGGGATGGCCGGCCGCCCGCCGGACGGCGGCGGCCGGTTTTGGCCGTTTCGCGATACTTCTTGGCATGACATGGCGAGCCTGCCACGGCCGGCTCTGCTAGGAAAGAGGCCGGAGGAAACCATGTCCACTGCCGCCCCCGTCGCGCCCCATGGCACACCTGTCGCCGACGTCGCGCCATCGACCCTGAATCGCCTGCTCAACATGGGTCACTGGCTCGACCATCTGGCAGTCACCATCTTTCCCGTCGTCGTGCTCGATCTCGCCGGCGTGTTCGGCATGGACTGGAACCGGCTGCTGCCCTACTCGATGGGCGGCATGATCGCCTTCGGCGCCTTCTCGCTGCCGGCCGGCTGGCTGGGCGATCGCTGGAGCCGGCGCGGCATGATGCTGGCCTTCTTCTTCGGCATCGGCGCGTCGCTGGTCCTGGCCGGCCTCGCCAATTCGCCACTGCAGCTTGCCGGTGCGTTGACCCTGGTCGGCCTGTTCGCCGCCATCTACCACCCGGTCGGGCTGGCCATGCTGGCGATGGACAGCGGCAATGTCGGCCGCACCCTGGGCGTCAACGGGCTCTACGGCAATCTCGGCATCGCCTTCGCCGCGCTCATTGCCGGCGGGCTGGTCTGGCTGATCGACTGGCGCGCCGCCTTCATCGCCCCCGGCCTGCTGGCGATCGCGCTGGGCGTGCTGTTCTGGCGGCTGGTGCCGGCCGAGATCAGGGTCGGCGGCCGCAAGTCGGTCGCCGCCATTCCGGTCGACCGCGCGCTCGGGCGGCGCATCTTCTTCATCCTCGCCACCACCACCGTCGCCGGCGGGCTGATCTTCACCGCCACGACGCAATCCATGCCCAAGGTGTTCGAGGAGAATCTCGGCGCCCTGACCGGCACCACCTTCGGCATCGGCGCGCTGATCGCCGGCGTCTACGTGCTGGCCGCCATCGCCCAGCTGATCGTCGGCAGCCTGATCGACCGCTTCTCGCTGCGCGCCGTGTTCCTGCCGGTGGCGCTGGCCCAGGCGCCGCTGCTGCTGCTGCTGGGCTGGGCCTCGGACTGGAACCTGCTGCTGCTGGCCTTCGCCGCCATGTTCGCCGTGTTCGGCCAGATCCCGATCAACGACGCCATGGTCGCCCGCTACGCCCCGGCCGAATGGCGCGCCCGGGCCTATGCGCTGCGCTACATCATGAGCTTCGGCGCGTCGGCCACCGCCATCCCGATGGTGGCGTATCTGCACGCCACCGGCGGCGGCTTCACCGGCGTCTTCATCGTGCTGGCGATCTTCGCCACCGGTTCGGGCATCGCCGCCCTGTTCTTCCCCGGCCGCTCCCGCCTGCTCGCCGTGCCCCAGCCGCAGCCGCAGGCGGCGGAGTAGCCACCACCTGCGCAGGACAAGGCCGCGCGTTGGGGATTCGGTTCGATGGGGTTAAATGAAGGCCGGCGGCCAAGGCAGGCGCAATCCCAATTTCTACCTGTGATTGCTTTTCAATTTCGTAGATCGCCTATACTGTTCGTCGAACTTCACGAAAGGTCGACCGGGTGCATCGCGTTTCTCAGCTTCTGGCGCTGGTGGTTCTGGTCCTGGGTGCTCCAGCACAGGCCGAAGACCTGCCCGTACCCGACCGCGTCATCGATTGCTCCGCGACTGTCGCGAAGCCCTTTCCGCTCCTCTACAGCAAACGCCTGCCAATCACCTTCGACGGCACCGGTCTGCATTTCGACGAAAGCGACCGCTTGCACGATATCGCCAGGAGCCCCAACGGGTCGCTTCTGGCTGCAGGGTTTGTTGGCAAGAAGTACGAGCCATCGCAAAAGGTTCTGCTGGTGTCGATCGATCCGAATGGCCGCGTACGCGAGCGCGCGGATCGGGCGCCGACGAACGCCATGTCCAACCTGCGTGTCGCCGCCTATCCGGACGGCAGGTTTATCGTGCTCGTCGAGGGTGCGGGACATCACTTCCTGGCCGAGATCGGACCTGACTTGCGCGCTGTCTGGAAGCCGTTCCCGCTTCCACAGCGTGCGATCGCGCAGTTCCTGCGTCCCTTTCCCGACGGATTCGTCGTCGAAGGCGTAATTCTCGGCACCCCGGAAGCCGGCTTCGTCGGCAGATACCGGCGTGGCGGCGCCGGTATCTCCTGGCGCGAATGGGCGGTGGACGAGGAACCCGGCCGCACGCTGGTTCGCCATGCCCTGCCGCAGGGAGATGCGCTTGCGTTCAGGGATTCGCGGTCCGAGACCAGTCAAGGCATCATCTTGTCGCGTACCGGCGAGACGCAATGGTCGCGGCGCTACATATGCCGGGATTGCGTCTTCCTGGAATCGACGCTCGACGACGACGGCGCTCGACTGACCGTAACCAACGACCTCATCGGCGGCACGCTTGCTGGCCTCGACATGCTGTTCTTCGACGTCGCGGTCGACGGGCGGGCCAGTCCCGCCATCGGCGTCAGGTTTCCGCCGCACGGCTATTCGTTCACCGATGGTCGGCCCGTCTATTCCTCACCGCCCATCGTGGGCCGCCGCGAGCTTGCCTCGGGCCGGCAGGTGCTGGTGCAAAGATGGCTGATCAATTCCCTCGCCAGCAATCTCCTTGAGGAGCAGATCTATCTGCTGACCTTGAACGAAAAACCGGCCTGCCGATTGCTGGTCGACAAGTCGCTGCCGGCAGGCGCCAGCAATTTCATCACCAAGGCTTCGTTTTCGGCCGATGGATCTATTCTGCTTTTCGGCTGGGCGTTTGCAGATCGGCGATGGTCGGACGACCGGTTGATCTGGATCGCACGCCTGGTACAGCCCTGAAGCGCCGCCAGATGCGGGACGGCAGCGTTGCCGGTCCCGTCCCGCAGCGTTTCCGTTATTGGTTGTTCTCTTGATAGAAAAAGGGATCGCGCAGCGGTTCGAAATCCTTCGCCCGCGCGATCCAACCTCGCTCGAACTTTTCTAGATCCGGGTTTTCTCTAACGATCTTGGCTATAAAATCGAGCCGCGCGTAATGGAATTCCTGTGCGAGTTTCGCCAAGGCCGAATATTGCTTTCGCCGCACAAGATCATTCAACGTGGCGATCATGCCAGATCCAAGCACTTTTCTGGAGTCGATTGTCGTTCCCAGTTGCCTGTTCAGGATTTTGAAGCTCGCCGATCGCGTTGCTGTATCCGCTGTTGACGGCCATATCGAACACCATCCTTCGCAATCTAGGATCGGCGATCTCTTCGATTCTGAACTGGCGCAGATAGATTTCGTCGTACAGGCGAATCGTCTGCTCGCGGGTCAGATCAGAAGTCCGCGCCGGATATCCGGCGTCCGGATTTTTCCGGCGGTACGAATCCAGGGCATCTTGGGTGATGCCTCGATTGGTGATCGTGCCGCCGCGGTTTCCGGGATCGCTGGGGGAATCATTGATGCCACCTTCATGGAGCATCGTATTCTCGATCAAGCGACGACGTTCGGTTGGCGACAGAGGTTCTGGATTGCCGCCGATTTTCGGCTCGACCACCGGTGCCACACCCGACCTGCCCAGGGATTCGCGCCCAGCGCTCGTTGACGATTGAGTGCCGTCTGTACGGTCCGAAGAAGATGCCTTTGGCATATCCACCCTGTTCTGCACCTGCACGAACTGCCCTTGCTCGTCGCCGGCCGCGCCATCGCGCCCGCCGCCCGCCGTCGCGCCCGGCACCACCTCGCGCCGGAACATCTCCTGCATCCGCGCCTCGCGCGGGTCCGAGCTGCGCCGCGCGCCAAGATGCGCCACATAGGCGATAGGGTTGGAGAACCCCGCCGCTTCCATCTCCGGCCGCATCATTCGTTCCGTCTCCTTCAGCGCCCGCTCTTCGGGCGTCTTCGGCGCCGGCGCCTGCTGCGGGCGCATCTGCCAGTTCTGGATCTTCTGCTCGCTCACCGGACGCTCCGGATCGCGCCATTGGCCCTGGTTCCGCCGGCGCTTTTCCTCGCGGTCGTCGTCGTCGATGAAAGACATGGTTCTCCTCCAGGCGCGGCTTTCCCTTCGCGGAAAGAACGCGCGGTTTCGCTTCGGTTGGTGGCATGAGGTCAAAAAGAAAGCCGGCGGCCCGGGCAGGCTCGCCGACTATGAGATATTATTATGCTTTTACTGTATCTAGATGTCAAGCAAATCGCATAACAGCTAACTACATGATTCTCTTATAGAAACGCCCCGGGCGGCGCGACCGACCGGCCTCAACCGGCTGCCGCCGCGGCTTCGGCGATCAGCGCCGCCACTTGCGGGGCGTGGCTCGCCAGCATGCCGTGATCGGCGCCCTGCAGCGCCACGGCCTTTCCGTTCCCCACCGTCGCCGCCAGCCGCTCGGCGATCAGCCGCGCCACCGCCGGGCTCTTCTCGCCCCAGGCGACGGTCAGCTTCATCGCCAGCGTCGCAAGTTTCTCGCGCGCATGGCGCTCGCGGAACGTCGCCTCGACGTCGCGCAGATTGACCTCGCATTGCGATCTGAGGAAACCGCGCACGGGGTCGGGCATGCGTGCAAACGAACCGGCGCCGAACCAGAAATCGATCATGATGGCGACCGCCTCGGCATCGCCGGCCCGGCCGCGCTCGAGATAGCGGTCGAAGATCGCCCTGGCCTCGGCATAGGCTGTGTCCTCGCCCAGCGCCGGCAGCACCGCGAGCGCCACCGGCTCGATCAGCACCAGCGCCGCCACCTTCACCGTACCCGAGAGCGCCATCTGCAGCGCGACGTTGCCGCCATAGGAATGGCCCGCCAGCACGATGCCATCAGGTTGCGGACCCAGCGCCGCGGCGATCGTCGCCGCCATCTCCTGCGTCTCGCGCGGCGGCGGCGGCGCGGCTGTGCCGTGATCGGGCAGGGTCGGCGTGACGATCTCGTTATCCTCGCCCAGCGCCTTGATCACGCCCTTCCACGAGGCGGGCGCGCCGGGCGAGCCATGCAGCAGCACGATCGGCCGGTTCATCGTCCGCGCTCCGGCCGGAAAACCATGCACGTTGTCGAGGCATAGGCGCAGAGCCGGCCTTTCGCATCATGCACCCGCGCCTCGGCCGCGCCGCTGCGGTTGCCGGCATTGATCAGCGCGCCGACGCAGACCAGCTCGCCCGCCTCCAGCGTCACGGTGCGCAGCAGGCCGAGCTTCAGCTCCATCGTCGTCCAGCCGATGCCGGCCTCCAAGGTCGACCACAGCGCGCAGGACATGGCCGAGTCGACGATCGTCGCCATCACCCCGCCATGCAGAGTGCCGGCGGGATTGAAATGGAACTCCTGCGGCCGCAGCCGGTACTCGGCGCGGCCGGGTTCGATCGCCGTCAGCTCCATCTCCAGCGTGTCCTGGATCGGCGCCCGGTACTCGCCCCGGACGACCGCCTGCAGGAAGTCGATACCGGCCATCCGGGCGGCGGCGGCGGCGGTCCGGGCCGGGTCGCGCCAGCTGAACTGGCGGCTTCGGGGCTGTATGGCGGTCATCTCTAACCCTTTGTCCGGTTAGGCTGCGATACGCCAGTGTCGGCTGCGCCAGAGCCGGCGTCTTTGCCGGTTTCGGGGGAGTTTTTATCCATTCATCCGACCAAGTAGGACGCATGCTACAAAATAATCCATGGACGTGCTCAGCGACGTGCTGGCGACCCTACGGTTGCGCTCCAGCCTCTATTTCCGCGCCGAGTTCGGCGGCCCCTGGGCCGCGCGGGTGCCGGCCGATCCCGGCACCGTGCGGTTCCATCTCCTGCTGCAGGGCGAATGTGTCCTGCAAGTACCTGGAATCCCTGGCCATTCCGTCCTCGCCGCGGGCGATGTGGCGCTGGTGCCGCATGGCGCCGAGCAGACCCTGGCCGATGCGCCCGGGCGGCAGGCGCTTGAACTGCCTGAGGTTTTCGCCGCCGCCCGGTTCGACGGGACCGGCCCGCTCAGCCTCGGCCTGCGCCCGGGCGAACGCTTTTCCCGCATGATCTGCGGCTTCTGCCGCTTCGATCCCGGCGCCGACCATCCGCTGATCCGCTCCCTGCCGCCGCTCATCGTGCTGCGCGCCGCCGAGAACCCGGGCGAGAACTGGCTGGCCGACGCCCTGCGCCTGATGAGCTACGAGGCACAGAACGAACTGCCAGGCGCCGGCGCCATTCTCGACCGGCTGGCCGACATCGTGCTGGTGCAGGGGGTGCGCAGCCTGGCGCAGCGCGCCGAAGGCGGCGAGGGCGTCTATGCCGCGCTGTCGGATCGCTCGCTGTCGCGGGCGCTCGCGGCGATCCATGCAAGGCCGGAAGCCGACTGGACCGTCGAGGCGCTGGCACGCGAGGCAGGACTCTCGCGCAGCCGCTTCGCCGAGCTGTTCACCGCCCGGCTGGGCATGCCGGTGGCCCGCTATCTGGCGGAATGGCGCCTGCAGAAGGCGCGACGGCTGCTGGGCGACACCGGCCTTTCGGTGGCGGAGATCGCCCATCGCGTCGGCTATGAATCGCTGCCGTCGTTCACGCGCCGCTTCACGCGCCAGTTCGGCATGGGACCGGGCCGCTTCCGTCGCGAGGCGTCGGCGGCCGCCTAGGACGGGTTCTCGGGCAGACGCAGGCGATGCACCTCGATCGCCTCGAGCCGGCCGCGCACTTCGTGCCGTTCGGCCGGGCCGTTGAGCACGGCGGCGAAGGCATCGCGATCCTGCAGCGCCGCCACCGTGTCACCGGTGACCAGAATCACGATCTCGTCCTGCGGCGCCATGTAGTTCTTGCCGAGCTGCTCCATGCGCTGTGCCGTGTTCACCGTATCGCCGACCACGGTGTAGTTGATGCGGCCGGGCGCGCCGATGTTGCCGACCACCACCGGGCCGCTGTGCAAGCCGACGCGCAGGCGGATCGGCACGCGGCCCGCCGCCCGCCGCCGCTGATTGTCCTCGTGCAGCGCCCGCGCGATCGCCAACGCCGTCGCCATCGCGCTGTCGGCATGGTCCGGCATGCGCTTGATGGCGCCCCAGGTCGCCATCACCGCATCGCCGATGAACTTGTCGATGACGCCGCCATGATCCTCGATGCAGGCCGCCAGCAGCGCGAAATGCTCGTTGAGGAACTCCGCCGTCTCGGCCTCGGGCAGATCTTCGGCCTCCATGGTGAAACCGACGATGTCGGTGAACATGATCGTCACCTCGCGGCGCTTGGACTGCAGCGACGTTTCGCCCTCAGCCAGCAGGCGGGTCACCAGCTTGCGCGGCACGAAAGTGCTGAACCAGTGCAGCGCCTCGCGCGAGGCGTTGACGGCAATGTTGGCGTGGTTGATCTCGCGCAGCGGGCTGTGGGGCAGCGGCGTGCCTTCGAACTTGAATTCGCGGATCTCGTCGGCGACCGCGGCCAGCCGGACCATCGGCCGGCTGATGGCGCGGCCGAGCAGAATGCCGACGACCAGCGCCACCGCCAACCCCGCCAGCGCGGCAATGGCGCCGTTGCGCAGCGCCTCGACCTGATCGTAGAGCTCGCTGGCGGGAAAGTAGTGGCCGACCATGAGCGGCTTGTCGGAGAAGCCGCCGACCTCGCGGTACACGTAGACATAGTCCTTGCCGTCGACCGAGGCGACATGGACGCCTTCGGCGTCGGTTCCGAACAGCCTCCTGGTGTCGCTGCGCGAGATCGTCCACATGCCGGTCATCGCCCGGTCGCCCACCTGTTCGAGCCGCGGCAACGTCTGGCCCGGCAGCAGCAGAAGATTTCCCGCATCGGTCAGGCGTGGGTGAGCGAGGACGAAATCGCGGTCGTAGAGCACGAAGCTGGCGCTATCCGGCGGAGCGGAAAGATCGGAAACGACGCGCGACAGCTGGCCGATCGACACCAGCGACACGACGCCGCCGAGGAACTTGCCGTCCCGGCGCACCGGCACGCTCAGATTGACCAGCGGCTGGCCAAGCTCGAGACTCCACAGCAAGTCGCCCCAGTATGGCCCGGTTGCCTCGCGCAGCCTGGCGATGCGCGGCGCAACGCCCGGAATCGTCGTCAGATCGACACGCACGATCTTCGTGACGCCGAAATCATCGCGCTGCGCCCGCACCGCCTTCATGTCGGCCGAGGCGTAGCTGATGGCGGCCACCTGCGGCGTTCCGGCCAGCGAGGCCGTGAGCCAGGCTTCGACCAGCGGTCCGTCGGCGGGGTCGAGACGCTGCAACGCAATGGCTTGGGCGAGAAAGATCGCCTGCGCGCGCACCGGTTCGAGATGGTCGCGAAGGCGCATCTCGACGCTTTTCACCAACTGGTCGGTGCGTTCGCGCAGCAGGCCGGTCGTGGTGCGCATGCTGCCGAGCAGCGCCACCACCACCGCAACGCCGGATAGCGCCGTGACGCCGGCAAAAGCCAGCGACAGCACCAGGCCGATGGCCACGGTGAATCGCCGTCGGCCGGAACGCGCCTCGGTTGGCGCCGGATGCTCGGCGACCTCGCGCTTGGCCGGAATGTCGCTGGTGGCGTTCGTGATCTCGACCATGGGACGTTCGGATGCTGACGGCCCATCCTAGAGCAAGTCAACGCCGGGGCGGAACGAAGAAGCCCGCCGTCTCCGGCGGGCTTTTCACGGGTTGCGGCGGTCAGCCGGCTCAGGCGGCTGCGCGGATCGCCGCCTTTTTCACCTGGTCGTCGACATGGCCCTCGAACTGCCTGAAGTTGTTCTGGAAGCGCTGCGCCACGTCGCGCGCGGTCTCGTCATAGGCGCCCTTGTCGTTCCAGGTGTTCTTCGGGTTGAGCACGCTGGCCGGCACGTCGGGGCAGGACTGCGGCACCAGCACGCCGAAATTCGGGTCCGGCGTCGCCGCCGCTTTCGCCAGGCTGCCGTCGAGCGCGGCCCGCACCATGGCGCGGGTGTGGGCGATCTTCATGCGCTGGCCGACGCCATAGGCGCCGCCCGACCAGCCGGTGTTGACCAGCCAGCAGCGCGTGTTGTGGCGCGCCATCTTCTCGCCCAGCAGCTTGGCGTAGACGGTCGGATGGCGCGGCATGAACGGCGCGCCGAAACAGGTCGAGAAGGTCGCCTGCGGTTCGTTGCCGACGCCCTTCTCGGTGCCGGCGACGCGGGCGGTGTAGCCCGAGAGGAAATGGTACATCGCCTGCTCGGGCGAGAGCTGCGAGATCGGCGGCAAGACGCCGAAAGCGTCGGCCGTCAGCATGATGATGTTCTGCGGCTGGGCGCCCATGCCGCTTTCCGAGGTGTTCGGAATGAAGTCGAGCGGATAGCAGGCGCGGGTGTTCTCGGTGAATTTCGCGCTGTCGAGATCGAGTTTTCCGGTCAGCGGATCGACCACGACGTTCTCCAGCACCGTGCCGAAGCGCGACGTCGTGGCGTAGATCTCCGGTTCGGCCTCGGCCGACAGACGGATCACCTTGGCGTAGCAGCCGCCCTCGAAATTGAAGACGCCATGCGCGCTCCAGCCGTGCTCGTCGTCGCCGATCAGGGTGCGCGAGGCGTCGGCCGACAGAGTCGTCTTGCCGGTGCCCGACAGGCCGAAGAAGATCGCCACGTCGCCCTGTGGGCCGATATTGGCGGAGCAGTGCATCGGCAGCACGCCGCTGGCCGGCAGCAGGTAGTTGAGGATGGTGAACACCGACTTCTTGATCTCGCCGGCGTACCAGGTGCCGCAGATCACCACGAGCTTGCGCGAGAAATCGCAGATGATGGCGCAGTCGGAGTTGGTGCCGTCGAGCTCGGGATCGGCCTGGAAGCCAGGCAGCTGCAGGATGGTGAAGTCGGGCTTGAAGCCCTCGAGCTGCTCGCGGCCGGGGCGCAGGAACATATTGCGCGCGAAGAGATTGTGCCAGGCGGTCTCGTTGATCACCCGCACGCCAATGCGATAGGCGGGATCGGCGCCGGCGAAGCAGTCGCGCACGAACAGGTCGCGGCGCTGCGCATAGGCCAGCATGCGGCTCAGCAGACGCTCGAACTTCTCCGGCGCGATGGGACGGTTGGTCTTGCCCCAGTCGATGGCGTCGCGGCTGGAGGGTTCGTCGACGAAGAACTTGTCGTTCGGCGAGCGGCCGGTATGGACGCCGGTCAGGACCGCGAGCGGACCGCCATCGACCAGCTGGCCCTCGCGACGGCGGATCGCTTCTTCGTAAAGCGTCGACACCGGCATGTTCCAGTAGACGTTGGCGGAGTTCTTGAGGCCGATGTTTTCCAGCGCTTTGGCATCGGCGCCCGGTCCCGTATGGGTCACTTGGTTCTACTCCCGGCAGGCTTGGGCTGAATGAACAACCGTTTTGTTGCGCTCAATTGCGGGCAAATTACCCGCCTGCCCCCAGCCGGGCAAGCATCCGACATGCCGCATGTGGACGGTTCGCGGGATAACCGCAAACCCTCGCCACAAAAGGAAAATGGCCGCTGCATTGCGGCAAAACGCGGGCAAGGCCGGTTTGGTTTCGACTGGCGGCAGAAGCCCCGGAAAAGTCACCCGGGCTGCGGAACGTCGCGGCGATTTCGCCGCCCTCCCGTTGTCCGCCGGCCGCTTCGCCACCATCTACAAGGCCCCGAAATCGGACGAAAAAGGAAAGCGCCCATGCTCGACGCCAAGCGTCTGCTCGATCAGTTTCTCGGTGGCCAGCCCGCGGGACCGGGCCACGGCGGCGGCGGACAGGCCGCCGGTGGCATCGGCCGCCATCTGGGCGGTTTCGGCGGCGGCGCCGTGGTCGGCGGCCTGGCCGGGCTGCTGCTGGGCGGCAAAGGCGGCCGCAAGCTGGCCGGCTCGGCGCTGCAGCTCGGCGGCATGGCGGTGCTGGGCGGGCTGGCCTACAAGGCCTATCGCGACTGGCAGGCTGGCAAACAGCCGGCGACGGTCGAAGGCGGCCGGCAGAACGGCGCCCCGGTGCTGCCGCCGCCGCAGGATACGCCCTTCAATCCCTCGACCGAAAGCGAGCAGCAGGCGCTGGGCCGGCATCTGCTGCGCGCCATGATCGCCGCGGCGAAGGCCGACGGGCATATCGACGCCACCGAGCAGGCCAGCATCTTCGCCCGCATGGACGAACTGCCGCTGGCGCCCGACGACAAGGCATTCGTGATCGACGAATTGCGCGCGCCGCTCGACGTCGACGCGGTGGCGCGCGCGGCGCGCACGCCGGAAGAGGCGGCCGAGATCTATGCCGCCTCGCTGCTGGCGATCGACGTCGACAACGCCGCCGAGCGCGGCTACCTGGCGATGCTGGCGGCGCGGCTGAAGCTCGACGAGGGGCTGGTGCAGCACCTGCACGCCAACGTCGAGCGCGCCACGCAGCCGGCCTGAACGGCGGCCGCGCGCGAGCGGCCTCCCAGCGTCAGGCGGCGGATTTCGCCCGCGCCTCCTGCACCAGCGCGATCAGCGCCTGGCGCGCCTCGTTGGCGTTGGTGACCGGCTGGGGAAACGCCAGCCGCGCCACGTTGCCGGCCGAGCGCAGGTCGACGCCGGCGCGATCGACGCCGGTCAGGCGCCATCCGCCGCCCGACAGGCCGAGCAGCCGGCTGGCATAGAGCTCGACGGCATCGGCGTGGTCCTCGTTCATGTGCTGCACGATGCCCGCCTCGTGCTCGACCAGCTTTTCCTGCAGCGCCTCGGGCGTCAGCAGCGCCGCCCCGTCGATCCAGTCGATCCGGCCGAAGCCCGACACCAGATGGGCGCGTTCGACATCGACCCGATAGAAGGCGAAGTCCTTGAACCCGGCATAGGCTTCCGCCTCGGGATGGCGGGCGATGTAGCGGGCGCGCAGGCGCGGCTCGTCGCTTTTCACCGCACGGCCCATGACGCTGAGCCGCGCGCCGGTCAGCGCATGCGCCAGGCCGATGGTGCCGTCGAGCAGCAGGCAGACGCGGCTGTCGGCCATGATCGCCCTGGTATGCTCCGCCAGCTGCGAGATCAGCAGCACCGGCGACAGATCGTGATCGACGGCGACCAGCGCCAGCGAGGCGTAGGGCGCGGCGCCGCCCTCGCCCGGCAGCAAGGTCGCCAGTGCGGCGCGGTCGACGGCCCGCAGCAGGTGGCGGGCATTGGCGATCTGGTCGGGCGAAACTTGCTTCATCGAGGGCTCCTGATGCTGGACGCGATTCGCGGATGGCGTGTCCATCAGTTGCCCGGCACGGGCGCCTAGGAGCGGTCGGGGATCGAACCCGCGTTGCGAATGCGCAGGCAGCGGCATAACGCCGGGCGGCGGCCGCTGGCAAGGTGGAAAACGCCGGTCCCGCCGGCGATTGCCGGCGCTCGCCCCGCAACGACGGCGCGAAACGCCTTGCCATCGCGCCCATCCGGGCCAATATCGGCCGCAGACCGGCCATGATACGGTCACAACTGGGCTTATGCTTCCAGCCGGCCTGCAACAACACAGGGTTTAACGCCGTGCGCAAGACGATCGCTCTGGTCGACGACGACCGCAACATCCTGACCTCCGTCGCCATGACGCTCGAGGCCGAGGGTTTCACCGTCAAGACCTACAACGACGGCGCGCAGGCGCTGGAGGGCATGACGGCCGCGCCGCCGGATCTGGCCATTCTCGACATCAAGATGCCGCGCATGGACGGCATGGAGCTGCTCAACCGGCTGCGCAAGGTCTCGCCGCTGCCGGTGATCTTCCTGACCTCGAAGGACGACGAGATCGACGAGGTGCTGGGCCTGCGCATGGGGGCCGACGACTACATCACCAAGCCGTTCTCGCAGCGGCTGCTGCTGGAGCGCATCCGCGCCCTGCTGCGCCGCTCGGAGAACGGCGGCGAGAAGGGCGCCAAGGCCAACGACGCCATCGTGCGCGGCGAGCTGGTGCTCGATCCCTCGCGCCACCTGTGCACCTGGAAGGGCAAGGAAGCCGCACTCACAGTGACGGAATTCCTGATCCTGAAATCGCTGGCCGAGCGGCCGGGCCACGTCAAGAACCGCGACCAGTTGATGGATGCGGCGTATGGTGAGACGGTGTACGTGGACGACCGCACCATCGACAGCCACATCAAGCGGCTGCGCAAGAAGTTCCGCGAGGTCGATGACGAGTTTGACCAGATCGAGACCCTCTACGGCATCGGCTACCGCTACCGCGACGCCTGATCCGGCCGCCGCGCGCGGCCGGCGCGCGTCCGCGCCGGCCGACGCGGAGGAAACCGCCCCGCCGGCCAGGCCCGCCCGCATCGCAAGACGCCGCCGCTTCTCCCCCCTCACCCGCCGCATCCTGGCGCTCAACATGCTGCCGCTGGCGCTGCTCGCCGGCGGCGTCATCTTTCTGGGCCAGTACGAGGACGAGCTGATCGAGGGCGAACTGTCGGCGCTGCGCGTGCAGGCCGAGATGGTGGCGGCCGGGCTGGGCGAAGGCGCCACGCGCGGCATCACCGCCAACGACCAGCGCATCGATTCGGAGCTGGCGCGGCAGATGGTGGTGCGGCTGGTGCAGCCGACCGGGGTGCGCGCCAGGCTGTTCGTCACCACCGGCGAGCTGGTGGCCGATTCGCTGACCCTGCCCGGGCTGGGGGCGCAGCGCATCGAGGTCGCCGAACTGCCGCCGCCCAGCGAGCCGAGCTGGACCGATTTCATCGACGAGATTCCCGTCTGGTTCGACCAGCTGCTGGCCTATCGCCGCACCTATCCGCCCTACGGCGAATCGGCGGTGCAGATCGCGCGCGACTACCAGGAAGTGGCGCTGGCGCTGCGCGGCAACACGGCCAGCGCCATCCGCACCGACCGGCGCGACCGGCGCATCCTGTCGGTGGCGGTGCCGGTGCAGCGCTACAAGGAGGTGCTGGGCGCGCTGATGCTCTCCCACGACGACAGCAAGGTCGGCGCCAGCCTGCGCCAGGTGCGGCTCGACATCCTCAAGGTCGCCGGCATTTCGCTGGTCGCCACCATCCTGCTCTCGCTGTACCTCGCCGGCACCATCACCCAGCCGGTGCGGCGGCTGGCCTCGGCGGCGGCGCGGGTGCGCTCGAACGACGGCGACAAGCCGGCGATCCCCGACCTGTCCGACCGCAAGGACGAGATCGGCGATCTTTCGGGCGCGCTGCGCGAGATGACCGAGGCGCTGTGGAAGCGCATGAACGCCATCGAGCGCTTCGCCGCCGACGTGGCGCACGAGCTGAAGAACCCGCTGACCTCGCTGCGCTCGGCGGTCGAGACCGCGACGCGGGTGGAGAATCCCGAGCAGCGCGCCAAGCTGATGGGCATCGTGCTCGACGACGTCAACCGGCTGAACCGGCTGATCAGCGACATCTCCGACGCCTCGCGGCTGGACGCCGAGCTGATGCGCGCCGACCTGCAGCCGGTCGATCTTCAGACGATGTTCGAGGAGATGATCGACATCTATCGCGGCGCGCAGCTGCAGAAGGCCGACGTCAAGGTCGAGCTGGTGGTGCAGGGCAAGGGCCCGTTCCGCGCCCTGGGCCATGACGGCAGGCTGGGCCAGGTGTTCCGCAATCTGCTCGACAACGCCATCTCTTTCAGCCCGCCGGGCGGCGTCATCACCATCTCGCTGTCGCGCGACGGCGGCTCGGCCATCGTCATGGTCGAGGACCAGGGGCCGGGCATTCCCGACAACAAGCTGGAGGCGGTGTTCTCGCGCTTCTACAGCGAGCGGCCGGAGGGCGAGCGCTTCGGCACCCATTCCGGGCT
>JBFWZG010000047.1:17393-22272 GCA_050185515.1 Reyranellaceae bacterium
CCGAGCGTGAACTGGCCGACCGAATTGACGGTGAATACCGCGATGCCCAGCGCCAGCCCGGCCTCGCCGAAGGCGAACAGGCACAGCGGCAGGCCGAGATTGCCCGTATTGGGAAACATCAGCGCCGGCAGGTAGGAATGCGCCGGCAGCTTGAGCGCCCACAGCGCCAGCCGGCCGATCAAGGCGAAGCCCAGCCCGGCGAGGAACGCGGCCAGCGCCACCTCGCCGAAGGCGGCGGGGCTGACCGACAGCCGGCTCAAGGTGGCGAAGATCAGGCACGGCGTCGCCAGGTTGGTGACGATCGCCATGACCATTTCCGAATCGAACGGCCGGCCCGAGCGCGCCCAGTACCAGCCGAGGCCGGACAGGATGAAGACGGGCGCCAGGATGGCGAAAAGCTGGGAGACGACTTCCATGCGCGGTGCGGCGAAGCGGATGCGATTGGGCCGCGCCACAAAGCGCCGGCTGCCCCGCCCTGTCAAGCCGGCGCGGCGAGGAGCAACGCAGGGCCGCGTTGACGCCGGCGCGCGGCCGGCTCAGTCTGCGCCCCATGCCGAACCCCAAGTCGGACCCCGCCCAGCAACAGGTCTTCGTGCACGCCACCGCCGTCGCCGTCGAGCGCCGCGGCGTGCTGCTGCTGGGACCGTCGGGCAGCGGCAAGTCGGATCTGGCGCTGCGCCTGATCGACGCCGGCGGCCGGCTGATCGCCGACGACCAGGTGATCCTGGTGCGCCAGCAGGACCGGTTGATCGCCAGCGCGCCGCCGGCGCTGGCCGGCCGGATCGAGGCGCGCGGCATCGGCATCCTGACGCTCGACGGCAAATTCCTGTGGCGGCGCATGCCGATGGCGCTGGCGGTCGAGCTGGCGCCGGCCGAGCGCATCGAGCGGCTGCCGGAGAAGGCGACGCGCGATTTCCTCGGCGTCGCCCTGCCTCTGATCAGGCTGGCGCCGTTCGAGGCCTCGGCGCCGGCCAAGCTGCGGCTGGCGCTGGCCTGCGGCGCGGCGGCGGCCTGACGATGGCGACGCAACAAGAGGCGCCGCGGCGCGTCGTGCTGATCACCGGCCTGTCCGGCGCCGGCCGCGCCACCGCGCTCAAGGCGCTGGAAGACCAGGGCTTCGAGGCGGTCGACAACATGCCGCTGTCGCTGCTGGCCGATCTGCTGCGCCCGCAGCCGCAGGCGCGCATCTCGCATCTGGCGCTGGGGCTCGACGTGCGCACGCGCGATTTCGCCAGCGACACGTTCCTTGCCGAACTGGCCAGGCTGCGCGGGCGCGACGACATCGCCGCCGAGCTGGTGTTCCTCGACTGCGACAGCGAAGTGCTGCTGCGCCGCTTCACCGAAACCCGCCGCCGCCATCCGCTGGCGGTCGACCGGCCGGTGCTCGACGGCATCGTCGAGGAGCGCCGCATGCTGGCGCCGCTGCAGGACGCGGCCGACCAGGTGATCGACACCTCGCAGCTGGGCCCGCACGATCTCAAGCGGCTGCTGTCCGGGCGCTTCGCCGGCGACGGCGCGCCCGGCCTGCGCCTGGTGGTGGTGTCGTTCTCCTATCGCCGCGGCCTGCCGCGCGAGGCCGACCTGGTGTTCGACGCGCGCTTTCTCGCCAATCCGCATTACGTGCCGGCCCTGAAGCCCCTGTCGGGACGCGACCGCGCGGTCGCCGAATACGTCGAGGCGGACCCGGACTTTGCCGCTTTCCTCAATGGAATCAAATCGTTGGTGGGGCCGCTCTTGCCCCGTTACGAAAAAGAGGGCAAGAGCTACCTGACCGTGGCGGTGGGCTGCACCGGCGGCCGGCACCGCTCGGTCTTCGTGGCGGAGACGCTGGCGCAGTGGCTGGCGCGGCTGGGAAAAAGCGTTACGCTGGCCCATCGCGATCTGGGCGCGGACGCGGCATCGGACGGCACCCTGTCGAAAGACGCAATGTCGAACAGCGAATCGGAGTCTCTGGGAGTGGTTGGATGATCGGCATGGTGCTGGTTACGCACGGCCGGCTGGCGATCGAGTTCATCGCCGCGCTGGAACACGTCGTCGGTCCGCAGCGCCAGATCGGCGCGGTGTGCATCGGTCCCGAGGACGACATGGAGAAGCGGCGGCAGGAGATACTCGACCGCATCGCCGAATGCGACAGCGGCCAGGGCGTCGTGGTGCTGACCGACATGTTCGGCGGCACGCCGTCCAACCTGGCGATCTCGACGATGGACCGCGCCCGCGTCGAGGTCATCGCCGGCGTCAACCTGCCGATGCTGATCAAGCTCGCCTCCGCGCGCGCCGGCATGCCGCTGGTGCAGGCGGTGGCCGCCGCCCAGGAGGCGGGGCGCAAGTACATCAACGTCGCTTCCAAGCTGCTTGCCAAGGAGGCCTCTTGAGCGTAGCTGCCCAGGCGGGTGCGATTTCGAGGACTGTCACCATCGTCAACCAGCGCGGCCTGCACGCCCGCGCCGCCGCCAAGTTCGTGCGCCTCGCCGCGCAGTACGACGCGGCCGTCACGGTGTGCAACGCCGACAACGAGGTTTCGGCCCTGTCGATCATGGGGCTGATGATGCTGGCCGCCAGCCCCGGCACCCAGGTGGTGCTGCGCGCCTCCGGCCGCCAGGCGGAGGAAGCGCTGACGGCGCTGGAAGACCTGATCTGCTCGCGCTTCGGCGAGGGCGAATAGACCGCCGCCGGGCGGCCCGCGCCGCCCGCGCCCGATTGCGCCAGATCAAGTCGGAACGGCGGGTTCCGCGTTACACTTCAGCAATATCAAGGGCTGCGGATTTTATGGCCCGGAATCCCGACACGGGGGCTGGATCATGATTTCACTCGGGGATTGCGTGGCGCTGTGCGGGCTCAGCGAGGAGGAAATCCTCGCCATCGCCGAGCACGAGCAGCTGCCGGAAATCGAAGCCGCCGCGCTGGCGCAGTATCTGCTGCGCGGCCGCGACGGCACGCGGGTCATCCGCGAGATGATCGTCGACGACATTCGCGCCGCCCAGGGCGCCGGCGATCGCGCGCGCGTGCAGTCCCTGCTGCACGTGCTGCATCATTATCTGCGCCAGCACCCCGAGGCGCGCCCGCCGCAGCATCCCTGGAGCCGCGTGTTCTGAAACGCGGATAAAGCCGGCCTTATGTGCGGCAAGTTTGCCGCAGGGCGCGGTTGTCGCTGCGCGCCGGCGCGGCTATAAGCCTGCGGCAGCCGGTCGCATGCCGGCGAAAACTTCAAGGAGTGGCGGGATGTCCAAGGATTACGTCGTCAAGGATATCGGGCTGGCCGAATGGGGCCGCAAGGAACTCGACATGGCCGAGACCGAGATGCCCGGCCTGATGGCGACGCGCGAGGAATTCGGCCGCACCAAGCCGCTCAAGGGCGCGCGCATCGCGGGCTCGCTGCACATGACGATCCAGACCGGCGTGCTGATCGAGACCTTGAAGGTTCTCGGCGCCGACGTGCGCTGGGCTTCGTGCAACATTTATTCGACCCAGGATCACGCCGCCGCCGCCATCGCCGCGTCGGGCACGCCGGTGTTCGCCGTCAAGGGCGAGTCGCTGGAGGACTACTGGGACTACACGCACCGCATCTTCGAATGGGGCGACGGCGGCGCGCCGAACATGATCCTCGACGACGGCGGCGACGCGACGCTGCTGATCCATCTCGGCATGCAGGCTGAGAAGGACCCGTCGGTGATCGCCAAGCCGACCAACGACGAGGAGACGGTTCTCTACGCCGCCATCGCCAGCAAGCTCAAGAGCAGCCCGGGCTGGTACTCGAAGATGGGCGCCGCCATCAAGGGCGTCACCGAGGAGACCACCACCGGCGTGCACCGGCTCTATGTGATGGCCAAGGAGGGACGCCTGCTGTTCCCCGCCATCAACGTCAACGATTCGGTGACCAAGTCGAAATTCGACAATCTCTACGGCTGCCGCGAAAGCCTGGTCGACGGCATTCGCCGCGGCACCGACGTCATGATGGCCGGCAAGGTCGCCGTCGTCGCGGGCTTTGGCGACGTCGGCAAGGGGTCGGCCGCCTCGCTGCGCAACGCCGGCTGCCGCGTCATGGTGACCGAGATCGATCCGATCTGCGCCCTGCAGGCGGCGATGGAGGGCTATCAGGTCGTGACGATGGAAGAGGCGGCGCCGCAGGGCGACATCTTCGTCACCGCCACCGGCAACGTCGACGTCATCACAATCGACCACATGCGGGCGATGAAGCATCGCGCCATCGTCTGCAACATCGGCCATTTCGACAGCGAGATCCAGATCGGCGCGCTGAAGAACTACAAGTGGCACAACGTCAAGCCGCAGGTCGACGAGGTCGAGTTCCAGGACGGCAAGCGCATCATCGTGCTGTCGGAAGGACGCCTGGTGAACCTGGGCAACGCCACGGGCCATCCCAGCTTCGTCATGAGCGCGTCCTTCACCAACCAGGTGCTGGCGCAGATCGAGCTGTGGACCAACCAGGGCAAGTACCAGAAGCAGGTCTACACCCTGCCCAAGCACCTCGACGAGAAGGTCGCCAGCCTGCATCTCGCCAAGGTCGGCGCGCACCTGACCAAGCTGACGCCGCAGCAGTCGCAGTATCTCGGCATCGCCGAGTCCGGCCCCTTCAAGCCCGACCACTACCGCTACTAAGCCGTCAAACGGCGCGCGGGCGGCTTGCCTGCGCGCCGGCCGCGCCCTACAACCGGCCCATGCCGGCCAGTCCCGTTCCGATTCTCAAGTCGATGCCGCTCGAGAACGAAGCCGCCAGCGAAGCGCTGGGCGCGGCGCTGGCGCCGCTGCTGCGGCGCGGGGATGTCGTCTGCCTGCAGGGCGATCTCGGCGCCGGCAAGACGACCCTGGCGCGCGGCCTGCTGCGCGCGCTGGCGGGCGATCCCGGCATGGACGTGCCCAGCCC
>JBFWZG010000048.1:0-22264 GCA_050185515.1 Reyranellaceae bacterium
CGGGAAGGCCGCATCTGCGTCTTACTCGATACAAGTCGGCGGTCGCGCCGCAAAAGTCACTACTCCAGATTCGGCTTCGTGTTTCGCAGATCATCGAGATAACGCCGTATGTTGCTTCTCAAGTCTCGGGCCGCTCCTGGATAGTATTCTCCGGCCCTCACTACCTGTCTGTTGTAGTCGTCGATGATCGATCTATGGAACTTCATCGCACTCGCGCGTGCCTGATCGCGCTTTGATGCCGCTTCGTACAGAGCCTCCAACTCGCGCTTGCAGGCACAGTAGGAGGGGGAGGTCCAGCGGAAGCGCCCATCGTCCAACTTGCTAAGCCGGCCGCCCAGTTCGACTACGAAGTCGTTCACCGACTTGAGGTCTGCAGACGACGCCGCGGCGAGACAACGCTTCCATTCATTTCCACGGTCATTCATGCGTCGGGTTTCGCTGGCGTTCAGGGCATGCATCGGGAAGATGTCCAAGCCGCAGTCCGGCGGATCGGGAAAGCGGAACGTGGCGATCCTCTGCAGCGCCTTCTGCCTCCGTTCCGTCGCGGGCGTCGCCGCGTCCTGTCGTGGCGGCGGACCGGCGCCTGCCTGCGGCTTGCCTGCGGCTGTGTTCACGTCGGCGAGACGCTGGACGAGCACGGAGCCGCGGCTGGTCGGGCCGGGCGCGCCCGTGGGCATCTGCTCGAACACGATCGGAACGAAAATGCCCTCCGGCTCGGCAGCCTTCTTCGGCGCGAAGGCAAGCTCGAGGGAGAGTTCGCGATGCGAGTGCTTGTTGCGCGTCGCTTCCACCATGCCGTAATCGGCAATCAGGCGCAGCCTTCGCGAACCATCGGCGTCCGGCGTCTCGACATAGCCGTGGATCTGGCCGCGCAGCCGCGTATCGGCGCCCCAGTCCCCTTCGAAGGAGCCCCAAACGCCGCCATACGACGACCATTTCCCTCCGGGACCGAGATCCATCTGGATCGCCAGGCGTCGGTCGTCGGCCATGCCCCTGATCGTGTATCGCCCGGACGCTGCACGCTGTGCCGCGGATCGATCGCGCAGTTCCTTGCTGATTCGCTCGTTGTGCCGCCATTCTTCGCTGGTCTTGACGCGCCCCATCACCACGACTCCGCCCGGGAGCCCGTCCAGCTTCGGGCGTCGCTTCTCCAGGAGGCCGTCGGGGCGCAGGCTCATGACCAGCTCTCCTGTAGTTCCGGGCTTGCCGGCGACCAGGCTGCCATCCGGCCTTATCTGCGCCTCCTTGACTTCCATGCGCACCACCCGGGTGGACCTCAGGCGCGCTTCGAGGGTGATCTTCAGCGTTCCCTTGTTGTCGGGAATGATGACGAGATAGGAGTCGTCCCCCGACTTGCCGGTCCACATGCCGCCGATGCCGGAGGGTGTGGTCTGCTGGCTCACCGCCGAGGTGGGGAGTGCCGCCCATGCGGCGATCACGGCCAGCAATCCCAGAACTTGCCAACCCTTTTCGGCCGCCGAGGCGGCGAAACGGCGGACTGCGCCCGCCGCCATCGCCTCGTCTCTTGGCTGGAAGCTTTGCGACACAGAACTTGGTCCGTTGCGCCAGTCGCACGTGGCAGCGACAACACCTTGCCTGTCCGGCACGGGCAATTCTCCTCTCTTCGGTCTGGAGGAAGATGCGCCGCTTGGTCGCGGCGATCGGAAGTGGCGGGCTGACTTGCGCCGCCGATCAACAATGGCCCCGACAAAGCGGGCGAGCGCGGCGAGCCGAGCCCCTATGGCACCTTGATATTTTTCCTAACGGAAAACGAACGATGGCGCAAACGTCGCGCAGACTGTTGGCATCAGCCTGACGTTTGCCACACGCTGGGTCGGCGAACGTCGTTCATATCGCTTTTGTCGCCATCCACACCGCCATCGCGACCATCATCAGGTTTTCGGTCAGCGACACGAAGCCCAGCGGCACGTTGCTGCTGCCGCCGACGCAGGCGCATTTGAGATCGCGTTTGTCGATGTAGACGGCCTTGAACACGGATACCGCGCCGATCGTGCCGATGAACAGCGCCAGCGGAACGGCGAACCACAGCAGCGCGCCAGCGATCATCAGGACGCCGGCTGCCGCTTCGGCAAACGGATAGAAATAGGCGTAGCGCACCACGCGCTGGGCCAGAAGGTCGTAGCCCAGGAACATGTTGGAAAAGCTCTCCAGGTCGCGCAGCTTGAGGATCGCCAGGATGCACATGCTGAAGGCAATGAACCATTCGCCGGCGCGGATCGTCAGTGGATCGCGATAGGCGGCCCAGCTCGTCGCCAGCGCCATCAGCGCGGCAACGCCGAACACGGCGATGACCGGCTGGTAGCTGGTGGCGTCCGGATCGCGCACCGGCTTGCCGAAATGCCGCCGCAGATCGTCGTAGCCGCCAATCCGTTCGCCGTCGATGAAAGTCTGCGGCGTGGTGTCGACGCCGTGCCGCTCCATGAAGGCGTCGGTCTCGGCGCGCGACCGCAGTTTATTGTCATCGACCTCGAAACCCTCGCGCTGCAGCAGGTCGAGCGATTTCAGCCCGAACGGACAAATGTGCTCGTCGGTGACCATGCGGTGGAGTTCGGCGCGTTTGCCGGCGCTTGCGGCCATCGGGTCTGATTCCCCTTTCTCGCGGCAGGCATGCGATCATGGCCGGCGCAGCCCGGCCGACGACTATCGATGACCGGGACAACGGGATAGGGCGGACGCGGTTCCGGCGGCGGCCGGGTCACAAACGAGGAACGAAGGCATGGGCCGGACAGCACTCGTCACCGGCGGCAATCAGGGGCTCGGCTTCGCGCTCGTGCGCGGCCTGTGCCGGGCCATGGCGCCGGATGATTCGGTCTATCTGACGGCTCGGGATCCGGTGCGCGGCCGCGATGCGGTCGCCGCTCTCGCACGCGAGGGACTGAACCCGCGCCTCCTGCCTCTTGACGTGACCGATCCGGCAGGCGTCGTTGCCGCCGCACGGGCTGTCGAAGAACGGCATGGCGGCGTCGACATACTGATCGGCAACGCGGCGGCGAGGATCGTGCGCGAGCGCAGCCCGGCCGAACAGGTGCGGCACTTCGTCGACACCAACAATTTCGGAACGCGCCGTCTGCTCGACTCCTTCGGACCGCTGCTGCGCGACGGCGCGCGCGTGATCGTCGTGGCGAGTGGATTCGGCCAGGTCGGCAGGCTGCCGCCCGCCCTGCAACCGCTGTTCGATGCTCCCGGCCTGACGCTGGACGACATTGATCGCGCGATGGCGGACTACGTCGAGGCGGTGGAGATCGGGCGGGCCGCCGATCTGGGCTGGCCGGACTGGATCAATATTCCGTCGAAGATCGGTCAGGTCGCCACGACGCGGCGGTTCGCCCGCGACCCCGCCTGGGCGGCGCGTGACATACTGGTCAATGCGGCCTGCCCTGGCCTGGTCGATACCGAGGCGTCGCGGCCCTGGTTCGACGACATGTCGCAGGCGCAGTCGCCCGACGATGCGGCGCGCGATCTGGTCTGGCTCGCAACCCTGCCGTCAGGAAGGCGCGCGCCGCACGGCGAACTGGTGCGCCATCGCCAGGTTCTGCCCTGGCGCTAGCGCGGCGCCGTTACTTTGCCTTGTGCTTCGACAGCAGGCCGGCGATCTCGTCCACCAGCGACAGGCGCTGTTTCTTCAGCGTCTCAAGCCGCTCGTCGGAGGCGGCTTCGGTTTCGGTCTCGATGCGATGGATCTCGCGATTGACCGTCTGATAACGCTCCGCCAGCGTCTGGAAGTGCCGGTCCTCAAGCTTGAGCCGATGCAGCGCTTCGGCGTGATCGGGGAATTCGGCGTGCAGATCGTGCGGGACGTGACTCATGGCGGGCTCCTGTTTCGATTGGTACTAACCTAGACGCCGCAGATCGGGCCCGCCTTGATGCCAATCAAGGCCGGAAACGGTTCCGAGGCCGATCAGCGGCCGGTATAGCGCTCGACGATCTCGACGCGACGGTTTTTCGCCCGGCCCTCCTCGGTGCGGTTGGTGGCAATGGGCGCCACCATGCCTGCCCCAGCGGGGGTGAGGCGCGACGGCGCGATGCCATGGTCTCCGGCCAGAGCATCGGCGACCGCTTTAGCGCGGCGCTGCGACAGGCTGAGGTTGTAATCCATCGCTCCCTTGCCGTCGGTATGGCCGACGATGATCACTTCCAGCGCCGGATTGCCCTTGAGCAAGGCGCCGAGCTGGGCGATCTGCGGCTGGGATTCGGGCTTGATCTCGGCCTTGTCGAAATCGAAATAGATGCCGTAGATCGCGATCCGGCCATCGCGCGCCAGCGCCTGCTCGATCTCGTCGGCTTCGATCACCTTGATCTTGCCGGTTTCCATCGGTTTGCCTTCGACGATGGTCATGGCGACGTGCGGGGTCTGCGGCTTGGTCGCGCGCGCCTTGGTCTCGACCCCGAGAATCCCGACGCTCACCACGCCGGCAGCGTCCTTGCGTTCGGCCAGCAGATAGGTCGACGTGTCCCAGGTCGTTGGCATGCCGACGGCGCCTCTGGCTGCCTCCCAGAATGTCGCTACCGAACCGCCCGGCGCGCAATCCTTGGCGCCGCGGCAGAAGAAGCTGATTTCGAACCCTTTCGACTTCAGCGCCGCCTCATAGTTGCGCATGACTTCGAGAATCGAGCGATCGGCCGGGCCCTCGTAGCGGATCGAGGTCAGCTTGCCGGAGAACCCGTCCTGCCACGCCGACGCATCGTTGCGCTGTCCGCGCTCGAGCGCCTTGACGGGCAGTTTCACCTCCTCGTACGCCTTGGACTGATAGAAGGTGATGGTCGAGTTCTCGTAGCGCCCGACCGCCGGGTGGTCGGCCGAACCCGCGACGTCGGACTGCGCCAGCGCGGCGCCGGTCAGCGCCAGCGCGAGCGGCGCGGCGAGGGCGAAGATCGATCGTCGCATGCGGTGTCTCCTCGTGCCGATTGCCGATGCGGCGGCCAGGCCTTACAGCTGGCGCCGCAGGCAATTATGCGGCTGCAGGTGTGGCGTTCAAGCTCGTGTGGCTGTCCGTTCGATATCCGTGGACGCCCGATCTGGGGTAGACTGCGGGCACGACATTCGGGCACCTGCGGCCGGCATAGTCCGGCACTTTTCGCCGCCTCGGGCGTTTTCCGCCGATGCGCGCACCGTCAGCCCGCCAATCAGCGCCAGGAGGGAACCTCCCATGACCTACCAGACGCAATCGTCATCGTCCTTCATCAAGACGCGGCTCACGGCGCCGATCTATCGCTGGGCCAGGGGCGTGCTGCCGACATTGTCCGACACCGAGCGCGATGCGCTGGAGGCAGGCGACGTGTGGTGGGATGCCGAGCTGTTCACCGGCACGCCCGACTGGCGGAAGCTGCTGGCGACCAAGCCGGCCGCGCTGAGCGAGGAAGAGCGAGCCTTCATGGACGGGCCGGTGCGCCAGCTTTGCGCCATGCTCGACGACTGGAAGATCACCTGGGAACTGGGCGATCTGCCGCCGGAGGTCTGGACGTTCATCAAGGACAACAAGTTCTTCGGCATGATCATCCCGAAGCAGCATGGCGGGCTGGGCTTCTCCGCCTACGCACATTCGGAGGTGGTGCGGACGGTCTCGACGCGGTCGATCACGGCGGCGGTCACTATCATGGTGCCGAACTCGCTCGGCCCGGGCGAATTGCTGATGCAGTTCGGCACCGAGGAGCAGCGCAGCCACTATCTGCCGCGCCTGGCCGATGGCCGCGAGATTCCTTGCTTCTCGCTGACCAGCCCGGAAGCCGGTTCAGACGCCGCCTCGATGACCGATACCGGCGTGCTGATCCGCCGCGAGGGCAGCAACGAGTTGGCGATCCGCCTCAACTGGCACAAGCGCTACATCACGCTGGGGCCGGTCGCCACCGTCATGGGGCTGGCCTTCAAGCTGAAGGATCCCGACAGGCTTCTGGGCGGCGACGAGGACATCGGCATCACCGTCGCGCTGGTGCCGACCGATACGCCGGGCGTCGAGATCGGCCGGCGGCACCTGCCGTCGATGCAGATGTTCCAGAACGGCCCCAATCGCGGCGTCGACGTGGTGCTGCCGCTGGATGCGGTGATCGGCGGCGAGAAACAGGTGGGGCAGGGCTGGAAAATGCTGATGAGTGCGCTCGCCGTCGGGCGGGGGATTTCGCTGCCGTCGCTGTCGGCGGCCGGCGCCGCCCTGGCGGCGCGCACCACCGGCGCCTATGCCGGTGTGAGGCGACAATTCGGCATCGAGATCGGCCGCTTCGAGGGCGTCCAGGAGCCGCTCGCAGCCCTCGCCGCCAATGCCTATACGCTCGACGCGGCGCGGCGACTGACCTGCGCCGGCCTCGACGAAGGACGCAAGCTCGCCGTCATCTCCGCCATCCTGAAATACCACGCCACCGAACGCATGCGCCAAAGCGTCAACGACGCCATGGACGTGCATGCCGGCAAGGCGGTGATCGACGGGCCGAACAACTACCTCGGCTCGCTGTATCGAGCCATCCCGGTCGGCATCACGGTCGAGGGCGCCAACATCATGACCCGCAACCTGATGATCTACGGCCAGGGCGCGATACGCTGCCATCCGTTCCTGCTCGAGGAAATCCTGGCGCTCGAGGCGAAAGACCAAAGCGAAGGTCTCGACCGCTTCCACAAGGCGTTCTGGGGCCACGTGCGGCATTCGACCGCCAATTTCTTTCGTGCGCTGGTGCGCGGCTGGACTGGTGGACGCATTGCGCCGGCACCGGGCATCGAGGGCGTCGACCGCCATTTCCGCACTCTGGCGCGCCACGCCGCCGCCTTCGCGTTGTTGTCCGACCTGTCGCTGCTCAGTCTCGGCGGTTCGCTGAAGTTCCGCGAGATGCTGTCGGCGCGGCTGGGCGATGTGCTGTCAGAGCTATATCTGCTGTCGGCCGTACTGAAGCGCTGGATCGATGAAGGCCGGCAGGCGGAGGATCTCGTCGTCGTCGACTATGCGATGGCGGCGGGGGAGGCCCGCATGGCCAGAGCATTCGCCGGCGTGCTCCGCAACCATCCGGCGCGCTGGGTCGCCTGGCTGGTGCAGGCGGCGGCGTTTCCCTTCGGCGTCGATCGCACCGGCCCGCGCGACGCGCTGGCGAAAGACTGCGCCGAAACCCTGCTGCGCCCTTCACCGCAGCGGGAACGGCTGACGCCGGATCTCTATCCCGGTCTGCCGGGCGATGCGCTGGCGCAGCTCGAGCAGGCTTTCGAGGCCGCCATTGGCGCCGGTCCGATCCGTCGCAAGCTTCGCCAGGCGAAGCTCGAGGATGCGGAGGCCGGCGTGGCGCAAGGCGTCATCTCCATGGCCGAGCGCGAGGAACTGGAGCGCGCCGACGGATTGCTCGCCACGATCATCGCGGTCGACGATTTCGCACCGATGGAGTTCGGCGCGCTGGTCAACGCGCGCAACTAACGGCGTCGGTCGGGCGCGCCGCGCGGCTGGTTCTCTTCCGTCGAACGCGGCGGCGGAGAGCGCTTCGCCGGCTGAGGCTGCGGTGGGGGCGGCTCCGCGCGGGGCTGCGGCGCTGCTTTTTGCGGCGGCTCTTTGCGCGACGGCTGCTGCTCGGTTCGCCTGGCCGACGGCTCGGCCTGTCTGGACGGTCTGGGCTCGACCTGCCTATTCGGCGTCTCGTTGCGTCGCGTGGGCTTGACCTCGGGCTTCGGGGCGGGACTGTCGACCGGCTTGCCGATCGACCTGCCGGCGGCCTTGTCGTCGTCGTCGTCGCCCGATCCGCGGCGTATATTTGGCAGCGGCGGCTTGCCGCCGTCTTCGCGCCGGTCGTCCCTGCCGTTCCAACCGGTCCGGCCGTTGTCGCCCTCACGCTTCCGGTCCTGCCATTCGCTCTTCTTCCTGTCGTCGTCGCGATCGCGATCGCGATCGCCATCGCGGTCGCTGCGGCTTGTATCGTCGGGCTTCGCGCCGTCGCGCCTTGTCGGCCACTTGCGGTCCGCATAATGCGAGGGGAAGTTCGGCTTCTCCGGCGGGCGGAAGCGTTTGCCGTCGGGGCGCCAGGGTCGGTCACGGTCGACATGCACCCGGTCGAAACGCGGATCGAACACCGGCTTGCCGTTGCGCCAGTGGCGCCGGTCGGAATAGCAGATGCGGCGGCGCTTCCAGTCCCAGTCGCGATCGAACCACGGCCCGATATAGTACCGGCTGCCATACAGCAGGTAACCGGGATAGCCGGGCTGGTAGGCGTCGAAATACACGACCGACGGGTCGTAGGAGGGGACGTAAACGTAATCCTGCTGGGTCGGCACGATGCGCACGTAGCCGTCTTCGACGAACACGGTCTGGCGCGCATCGCTGCGCAGATTGCCGAGCTCCCAGGCCTCGCGGCGCCAGCGCTGGATGGCGTCCGAGACGTCGTCCGGCTGGTTGATATAGGCGATGCCAAGGGCTTCGGTCCATTCGATGTCGCGCGCCAGCAGGTCGAGCGCTTCGGGATATCGAGCGACCAGGCGGACCGCCGAATCCCAGTCCTGGCGGTCCAGTCCCGACAGATCGCGGCGACCATCGATGTAGCGTTCCGCCGCCAGGATTTCCTCGGGGTAGGCGGCAGCCGACAGCATCTGGGCCAGCAGCGGGTCGGGATAGAGTGCGACCGGCGCCACAAGTTGCTCGATCTGCTGGCGGTCGAAATACCGTTCCGTCTGGCTGTAGGCCTCGGCCGATACCGGGGTCAGCGCCAGCATGCCAGGACCTGCCAGCGCCGCGACAAGCGCCAGCGCCAACCTGCTTCGACTGCGACCTTGCACGGCCATTCCTGACTTCCTCCAGACGCGTAACGGGCGGACCGGATGCCCGATCCACCGACCGTCACTGCTTTCCTCCGAGTTCTATTCGTTCTCCGGGCGATTCATATCCCCACCCCTCTGCAGCCCGGCAAACAGCCGCTGCAGCCACGCCGTGCCAGTCGCGGTCTCCGGGTGCCTGTCCGGCGCCAGTTCCAGGGCCAGTGCCAACGGGATCCAGGCAGAGTCTGCTGGGGCCTCGCTCCTGCCTCTTCCCAGCCCGCGCAAGGCGACCGACAATTTCGGCGCCGCCACCGGTACGACGCCGCCGCCATCGGGATCGTCGCAGAACGTCGCGGGCGAAGTAACGAGATACTCTCGGCAGACCAGTGGTCGCTCCTGATGGACGGAGCACAAATGGTCTTCGAGGAACGGACAGTCCAGCGACAGGGCGAAATAGGCCTTGCCAAGCGCGGCGGTTTCGCCGTCGGCGCGCTTGGCGGGGTCGCGCAGCAGGTCGTGCAATCCGGCGGCACGCAGGCGTTCGGCGGCTGCGGCGAAACGCTTCCGCAAGCTGTGCCGGCGCACCGGCGGCAGGGAATCGACCAGCCGGCGGATGGCGTGCGCTTCGACGAGCGAGATCGGCACCAGTTGCCGGCAACAGGCGCTGCATCCTTTCTTGCAGGATACGCTGCGACCATGATCCGTTTCCCGCGCCTCGGCTGCCGCAACGGCGGCATCCACTGCCTGGCGCAGCGCGGGAAGCATGGCTGTCGCGGGAACCGGCTCGGCGGGTACCGCGACCGTGGCTTCGATCGCGAGATCGCCAGCCGCAAGTTTCAGCCTGGCGCTGAAGGTGCGGGGTGATTTCGGCGGCGAAGGCGGTCTGGCCATGGCGATGGCGGACGATAGCCGCCGGCCCGCCGGCGTTCAACGCGATGCGAGACGCATCCGGCCAACGCGGATTGCCGCCGGGCGACTATTCACAGGAACCGCTGTCCGGCCGTCTCGACAATCCGGCTTATTGCGCTAGTTTGCGGGCCCAGCCGCGGAGAGCTCTGAAATCGATTCCGTCCACGAAACCCTGCGCAACGTCTTCGGGTTCGATGCGCTGCGCCCGGTCCAGGCGCCAATTCTCGAGGCGATCCTGCGCGGCAGCAACGTGCTGGCCGTGCTGCCGACCGGCGGCGGCAAGTCGCTGTGCTACCAGCTGCCCGGCGCCCATCGCGATGGGGTCGTGGTGGTGGTCTCGCCACTGCTGGCCCTGATGCGCGAGCAGGTTGCCGCCTTGCGTGCCATGGGCGTGCGGGCCGCCAGTCTGAACTCGACCAATGACTGGCAGGAGAACAGGCAGGCGATCGACGATCTGCGCGCCGGCCGGCTGCGGTTGCTTTATCTGGCCCCCGAACGGTTGGCGCGCGAGGACACGTTGGACCTGCTGGCGCAGGTGCGGCCATGGCTGCTGGCGGTCGACGAGGCGCATTGCGTCGTCGAGTGGGGCCACGATTTCCGCCAGGAGTATCGCCAGATCCCCCGCCTGACCGAAAGGCTGCCGCAGGTCCAGGTGCTGGCGCTGACGGCGACGGCCGACGCCGCGACCCGTGCCGACATTCTGGCCAATCTGTTCCGCACCCCGCCGGAGGTGTTCGTCGCCAGTTTCGACCGGCCGAACCTGCATCTCGCCATGGCGCCGAAGCAGAACGCGAGACGGCAGATTCTCGATCTCGCCGAACGCCATCGCGGCGAAAGCGGCATCGTCTATTGCAGCTCGCGCGCGCGCACCGGCCAGGTGGTGGAATGGCTGGCCGGCGCCGGCATTCCGGCGGTGGCCTACCATGCCGGCCTGGAGACGGCGGAACGCGAAGCGGCGCAGGATCGCTTCCTGCGGGAGGACGATCTTGTCGTGTGCGCCACCGTCGCCTTCGGCATGGGCATCGACAAGCCCGACGTACGCTTCGTCGCCCATGCCGACATGCCCAAGACCGTCGAATCCTACTGGCAGGAGGTCGGCCGCGCCGGCCGCGACGGCTCGGCCGCCAGCACTCTGACGCTATACGGGCTGGACGACATTATGCTGCGGCGACGGCAGATCGAAGAGGGGGGCGCGGACGAGCCCAAGAAGCGCGCCGACCGGCAGCGACTCAACGCGCTGGTGGCGCTGTGCGAATCGCCGCGCTGCCGGCGGCAAACCCTGCTCGCCTATTTCGGCGAGGCATGCGAGCCGTGCGGCAATTGCGACATCTGCCGCAATCCGCCCGATCTGGTCGACGGCACGACGGCAGCGCGCAAGGCCCTGTCGGCGATGGCGCGCACCGGCCAGCGCTTTGGCGCCGAGCACATCATCGCAATCCTGCGCGGCGAGCGCAGCGAGAAAATCACGCGCCTTGGCCATGACGCGCTGCCCACTTTCGGCGTCGGCACAGAGCACAATGCGGCGCAATGGCGGGCGATCCTCCGCCAGCTGGCCGCCGCCGGGCACGTGCAGCCCGATCCTTCCGGTTTCGGCGGGCTGGCCCTGAGCGACAGCGGCCGCGACCTGATGCGCGGTGCGCTATCCTTCAGCATGCGGCTTGAGGCCGCCACGCCCTCGGGACGGCGCCGCAACCGCGCGGCGGCGGCGCAGGACGAAAGCCACGTCAACCAGGCGCTGCTCGATGCGCTCAAGGCGACGCGCCGCGATCTGGCCGACGGACAGCCGCTCTATACGGTTTTTTCCAATCGCACTTTGGTCGAGATGGCGGCCTTCGCGCCACGAACCCTGGCCGAGATGCGCGCGGTTCACGGCGTCGGCGACGCCAAGCTGCAGCGCTACGGCCATGCCTTTCTCGAGGTTCTGCGCCGGTGGCGGGAGAACGGGTAGCTATTCCGCCCGCACCCAGCTTTGCAGCAGCATTCGTATGGCGGCGACGAAGGCGATCGGCTGGTCGAGCATGACGTGGTGCTCGGCTTCCGGTATCTCCACCACCGGCGCCTGCGGGCCCATCAGCGAGGACATGTAGGACGCCGTGCTGCGCGAGACGAGCTTGCTGTTCTCGCCGAAGATGAGCGCCGCGCGGCAGCGCACCGCCTGAAGGTACTCGCGGAAGGGTTCGCCGAAGCGACGCGAGCCCATGGCGTCGGGATCGAACTTCCATGACCAGCCGCCGTCGACCGGCTTCAGCGAATGGCGAGCGATGAACTCGACGATGTAGTCGTTCTCGCAGGGCTGCGCCGGCATCAGCCGGAAGCGCGCCAGCGCCTCCTCGAAACTCGGATAAACGCGCTTGTTGCCCATGGGCGGCGGCGGGCGCGGATCGCTTGCCTCGGCCTCCGGCGAGCGGATCGGCGAATCAACGATCACGACGCCGCCGAGTTCGGGCCCGAAGCTGGAGGCGAACTTCATCGTCATGAAGCCGCCGAAACTGTGGCCGATCACGAACGGGCGCGGGCCGAGCCGCGCTGCCTCGATCGTCGCGGCCATTTCACGGGCGCGCAGCTCGGAGGAGTAGCTCTGGCGCCTGCCGCTGTCGCCCATGCCCGAGAGGTCGATGGCGGCGACGCGGAAATCGCGGGTGAAATAGGGCGCGATGAAGCTCCACCAGTTGGCGTGCGCGCCGCCGCCGTGGACCAGTAGGATGCCGCGCCGGTTGGCGGTTTCATCGGCGCCCGGCCACAGCAGGTAGTTGATGTCGCAGCCGTCGACCGCGACGCTGTGGGCCGTGTGGGGCTGGCTGATCGCCCAGCGGAACCATGCCGGAGCGGCGGCGCGGACTTCGAGGAATTCTGGCGGAATCCGAAGCTGGGTCACTGGCGCTGCCTTCCGGGGAATAGTCTGGACGAGTTGCCGGGATTTTAGGCTCGGGCACGCATGAGTGTCACTTTCGACGTCGATATCGCATGCCACCAATGCAATTCCACACTGCGAGACAGCGGCGCGTATCGCGTCGCCCTTCCAACGGGGGCACGAAATTGTATGCTTTGGCTCAAGAGGTGAGTAACCAATGCAGACTGCGACAAAAGCCAATTCCCGGGCGAACCCGCGTTTCGCCATCATCGGCGCCGGCATGTCCGGCATTCTCACGGCCATCACGCTGAAGAACCGCGGCCTGACCGATTTCACCGTTTACGAGAAAGCGGCGAAGCTGGGCGGCACCTGGCGCGACAACACCTATCCCGGTCTCGCCTGCGATGTCCCGTCGATCGTCTATGCCTATTCATTCGAGTTGAAGCCGGACTGGACGCGTCATTTCTCGCCCGGTGGCGAGATCCAGACCTATTTCGAAGGCGTGGCGCGCAAATACGACGTCGAGCGCTTCATCCGCTTCAACAGCGAGATCGAGCTGGCCGAGCATCGTGACGGCAAATGGCATTTGCGCACGAAGGACGGCCATGTCGACGTGGTCGATTTCGTCATCTCCGCCACCGGCGTTCTGCACCATCCCGCCTATCCCGATATCGAGGGGCTGGGAAGCTTCGCCGGTCCCTGTTTCCACACCGCCCGCTGGGACCATTCGCACAGCCTCGACGGCAAGCGCGTGGGCATCATCGGCACCGGCTCGACGGCCATCCAGATCGTGCCGGCGATCGTCGACCGGGTCGCGAAGGTCTCGCTGTTCCAGCGCACCGCGCAATGGGTGTTGGGCATGCCCAATCCGGCCTTCAGCGAGGACGAAAAGCGCATGTTCGCCGAGAAGCCGGAGTTCCTGCGCCAGTCCTATCTGCATCTGGGCAAGCGCTTCATCGACGGATTTTCGCGGGCCGTGATCGGCGATCAGGCGGAGCTGCAGCGCATCGAGGATGCCTGTCGCGAGAATCTGGAAACCAACGTCAAGGATCCGGAGCTGCGTCGCAAGCTGACGCCGGACTACAAGGCGGCGTGCAAGCGGCTGATCGTGTCCGACAGTTTCTATCCCGCGATCCAGAGGCCCAATGCAGAACTGGTGACGGAAGGGATCGAGCGCATCGAACCGAAAGGCGTGCGCACCAGGGACGGCCGGCTGCACGAACTCGACATGCTGGTGCTGGCGACCGGCTTCGACGCCCACGCCTTCATGCGGCCGATGCGGATCGTCGGACGCGACGGGCTGACACTGGAGCAGGCCTGGGCCGACTCGGTGCAGGCCTATCGTTCCGTCTCCCTGCCGGGCTTCCCCAACTTCTTCATGCTGGTCGGGCCCAACAGCCCGGTGGGCAATTTCCCCCTGATCATGATTTCCGAGCTGCAGCTCAACTACGTGCTGCAGCTGGTCGATCTCGTCCTGCAGGGCCGGGCGCGAGAAGTCGCCCCATCCTTCGCCGCCACCGAACGCTTCAACGCGGCGGTGCGCGAGGCCATGAAGGGCACCGTCTGGATGTCGGGGTGCCGCAGCTGGTACCTCGACAAGAACGGCAACGCCGCCCTGTGGCCGTGGACCTTCGACCGCTTCCAGGAAGAGATGCGGTCGCCCGACCTGCGCGATTTTGACCTCGTGGCGTAGGACGCCCGGCGCTGCTATGACACCACCCGGTCCACATTTCAGCCATTGCGGAGCAACGCCATGATCGGCCGCATCAACCATATCGGCATCGCCACGCCTTCGGTCGAGAAGACCGCCGCGATGTATCGCGACCTGTTCGGCGCCACGAAAGTCGGCAAGCCCTTCGTCATGGAGGCGCAGGGCGTGCGGGTGCTGTTCGTCGATCTGCCGAACTCCCAGCTCGAACTGATCGAGCCCCATGGCGAGAAGTCGCCCCTGACCAACTTCCTGCAGAAGAACCCGGCGGGCGGCCAGCATCATGTGTGCTTCGAGGTCGACGACATCATCGTCGCCCGGGACGAGCTCGTCGCCAAAGGCGCGACCGTGCTGAACAACGGCGAGCCCCGTATCGGCGCGCACGGCACGCCGGTGATCTTCGTGCATCCGAAGAATGCCGACGGCACGCTGGTCGAGCTGATGCAGAAGCCTGCCGCCGCGCATTGACGGCGTCGCGACATGGAGTTCGTCGACCGGATCGGCAGGTTTGTCGAAAGCGAACGGGCGCAGCGCGCCATAGCGGTGCTGATCCTCGCCAACGCCGCGATCCTCGGCCTGGAAACCGTCTCCTCGATCATGGACCGCATCGGGCCATTGCTGCTGGCGCTCGATGGCGCGATTCTGGCCATCTTCGTTGTCGAGCTGCTGGCCAAGCTGGCGTATCGCCGGCTGGCCTTCTTCCGCAGCGGCTGGAACTGGTTCGACCTGATCGTCGTCGGCATCGCCCTGGTGCCGTCGGGCGGGCCGCTGTCGGTGCTGCGCGCGTTGCGCGTGCTGCGGGTCCTGCGCCTGCTGTCGGTCGTGCCGTCGATGCGCAACGTCGTCGAGGCCCTGCTCAGGGCATTGCCCGGTCTCGGCTCGGTCGGCGCGCTGATTTTCCTGATCTTCTACGTCGGCGCGGTCCTGACCACCAATCTGTTCGGCGACACCTTCCCGCAATGGTTCGGCGATATCGGCGGATCCATGTACTCGCTGTTCCAGATCATGACGCTGGAAAGCTGGTCGATGGGGATCGTTCGGCCGGTCATGGAAGTTCATCCGCAGGCCTGGATGTTCTTCGTTCCATTCATTCTCGCGACGACCTTTGCAGTGCTCAACCTGCTCGTCGGCATCATCGTCGATGCCATGCAGAGCCAGCACAAGGCCGATCAGGCGGTCGAGGCGGCGCAGGCCCATGACGAGCGGGCGGCGATACTTGTCGAACTTGCCGCCACGCGCGAGAAGCTCGGCGAATTGCTGCACGAGATCGCCGGACTGCGGGCGGCGATGACGCGGCCGGCCGGCGAAGAGCGCCTCAGCGGCGACTAGAAGCCAGGGTCCCGCCGGCGCGGATCGACGGGAGCCAAAGCGTATTTCAAGCGTTTCACGGGCAGGGGAGGATACCCATGCTTTCACGCTGGCAGTGGCTGCTGATCCGCACGACGCGACGGCTGTGGTTCCGCGCCACGCTGTTCTCCGTGCTGGGCATCGTCGTCGCCGTTCTGGCGGCGCTGGTGCAACCGCTGATTCCAGCCGATATTCCGGCCAAGATCGGCGCCGATTCCGTCGACAACATTCTCGGCATCATCGCCTCGAGCATGCTGGCGGTGACGACCTTCTCGCTGTCCACCATGGTCGCCAGCTACGCCGCCGCAACGAGCAACGTGACGCCGCGCGCCACCAGCCTGCTGATCGAGGACCCGACGACGCAGAACGCGCTGGCGACCTTCATAGGATCGTTCCTGTTCAGCCTCGTCGGCATCATCGCGCTCAGCACCGGCATCTACGGCAGCCAGGGACGGGTGGTGCTGTTTGCTGCCACGCTGCTGGTCGTCGCCGCCGTCGTAGTCATGCTGCTGCGCTGGATCGATCATCTGGCGCGCCTCGGGCGGGTCGGCGAAACGACCGAGCGGGTCGAGCAGGCAGCCGCCCGGGCGATGCGCGAACGCCGCCGCTGGCCGACCCTGGGCGCGGTGGAACGTAGGGGCGATCCGCCGGCCGGGGCGCAACCCGTCCATGCCGCCACCATCGGCTATGTGCAGCATATCGATATCGGCGCGCTGTCTGAGGCGGCCGGCGAAGGCCGCGTGCATGTCGAGGCGCTGCCCGGCGGCTTCGTCGATCGGACCCGGCCGCTTGCCTATGCGGCGCAGGTCGACCAGGACCGGCTCGAAGCGGTACGCGAGGCGTTCACCGTCGCCTCTTCACGATCCTTCGAACAGGATCCGCGTTTTGGACTGTCGGTGATGGCCGAGATCGCCTCGCGCGCCCTGTCGCCGGCGCTCAACGATCCAGGCACGGCGATCGACGTCATCGGCCGCTCCGTCCGCATTCTGTCGATTCTGCTGGAGAAGGTCGACGATCCGGACAGGTTCGAAGTCGAGATCGAGAACGTCTTCGTGCCGACGCTGGCGGTCGAGGACATGTTCGACGACATGTTCACGCCGATCGCGCGCGACGGCGCGGGCAATATCGAGGTGCAGCTGCGTCTGCAGAAGGCGCTGGCCAGCCTCGCCGGGATGGGGGATGAGCGCTTCGCGGCGGCGGCGCGCCGGCACTCGCGCGAAGCGCGCGAGCGGGCGGAGACGGCGATGACGCTGGAAGCCGACCGCGAGCGGGTGCGGGCGGTGGCGATCGGCTAGCCCTGCGGCGGATCGCAGGCGACGGTGCCCATGTCGGCCGGCACCGAAATCTCCAGCAGCTCGAAATCGTCCGACATGGCGGTTTCGTTGTGCTTGAGTCCGCCGGGGATCAGCAGCGATTCGCCGGCCTTGACCCTGATCGTCTCGCCGCCCTCGAACTCGAGATCGACCCAGCCGCGCAGCCCGTAGATGAACTGCGCCTGGCAGGTATGGTAGTGCCAGCCGGTCGGCTTGGTCATGCCGGCGGTCGCCGTCATGATCTGCGCCCGCATCGCGCCATCGGTGGCGTCCCGCACCAGCAGGTCGCGGTACTTCAGGAAGTCGCGGCGGCCGGGTACGGCCGGTGCGGTCTCGGCGGTGGCATGGGCCAGCTTGCCGGTGACGACGGGATCGACGTCAGGCAGGCGGATCGGCTTGGGGCTTTTCATGGCGTTCCTCCCGATGCTTTGGCGAAAGCATGGCAGCGCCGGCACTGGCCCGCAAGCCTAGCCCAGCGGCGGTTCCTCCACCGCCAGCATGACCTTGGCGACGAACTGCAGTACGACCTCGTCGCGCTGGTTCAGGGTGCGGATGCGCAATGTCACCAGGCCGCGCCGCCCGTCGCTGAGCGGCCGCTTCTCCGCCACTTCGATGCGGGCGCGGATCGTGTCGCCAATGCGCACCGGGTTGGGAAAGCGCATCTCCTCCATGCCCAGCCCAGCCAGAGTCGAGCGGCCCAGTACGCTTTCCATCATGCCGGCTACGATGGAGCAGGTCATGAAGCCGGGCGCGATGCGACCGCCGGCGGCCGTGGTGCGGGCATAGGTTTCGTCGTTGAAAATGGGCAGGGTCAGGCGCGCGAAGCCCAGGAACAGCGAATGGTCGGCTTCCGTGATGGTGCGCGAGAAGGTGGGATACTCGCGCCCCTGCTCGATATCGGCGAATGCGAGACCCATAGTCCGTCCTACTTCGCGATGGCGATGCGCCGTTCGAGCAGGCGCTCGATGGCGCCGTCATCGTAGCGGAGCTCGCCCAGAATGGCCCGGGTCTGTGCGCCGACCGCTGGCGCCGGCGCGCGCGGTCCGTCCTCGATCGGCGCCGCGCCGGGCAGGGCGGGCATGGTCAGCGTGCCAACGCCGGGCTGTTCGTAGCGCGCCATGCGATGCGTGGCGACGATATGTTCGTCGGCGACGACGTCGCTCAGCGAATAGACCGGCGAGGCCAGCACGTCGGCCGCCTGCATCTTCTTGAGCCAGTTCTCGGTGGTGTCGGTCATGACCTTGTCGGCGAGGATCGCAGTCACCTCGCGCGCATGCGCGGCGCGGGTGGCGAAGCTGTCGAAGCGCGGATCCTTCGGTACGCTTTCCAGGTCCAGCACCTTGCAGATGTCGACGAACTGCTGCTCGCGCATCATTGTCAGCGATATCCATCCGTCCTTGGTCCGGTAGTTGCCTGCCGGCACGTTGAGCGGCTGCGGATTGTCGCCCTCCAGCGCCGTCTCGATGAATTTGTAGCCGATCAGCGACGTCGCCGCGTCCATCAGGCTGGCATCGACATGCCGGCCGCGGCCGGTCTTGTCGCGCTGCGCCAGCGCCGCCAGGGTCGCCTGGAAGGCGTAGAGCGAAGCCACCGCGTCGATCACCAGGAAGCCGATCTTCATCGGCTTGCCCTCGTCGTCGCGTGTCAGCGACATCATGCCGGAGAATGCCTGGCCGATCGTGTCGGTCGACACGCGTTGCGCATACGGGCCCTTCTGGCCGAAGCCGGTCATCGAGACATAGACCAGCCGCGGGTTGATCTCGCTGAGCTGCTTCCAGCCCAGCCCCAGTCGTTCGGCGACGCCCGGCCGGTTGTTTTCCAGCAGCACGTCGGCATCGGCAACGAGACGGCGCACGATCTCGACCGCTTCGGGCTTCTTCAGATCGAGCGCGATGGAGCGTTTGCCGCGATTGACCGCCAGCGACAGGGCCGAATGGTCGCCGTACATGCGGCCCAGCCGACGCACCCAGTCGCCGTCCGGCGGCTCGATCTTGGTCACCTGCGCGCCGTAGGCGGCGAACTGCATGCCGCAATTGGGGCCTGCCATGCCCTGGCTCAGATCGACCACCTTGAGACCCTCATAGGGCAACGGGTCCTGGTTCGGATCGCCCTGCATGGGGCTGGATGTGGTTGTGGACATGCTCTGCCTCCCTCGCGAGCGTCGAGCGCCTTTGCCGGCTTCGGCCTGTTTTGCGTTCTCGGGGGGCGGTTGACAAGAAAAAATTCAGTATATAGAAATTTATTTTTCGACTGGGAATTACAACAGTGCCGCGCGCCGTCGCGCGTGGCGCGATCAGCGCACCTGGGAGGGGCATATGACAGGCATCAGCAGGCGGAGTTTCGGCGGATTGGTCATGGGCGCGGCGGTGGCCGGAGCCGGCATGCGCGCGAACGCGCAGGAAGTGACGATCAAGGTCGCCGATTCCTTTCCGCCCAAGCACAACATCGCAAATCACGGCACCAAGTGGTGGATGGAGCGCGTCACCGAGCTCTCCAAGGGCAAGGTCAAGTTCCAGTATTTCGGCGCCGAGCAGCTCGGCAAGCTGAAGGACATGCTCACCCTGCTGCAGAGCGGCGCCACCGACATCGCCTACGTTCCGCCGACGTTCTTCGAGGGCAAGATGCTGCTCTCCTCGGTGCACTCGCTGCCGAACATGTTCAGCTCCTCGCATGTCGGCGGGCAGGCCTTCTACGACGCGTCGATGAACACGGCGATCCAGAAGGAGGACTACCAGCGCAACGGCATCCGCCTGCTCTGGGGGACGATGACCTCGACGTACAACATCTTCACCCGCAACAAGCCGGTGCGCAGCGTCGACGATCTGAAGGGCATGAAGCTGCGTTCCGCGGGTTCCTACCAGAACGACGCCGTGCGTCTGCTTGGCGCGGTGCCGGTGGACGTGCCCAGCCCGGAAGCCTATCAGGCGATCCAGCTCGGCACGGTCGATGGCGCCATTTTCCCGACCTCGGCGGCGCAGTCCTATCGCATCCACGAAGTCTCGAAATATTTCACCATCGGCTTCGACGTGACCTCGTTCTACGCCCCCTACGCGGTCAATTTGCGCACCTGGGATCGCTGGCCGGCCGACGTGAAGGCCGCCTTCGAGCAGGCCAACAAGGAAGCCAATCTGCGCATGGGCAAGTACTTCGACGACAGCAACCAGGAGCTGATCGACGGCTACGCCAAGTCGGGGGTGGAGATCATCAAGCTCTCCGACGCCGAACAGGCCAAGGTCAAGACGACGCTGGCGCCGCTCTACGACAAGTGGGTCGCCGACATGAAGGCGAAGAATCTGCCGGGCGACGAAGTGCTGAAGTACTTCCGCGAGGCCATCAAGCGCGTTCCCGCGGCCTGATCGCCGAACGTCACCCTGCATGCACGCCGATGAAAACCAGCCGCCCGCGGGCGGCTGGTTCGCCCGCGTCGAGGATATCTTCGCCGTACTGGCGCAATGGGCGCTGGCGGTGCTGCTCGCGCTGGTGATGTTCCAGATCGTAACCCGCTACATCGTCAACGATCCGTTCGGCGAGGTCGTCGGCATCACCGAAACCTACCTGATGCCGGCGATCGTCTTTTTCACCATCGCCGCGCTGCAGCGTCACGACGGGCATATCAGGGTCGATCTCCTGTACACCAGGCTGACCGGTAGGGCGAAGGGCGCGGCCGATATCGTCGTGCTTCTCGCCTCGGCGGTCTTCTGGGCCTTCGTCATCTATGCCAGCGCCAGCGAGACCATCTTCAGCTGGCGCATGGACTACGAAATATCGCGCGATCTGCCCTATCCGCAATGGACGGCGCTGATCGTGGTCCCGCTGGGCGGCGGGCTGATCATGATCCGCCTCCTGCTGCAGGCCGTCTCAACCGGATTGGCCCTGGCGCGGCCGCTTCCTCCAGAGAGCGCACGATGATCGTCACGCTTATCGTCGTTCTGCTGGCAGTGCTCCTGCTGATCGGCATGCCGATCGGCTTTGCCATGGGCCTGACCGGCATCATCGGCATCTACGTCGTCGGCGGCGCCGACTCTCTGATGGGCATCGTGGCGGTGACGCCCTATCGCCAATCCGCCTCGTGGATTCTCACTGCCATCCCCCTGTTCGTGCTGATGGCCGAGATGCTGGCCTCCAGCCGCATAACCTCCGACCTGTTCGCCACCATGAACAAATGGGTCGGCCATCTGCCGGGCGGTCTGGCGATCGCCGGCGTCCTGGCGGCGGCCGGTCTTGGCGCCGTTTCCGGTTCGTCGACCGCCGCCACGGCCGCCTTGTCGAAGTCGGTGGCCCCCGAACTGCTGCGCGCCGGGTATTCGCGCAGCCTGGCGATCGGCACCGTGGCTTCCGCCGGCACGCTGGCGATCATGATTCCGCCGTCCGTCATCATGGTGATCTACGGCATCCTGACCGAAACCTCGATCGGCCTGCTGTTCGTCGCCGGCATTATTCCCGGCCTGCTGACGGTGGCGGCCTACGCGACGACCGTCATCCTGTGGGCCAAGTACGTGCCCGGAGCCGCGCCGCGCACCCAGCGCCATGGCTGGCGCGAGCGATTCGTATCGCTGCGGCTGGTCTGGCCGATGGTGGTGCTGTTCGCGCTGGTGATTGGCGGGCTCTATTCCGGCGCCGTTACGGTGACGGAATCGGCCGCGGTCGGGGCTGCGGGCGCCGTCGTGCTGGCGTTCTGGTTTCTGCGCGGCGCCGGCTGGAAGGCTCTCAAGGAAGCGCTGGCGCGCACCGTTTCGACGACCGCGATGATCTTCACCATCATCGTCGGCGCGCATCTGTTCAGCTACTTCATGACGCTGACCGGAACGCCTCAGGGGCTGCTCGCCTATGTCGACGGTCTCGGCATCGAGCCGTGGATCGTCTTCACCCTGATGATCCTGATCTACCTGTTTCTCGGCTGCTTCATGGACCAGCTGGCGATTCTGGTGCTGACCCTGCCGATCGTATTCCCGATGATTCTGCGCTTCGGCTACGACCCGATCTGGTTCGGCATCATCCTGACCAAGACGGTCGAGATCGGCCTGATCACGCCGCCGCTGGGCATGAACTGCTTCGTCGCAAGCTCGATCAGCAAGATGCCGGTTTCCCAGGTTTTCCGCGGTGTCATGCCCTTCATTGGCGCCGAGGTGGTCACCATTGCCTTGCTGATGGCCGTGCCGCAGCTCGTATTGTGGGTGCGTTAGCCGCACCGGTATTCAAGAGAGTGAGATGAGCGAACTGACCGAAGAGCAACGAGCGCTCAAGGAGAATGCCGAACGCTTCCTCGAGCGTGAGGCCGCGCCGTTCATTGCCCAGGCGGAGAAGGGCGGGGAGTTTCCCTGGCAGCTGCTGCCGAAACTGGCGGAGTTCGGCTATATCGGCCCGATGCTGCCGGAGCAGGATGGCGGGCAGGGCGCCAGCTACAC
>JBFWZG010000049.1:0-19258 GCA_050185515.1 Reyranellaceae bacterium
GCCGGCCTGCAGGGTGCCCTGCAGGGCGTAGCCGGCCACCACCGAGGAAACGTCCATGAACTGCGGCGTGTCGGCGTAGCGCAGCCGCACGATGTTCTGCAGCAGCTGCTCCTTCCACGACGTGGCGAGCGCGTTGCCGTAGTCGACGCGATCGCGCGTGACGGTTCCCGGCCCGATCGAGGTGCAACCTGCCAGCGCGATCGCGGCGAACGCGCCCGCCAGCATGGAGCGACGCCCGAACCGTCGCGCCGCTGCGTCGTGCCGCCGCTGGTCGGTAAGCCGGTGCTCCATCTGTCTCTTTCGCGCTTCAGTCGTTGGATACGGCGCTGATGCGTCCCTCGCGCACCGCCTTGACGAAGGCGCGATGGTCGCGCTGCGTCTGGTCGGCGTACTCGACGGCAAATTCGCAGATCGCGTTGTCGAACACGTCGCTGGAACCCATGTATCCCGACACCAAGGCGGCATCGCCCGAGCGCGCATGCGCCCGCGCCAGCGCCCAGCCGCACAGGCGGCCGTAGTTGCGCAGATCGTCCTCGTCGAACGCCTCGAAGATCGCCGAGACCTTCACGTCGCGCAGCTGGCGGACATAGAAGTCGCGCCCGCTGACGCCCCTGGACCAGCCGAGGAACATGTCGCTGGCGGCCTGCATCAGGCGCTGGCCCGCCACCACCCGCTCGCCGTTATGGCCGTGCGCGCTCTTTTCGAGGTAGGGAGCGAGCACCGAGTCGCTGGCCTCCTTGATCTGCAGGAAGATCGTGTCGTTCTCCGACGCCTGGAACAGGGCGATGGCGCACATGGTGCCGACGCTGCCGACGCCAACGGCCTTGAAAGCCAGATCGCAGAAGCGGAAACGGTCGAACAGCACCCGCACATGCTCGGGCAGGCTCTCGCGATACGCCTTCCACTGTTCCTTGAACTGCGTGTCGACGCCGGGCGCGACGTCGGCGGTGGGATGGAAGATCAGCGGCGGCTCGTCGACGATGACGGGCGCGGCGCCGACATGCTTCGCCAGCTTGGGAAACAGGAACTCCGGCTCGCTCTTCTCCCGGGCTTCCGCCAGTCGCTTTTCGACCCGCTGGCGCGTTTCGTCCGAATCGATCTCCTTGAGGAATCGGTCGATATCGATGGCGTCGTACCAGACCTCGAGGGCGCGCATTTCGGCGTAATCCGCCATGTGCTCGCGATACGACCTCACCGCCGCCGCCGCCGCGCGCGCCGAATCCTTCTCGGGCAGCCTGATGTGACGGCCGGCCAGGATGAAGCTGGTCGCCAGGCGCTTGACGTCCCATTCCCACGGCCCCGGCAGGGTTTCGTCGAAATCGTTGATGTCGAAGATCACGCGCCGCTCGGGCGTGGCGAAGCCGCCGAAATTCGCCAGATGCGCGTCGCCGCACAGCTGCACCTTGATGCCCGAATGCGGCGTGGTCGCCAGATCGGCGGCCATCAGCGCGGCCGAGCCGCGATAGAATGCGAACGGCGACTGCATCATCCGCCCGAACCGGATCGGAATGAGTTGCGCCAGGCGGCCCTTGTTGGTGTCTTTCAGCAGTTCGACCGGGTCGCGTCGGTCCTTGCGCGCCTTCCAGTGGCCTTGCGATTCGCGCGACACCAGGTCTCGCAGGGCCTTGCCCTGGGCGCGACGTTCGTCTGAGGGGAGAAAGTCGGATGCGGCAACGCGTTTCTTCGCCTTGGGCATGGGATATCCGTTGTGACGCAAGCGGGCTCTGACCAGATGCCGAAAATCTAGCGGTTCGAGCCGACCACCATATTGATTGCAGTCAATGGGAGGCATGGGGGACAGACGTCTGTCGGTCGCCTTTCAGAACCGGGAGCCGTCACGGCTGCAGGCGATCGGGCACGAAGTAGTAGGTCAGGCCCAACACCAGATAGACGGTGAGCAGTTGGGCCCCCTTGAGCCAGTTGGAGCGTCCGTCGCCGGCGATCTGGCCGGTGATGAGGACCGCCAGCAGCACGCTCAGCACCAGTCCGGCCGGGAACACCATGTCCATCGGCCCGGGACCGAGGAAGAGGCTGGCGAGCACCAGGACCGGCGCGACAAAGATCGCCACCTGGATGCTGGAGCCGATGGCGATCGACAGCGACAGATCCATGCGGTTCTTCAAGGCGGCGCTGATCGCGGTGGCATGCTCGGCAGCGTTGCCCAGGACGGCGACAATGAACACGCCGACAAAGACGTTGCTGAGGCCGAATTCGCGGGCCGTGGGCTGGATGGCGCCGACCAGGATCTCGCTCATCCAGGCGAGCAGCGCCGTGGCCCCGGCCAGCACCAGCGCCGAGCGGCGTACCGACCAGCCGGCCTGTCGCTCATCGTCGCCGGACGCCGCATGCGAACCGGCGAACAGAACGGAATGGGTGAACAGGGAGAACACCAGGAACAGGCCGTAGACCAGCAGCAGGATCACCGCCAGGGTGACGCTGAGCGGGATCAGTTTCGCCGCCGCCGCGCTGTCGCCGACGGCGCCCTTGAAAGCCGCCGGCAGGATCAGGGCGATGGCGGCCAGGGTCAGCATGGTCGCCTGCGCCCGCCCGCCTTCGGCGTTGAAGCTCTGCTCGCGATGGCGCAGGCCGCCCGCCAGCATGGCGGCGCCCAGCACCAGCAGGATGTTGCCGACGATCGAGCCGATGATCGAGGCCTTGACCACGTCGTACAGCCCGGCGCGGAGCGCCGCGAGGGCGATGATGAGTTCCGCCGCGTTGCCGAAAGTGGCGTTGAGGAAGCCGCCCGGGCCCTCGCCGAGCCGCTCGGCCAGATGCTCGGTGGCCCGCCCCATCCAGCCCGCCAGCGGCAGGATGGCGAGGCCGGAGGCGACGAACACGAGCAGATGCTGGCCCGGGGCGAAATGCTCCAGACCGACCGCGATCGGAACGAAAACCAGCAGCCAGTTGAGCATGCGTCCTCCGCCGATCAGGGCTCCCGGCCTTCGCCCGGTTTCCAGTCGATATTGTGCGCGCGTATGTAGTGCTGCACCGCCGATTCCACGGTCGGGAAGAAGGAATCCTCGCCCAGCACCGGAAACAGGCCGAAGCGCTTGAGCTTGTCCTTCACCGGATCCTTGAGCTCGGCGAAGCAGAAGCGGATGCCGTTGGCGGCCAGCAGCTTGTCGAGCTCGGCCAGCACGTCGACCGCCGTCACGTCGACGCTGGTCACCGGCTCGGCGGCCACCACCAGCCAGCGCGCCGGCGTCGGAGAGGCGGTGACCGCCTCAACCACCCGTTCCTGGAAAAGCTCGGCATTGGCGAAGAACAGCGGCGCGTCCCAGCGGAACAGCACCAGCCCGGGCACCTGCTGCGCCCCGGGATAGCGCGTGATGTCGTGATAGCCCTCGACGCCCTCGGCGCGACCCAGCACCGCCGAATGCGGCCGCCAGCCGTCCCACAGGAATTCGATGACGGCGATGACGATGGCGAAGCCGATGCCGGGGATGGCGCCGAACACGGCCACGCCGACGAAGCAGACGATCGACAGCCAGAACTCCCATCGCTGGATGCGCCAGATGCGCCTGAGATCGTCGATCTCGATCAGCCCGATGGCGGCGGCGATCACCACCGCGGCCAGCGCCGTGGTCGGCAGGTACTCTAGAAGATCCGGGGCGGCCACCAGCAGCACCGCCACCGCTACGGCGCCGACCACGCCGGTGACCTGCGTCTTGGCGCCCGCTGCCTCGGCCACCGGCGTGCGCGAGGAGGAGGAGCTGATCGGGAAGCCCTGGAACAGGCCGGCGGCGAGATTGGCCGCGCCCAGCCCGACCATCTCCTGGTTGGGATTGACGTAGGTGCCGGTGCGCGCGGCGTAGCTGCGCGAGAGCACGGAGGTGTCGGCGAAGGACACCAGGGCGACCGCGACGCCGCCGACCACGATCGGGCCGACGTCGTCGAGCGTTATCCAGGGAATGGTGAACGCGGGCAGGCCCTGCGGCAGCTTGCCCAGCACGGCCACCCCGGCGCTCTCCGACAGGCCGAAGAAGCCGACGACGACGGTGGCGCCGATCACCGCGATCAGCACGCCGGGCAGCAGCTTGCTGCCCTTCAGCAGGAAGATCACGGCCAGCGTGCCCGCGCCGACGGCAAAGGTGGTCCAGTTGGCCTTGCCGTCGAGCAGCCCGTCGACGATGGCCAGAACGTTGCGCAGCGGACCGTCGGCCTCGATCGAGAAGCCGAACAGCTTGGGCAGCTGGCTGATCAGCACCGTCAGCGCGATGCCGTTCATGTAGCCGTAGCGAATCGGCTTCGACAGCAGCTCGGTGATGAAGCCGAGCTTGATGACGCCGAACAGAATGCAGACGATGCCGGACACGATCGCCATGGCGGCGGCGATGGTGATGGCGCGCATGGGATCGCCGCCGGAGAGCGACAGCACGACGGCGAGGATGATGGCGGCCAGGGAGGAATCCGGCCCCAGAACGAGGATGCGGCTGGGGCCGAACACCGCATAGGCGAGCAGCGGCACGATGGTGGCGTAGAGCCCGGAGATGCCGGGAACGCCGGAGGCGACCGCATAGGCGACGCCCACCGGCACCAGCATGGTGGTCAGCACCAGCCCGGCCACCAGATCGTGGCGCAGCCACGCCGGATCGTAGTTGCGCAGCATCCGCACGCCCGGCAGCCAGCGCAGCCAGCCGTCGTCGACCGCCCTGCGCCGCGCCAGACCGGCGAGGTCGGGCGTGACTGGCGGTTCGGTGCTGGTCATGGCGTCCTTCAGTAGCGCTGGGGAATAGGCTGTCCCGCCTCGAGCCGCTCGACGGCGTCCTTGGGTTTGGGCTGCGCCTTGGGAATCTTCGGCAGCTTCTCGTCCACGGTCTTGTAGGGAATGCTGTCGAGGAAATGCCGGATCAGGTTCAGCCGCGCCCGCCGCTTGTCGTCGGCCGGCACGATATGCCACGGCGCCTCGGGCGTGTGGGTCTCGGAGATCATCCGCTGGTAGGCGGCGGAATAGTCCCACCAGCGCGCCACCGATTCGGTGTCCATCGGGCTGAGCTTCCAGTGCTTGACCGGCTCGGTGATGCGCGCCTCGAAGCGGCGGCGCTGCTCGTCCTGGCTGACGTCGAGGAAGTATTTGCGCAGGAAAATGCCGTTCTTGACGATCATCTCGCGCTCCACCGCGGGCGCCAGCTTGAGGAAGCGTTCGTATTGGTCGTCCGTGCAGAAGCCCATGACGCGTTCGACGCCGGCGCGGTTGTACCAGGAGCGGTCGAACAGGATCACTTCGCCGGCGGCCGGGAAGTGCGCGATGTAGCGCTGGATGTAGAGCTGCGTCTTTTCGCGATCTGAGGGCGCGGGCAGGGCGACGTGGCGGAACACGCGCGGGCTGGTGCGGGCGGTGATGCGGCTGATCACGCCGCCCTTGCCGGCCGTGTCGCGCCCCTCGAACACCACGATGATGCGCTTGCCCCTGGCCTTGACCCAGGCCTGCAGGCGCGTGAGCTCGACCTGCAGCTTTTCCAGCTCCTTGTCGAAATCCTTGCGCTTCATCCTGCCGGGCGATTCCTCGGCCTCGGCTTTCTCCTTGTCCTTGCCTCTGTCCTTGCTCTTGCCCATGACGCCTTCTCCTGAATGGACCGACCGCCTATTCGCCGGCCGCCTTTGCCGTATCGGCGGGCGGCGGCGCCGCCTTCGGGCGCGAACCGGGCCGCAGCTTCTCGCGGATCGACTGGAACGTCACGTAAAGCGGCGGAATGGCGAAGATGCCGAGGATCGACGCCAGCAGCATGCCGGCGAAGACCGGCGTGCCGACGTTGCGCCGCGCCAGCTCCGAGGCGCCGGTGGCGATCACCAGCGGCAGCAGGCCGAGGATGAAGGCGAACGACGTCATCATCACCGGCCGGAACCGCAGGCGCGCGCCTTCCGTTGCCGCCTCGAGCAGCGGCACGCCCCGTTCTCGCTGCTCCTTGGAGAACTCGACGATCAGAATGCCGTTCTTCGCCGCCAGTCCTATCAGCACGATGATGCCGATCTGGCCATAGAGGTCGAGCGTCAGCCCGCCCAGCACCAGCCCCAGATACGAGCCGAAAATGCCGACCGACACCGACAGCAGCACCGGCACCGGGATGGTCCAGCTCTCGTACAGCGCAACGAGGAAGAGATAGGCGAACAGCACCGCAAGACCCAGGATGATCGCCGTCTTGCCCTCGGCGCGCTTCTCCTGGAACGCCGTGTCGGTCCATTCGCCGGCGAAGCCCTGCGGCAGGGTCTTGGCCGCGACTTCCTCCATCGCCGCCAGCGCCTGGCCCGAGGAGACGCCTTCCGCCGGATTGCCCTGGATGGTGACGGCGCGCAGGTTGTTGTAGCGGATCAGCGCCGGCGGGCCGACCACCACCCGCGTCTCGACCAGCGAGCGCAGCGGGATCATTTCGCCGTCCTTGTTGCGCACGTTGATGCGGTTGATGTCGTCGATGCCGCGGCGATCCTCGGCGTCGGCCTGCACCTGCACCTGCCAGGTGCGGCCGAACAGGTTGATGTTGTTGACGAAGAAGCCGCCCAGCGAGGCCTGCATGGCCTGGAATACAGAGCTAAGTTCGACGCCCAGCACCTGCGCCTTGTCGCGGTCGATCTCGAGATAGATCGAGGGGTTTGTGGCCGAATAGGTGCTGAACACGCCGCGCAGGCGAGGATCCTGGTTGGCCGCCACGGTCAGGCCGCGCACCACCTGCGCCATGGCCTGCGGATCGCCGCCGCGCAGATCCTCCAGCACGTAGGCGAAGCCGCCGCCGGTGCCCAGACCCAGCACGGGCGGCGGCGCCAGCGGCACCACCGTGCCTTCGCCGATCTGCCGGAACTGGGCGCGCAGGCGCTCGATGATCTTCGGCACGCCCAGCTCGCGATCCTTCTTGCGCTCCTCGAACGGCTTCATCGTCACCACGAGGAAGGCGGCGTTGGACTGCGAGTAGTTGTCGATGAAGTTCAGGCCGATGACCGAGGTGTAGTCGGCGACCGCGTCTTCGGCCTTGAGGATGTTCTCGACCTGCGCCACCACATCGGATGTGCGCGCCACCGAGGCGCCGCCGGGCATCTGCACCACCACGAACAGCGCGCCCTGGTCGTCTTCCGGCAGGAAGCCGGTCGGCGTGACCTTCGACAGGCCGACGATGCCGGCCGCCGAGGCGCCGACGATGACCAGCCCGATGATGGCGATGCGCACCAGTTTGGCGACCCAGGCGCCGTAGCCGTCGCGCACCTTGTCGATGAAGCGCATGACGTAGCCGATCGGGCCCTTGCGCGGCCCGTGATGCGGCTTGAGCAGAATGGCGCACAGGGCCGGCGACAGGGTCAGCGCGTTGATCGCCGACAGGAACATGGAAACGGCGACGACGACGGCGAACTGGCGGAACAGCTCGCCGGTAATGCCGGGAATGAACGCCACCGGCACGAACACCGACAGCAGCACCAGGGTGATGGCGATGATCGGCGCGGTGATCTTGGCCATCGCCGCCTTGGTGGCCTGCGCCGGCGACATCTCGGGATGCTGCTCCATCTCGTGTTCGACGGCCTCGACCACGACGATGGCGTCGTCGACCACGATGCCGATCGCCAGCACCACGGCCAGCAGCGACACGGTGTTGGCCGAATAGCCGATCGCCGCCAGCACCGCGAAAGTGCCGATCAGGCTGACCGGGACGGCGATGGTGGGAATGAAGGTGGCGCGCAGGCTGCCGAGGAACAGGAACACCACGAGCATCACGAGGATGAAGGCCTCGACCAGGGTCTTCTGCACCTCGTGGATGGTGTCGGTGACGAACACCGTCGGATCGTAGGTCACCTTCCAGGCCAGATCCTCGGGGAAGCGCTTCTGCAGTTCGGTTAGCTTGGCCTTGACCGCGTTCAGCGTCTCGATGGCGTTGGCGCCGGGCGCCTGGTAGATGGCGATGGCCGAGGCCGCGCCGCCGTTCAGCCGCGTCTCGCGGTCCATGTTGGCCGCGCCCAGCTCCAGCCGCGCCACGTCGCCCAGCCGCAGCACCGAGCCGTCGGGATTGGTGCGGATGATGATCTTCTCGAACTCGTCGACCGAGGTCAGCCGGCCCTTGGTGCGGATGTTGAGCTGCAGGCGCTGGTCCGACGAGATCGGGCGAGCGCCGATGCGGCCCACCGCCGCCTGCACGTTCTGCGACTGGATGGCGTTGATGACGTCGCCGGTCGTCAGGCCCAGGCCGGTCAGCCGGTCGGTCTGCACCCAGGCCCGCATGGCGTAGTCCTGCGGTCCCCACAGCGTCGCGTCGCCGACGCCGGCCGTGCTCTTGATCGTGTCCAGCAGGTTGATGGTGACGTAGTTGGAGAGGAACAGCGTGTCATAGGTGTTCTTCGGCGAATAGACGGCGACGACGCCGAGCAGCGCCGAGGATTTCTTCTTCACCACGATGCCCTGGCGCTGCACTTCGGGCGGCAGGGTGGCGAGCGCGACCTGGACGCGGTTGTTGACGTTGACGGTGTTGATGTCGGGATTGGTGCCGAGCTCGAAGGACACGGTCAGCGTATAGCTGCCGTCGTCGCCCGATACGCTCTTCATGTAGATCGCCTTGTCGACGCCCACGACCTGGGCCTCGATCGGCTGCGCCACCGTGGCGTCGACCACGCCGGCATCGGCGCCGGGATAGGAGGTGGTCACCGAGACCTGCGGCGGCACGATGTCGGGATACTGCGCGACCGGAATGGCGAGCAGCGCCAGCGCGCCGGCGATGGTGGTGACGATGGCGATGACGATGGCCAGTCGGGGCCGATCGACGAATACTGCGGAAATCATGCGCTGCCTCCCGGAAAGCCTAGAGGCCTACTGCTTGATGTCGGACTGCACCGGGCTCGCCCTGACGGCCGCACCGGCGCGGATGGTCTGCAGGCCCTGGACGATCACCTGATCGCCGGCCTCGACCCCTTCCTCGACGATTATCAGCGCGCCGTTGACCCCGCCGGTCCTGACGCGCTTGACGACCGCCTTGCCGTCCTGCGCCACGAACACGTAGACGCCCTGCTGGTCGGTGATCAGCGCCGATTGCGGGATCAGCACCCGCTCGGTCGGCGTGCCGCTTTCCAGCACGACCTGGACGAACTGGCCGTCGGTCAGCACGCCGTCGGGATTGGGGATCTCGCCGCGCACCAGGATGGTGTCGGTGGCGCGATCGACCTTGACGTTGACGAAATTGATCGCGCCGACCTTGTCGTACATCCGGCCGTTGGAAAAGCGCAGCCTGACCTTGATCGAGGCTATGCCGGCCTGGTTGCCGCGCTCCTGCATCTGCAGGAAGTCGCGCTGGCTGACGGGGAACTCCACATGCATCGGGTCCTGGCTGACGATTTCGGTCAGCACGCCGCTGTCGGGCCGCACCACGTTGCCCTTGGTCAGGCTGGTGCGGCCGATCCTGCCGGTGATCGGCGCGACGATGTCGGTATAGCCTAGGTTGATTTCCGCCGTCATCAGGGCGGCCTCGTTGGTCATCATGGCGCCCTTCGACTGCGCCTCGACCGCAATCGCCTGGTCGCGCGCGACGACGGTTCCGGCGCCGGTGCGCGCCAGCTCGACGGCCCGCTCGCGCTGCGCCTGGGCCAGCGTCAGCGAGGCCTTGCTGCGTTCCAGCTCGCCCCGCGCCTGCTGCACCGCCGCCTCGTACTGGCCCTTCTCGATCGTGTAGAGCGGCGTGCCGGCCTTGACGATCTCGCCTTCCTGGAAGAGCACTTCCTCGAGATAGCCCTCGATGCGCGCGGTGATCTCCACCCGCTCGACGGCGACGACGCGGCCGACGAAATCCGCCGTCTGGTTGATCGCCCGCTTTTCGGCGGCGACCACGCCCACGGCAACGGCAGGCGGCGCGGCCGACGGCGCCTGCTGCGCCAGCGCCGGCGCCGCCAGCACGCTTATCGCCGCCGCCATCAGCAGACGGCGCCTCGCCACGGTCCCCGCGTTGCGATTGAAGACCGAATTGGACATGGCTCAACTCCCCACAAGCACGACCTGCCGCCCCACGATCCTAGGCGAAGGCCGCGCCCGCCGTTACTGGTTTCCGCTATCGCCACCCGGCCGACGCTGCACTGCAGCGGTTGCCGGCGTCATCCGTCATTTTGCGCCACCGAGTTCGGCCAGGGCGGCATCGGCCCCAGTCGCCAGGGGCAACGGCAGCCCGGTCCGCGCCGTCGCCGGGGCGATCTGGCCGGCCTGCACGCTGCCGGCCGCCACCAGATCGGCCTTGCCGCCGAAGATCGCGGCAATCAGCCGCCGCACTTCCGGCTCGGACAGCGCCGCCGCCGTCGTCGCCAGAATCGCCGTGATGCCCAAAGTGACGACGTCTTCCTCAATGCCCGGATAGGCGCCGCGATTGATGATGGCGCCGAAATACGCGGGGCTGGCGGCGGCCAGCGCCGCCAGCCTGCCCTCGTCGACCGGCAGCAGGCGGAGCGGAGTCGCCGCCGCGACGATGCGGATCTGGTCGGCCGGCGCGCCGATGATCTGGATCACCGCATCGAGCCTGCGCTCGTTCAACGCCGTCAGGGCCTGCGTCAGCGGCATGCCTTCGGCCTGGTAGTCGCGACCCTCCTGCATGTCGTGCAACTGCAGCAGGCGCAGGGCGGTTTCGCGCGTGCCCGAGCCGGCCGGTCCGATAGCGATCCGCTTGCCCTTCAGGTCCGGCAGGGCGCGCGCCTCGGAATCCCGCCGCACGATGATATGGACGTATTCGGGGTAGAGGCTGCCCAGCGCCCGCAAGTCGTCGAAGGCGCCGCGGCCGGCGAAGGGTCCGGCGCCAGTGCGCGCCTGCTCGGCGATGTCCGACTGAATGATGGCGAGCGGCGCCTGGTTCTGCCGCAGCAGATTGACGTTCTCGACGCTGCCCTGGGTTATGAGCGCGCGAAAATCCAGCCCGCCCGATCTGGTCGCCTGCAGCGCCTGGACCAAGCGGATGTACTGTCCGCCTTCCGGGCCGGCGGCGATGGGATAGCCCTTGCTCAGCCGCGCAACGCGCGACTGGATGACGGCAAGCGCGCGCGAAAGCTCCTGATTGATGATCTCCTGCTCGTCGGGCGAAATGCGCCCCGGCGAGGCCTTGACCACGTTGCTGAGCGCCGCGAGCAGCGTATCGGAGGTGCGCGGCGTCGAAATGCTGTCGAGCGCCGGCGCCTCCGGCGCGTCGAATGCCGCCGGCGTCACCAGTTGCCAGGTCTCGCCGTCACGCCGATAGATCGCCGTGCCATGCACCCTGATCTCGTCGCCGGCGACGTTGCCGGTCGATTTGGTGCCGACCACGCCTTTCGGCGCCGCGCCCAGCACGTTGACCAGCGACGCCACGCCGGCGGTGTCCCAGTTGCCGAAGCTGAGATCGCGCGCCACCTTCAGCCTGGCGTCGTAGTAGACCACGCGCCGGGATTCGCCCGAGGGGGCGGTGATGTCCGGCGACGAGCCGCGCGCGTCGATCTCGGCGATCTGCAGCGCGCCGTCGCCGAACACCTGCGCCAGGCGCTGCGCCAGATCGCGCTCGATCTGCTCGATGTTCGGGCCGCGGCCGCAGGCCGACAAAGCCAGCAGCAGGATCAGGGAGAGGGCGGCGCGCATCATGGTCAGTTCCCGCCCGTGAAGGGCAGCGACAGGAAGCCGGTCAGCACCAGCGCGTTCATCAGGTCGATCAGGAAGGCGCCGACGATCGGCACGATGATGAAGGCCTGCGGCGCCGGTCCATGACGCTGGGTGATCGCCTGCATATTGGCGATCGCCGTCGCGGTGGCGCCCATGGCGAAGCCGACGAACGCGGCCGAGGTCACGGCCGCCTCGTAGTCGCGCCCGACGAGGCGGAAGCAGATGAACACCGCCCAGATGGCGACCAGCACGACCTGGCACAGCAGCACCAGCAGCAGCGCGCCCGCCGTCTGCGCCACGCTGGCCAGGTCGAGCGCCATCATGGTCCAGGCGAGGAAGATCGACAGCGACACCGAGCCGATCAGGTCCGCGGCGGCGGGATTGATGCGCAGGCCGATCAGATCGCCGCCGTTGCGGATGATAAGCCCGATGATCAGGCACCACAGGAAGCTCGGCAGGGTGATGACGCCGCCTTCGAACAGATTACCGAGATACTGGCCGGCGATCAGCGCGACGAAGGCGGCAGCCAGCGCGCCGATGAAGGCGGTCGAGGAAATGGCGGGGGCCGCCTGCTGCTGGACGCCGACGCCGCCGGCCGCGCCGCGCGCGGCGGAGGCCAGCCGGTGGCGCTTGATGAGGAACTCCGCGATCGGGCCGCCGACGATGCCGCCCAGCACCAGTCCCAGCGTCGCCGCCGTCATGGTCAGCTCCATGACCTGCTGGATGTTGTTGACCTCGGCGAAACGCTGCGCGTAGGCGGCGCCGGTGCCGTGTCCGCCGATCAGCGTGATGGTGCCGCCGACCAGGCCCATCAGCGGGTGCAGGCCGAGCATTTCCGCCATCGCCACGCCCAGCGCGTTCTGCGCGATCAGGAACGGCGCCAGCACCAGCAGGAACCACAGCAGGCGTACCCCGCCCTTGGCCAGCAGCCGCAGATCGGCGGTGAGCCCGATGCAGGCGAAGAACAGCAGCAGCAGGTAGGGCTTGGCGGTGGTCTCGAGGGTGATGCGGAAATCGCTCAGCCAGTCCAGCGCCAGCACGACCACGGCGAAGACCAGCCCGCCGACGATCGGGCTCGGGATGCTGTAGCGATTGAGAAAGCCGATCCTCTTGCACAGCACTGTTCCCAGCAGCAGCACCAGGCTGGCGGCGAGGAGAGAGGGGACGGTCGACAGCGATACCAACTTGGGCAGCTCCATGGCGTCACGCCGCGATGGTGCGGCGCGCCGCCCGGGCGCGCCTTTCGGAAAGGACGGACGCCTCGATGCCGGTCATTGCGACGTACTCTTGTTGAAGACCCACTCGTAGTTGACGATGAACCGGTAGTCCTTCGTCTTGCGCGTCGGTCCGCCGACCAGATCCTCGTCGACATACGCCGCCCGCGCGCGCAGCCACAGCGGCCGCAGCACCTCGGGCCAGCATTCGGCCTTGAACCTGTAGTCGACGGTGAAGTCGAACTCGGACTTGTCCGACAGGTCCGCGCGGGTCACCGGATCGCGGGCGTTGTCGCCGATGGCGCCGAGCACGGTGGTGGACAGTCCGGGCAGTCCGATGAAGCCGAAATCGAGCGTTCCGCCGACCATGATCGCGCCCTCGTTCGCCCGGTTGAAGTCGGTGACGATCAACGAGGTGTAGCCGGCCCAGGTGCCGTAGGGAGAGCGGTAGTTGGCGTTGTCGCCGATCTTGGTGTAGCCGCCGGTCACCGTCAGCGGGCCGATGGTGACGTCGGCCCGAATGCCCGCCGCCCAGGTGTCGAACGAGGCGCCGGTCAGCAGGTCGTCGCCGATGCTCTGCTGGTACATGAACTGGCCGGCCAGCTTGAGCTTCGAGGTCCCGATCAGCGGCGTCAGCCACGTTAGATCCGCGTAGCTCGACCACAATATGTCGGGAACGACATAGGTGGAGGCGCGCAGCTTCAGATCGTCGATCGGCGTCACGCCGATGCCGGCCAGCCACATCGAACGCTGGTAGTCGGGAGCGCCGGCGATCTCCGCCATGTCGCGGAACTTCGTCTCGTTGCGCTTCTTCATCGCCCACAGGAACGCGCCGTAATAGTCGAACGCCGACACCTTGCCGGCGATGCTGACGCCCTCGAAGGTGTTGGGCGTCATGCGGTTGTCCTGTGGATTGACCTCGGGCTGGTCTACCAGCTGCCGATAGCCGGTGATGATCTGCTCCCACAGCTTGAGCGACAGATAGGCCTGGCCCAGCACGGCATAGCCGCGCTGGCCCTGGCGCAGCAGCAGGGTGCCGTCCTTGTCCTCCGGCGCCCAGAACGGCGCCGACCCGTAGCCGACCAGGCCGAAGCGCACCAGATCGAAGAACCATCCCGACTGGTAGCCGATCCAGCCGCCATTGGCCCAGGCGCCCAGATCCGGCGCCTCGGGCACATCGCGGCTCAAGACGTAGGACCGGAAATGCACGGTCAGCGCCGCGTCGGTGTAGAGCCCGCGCCAGAACTCGTCGCCCGAGGACTGCGCCGGCTCGGCGTGCGTCGGCCCGGGCGCGGCGATGGCGAGGGCCAGCCCCGCCGCCAGCGCCAGGCGGCGCAGCACAGGCGGCGCACCGTTGCGATGCGCCGCCCGGGGTCTGGGAACGTCGGACATGCGCCGCCCTCCCGCTACTGCGCCAGGACCATGGCGAAATAGCCGAAGATGGTGAGCAGCACGCCCGAAACCGCGTAGGCTACCGGGAAGCCGATCCACGGCACCGAGCTCTTGATCTCGGCTGCCGCTTCGCGCGCCGGCCCCGAATGCGAGCGCGCGCCCGCCACACCGCCCATCAGCACCGCCGGATTGATCTTGAAGACGTGGTAGCCCAGCGCCCAGACGATGAACGGCGGCACCGTGCAGGCGATGAACCCGACGATGAAGATCTTCAGCGCCACCCCGCCGGTCAGCTGCGACAGCAGCCCGGCGCCGGCATTGATGCCGACGATGGCGATGAAGACGATCAGCCCGAGATCCTCGAGGATGTTGCGCGCCGCGTTCGGCGTGCTGCCGAAGAAGCGCAGCCGCGACACCAGCGACGAGACGATGATGCCCGACAGCAGCAGGCCGCCGGCATTGCCCAGGCCGACGCTGGCGCCGAAGGCCGGGAACTCGATCTTGCCGATCAGGAATCCCAGGATCATGCCGGCGGCCAGGGTCAGCAGGTCGGTGGCGCTGCTGGGCCGGGCGATGCGGCCGAACATCTTCGCCACGTCGTCGACCGCGCCCTTGAGGCCGACGACCGAGATGATGTCGAAGCGCTGCAGCTTGGTCTTGAGGCCGGCGGGAATCGGCACGCCGCCACGCTCGTAGCGTACGATCTGGATCTGCCCGGCATGCTCGGTGAAGCGGAAGGCCTCGAGCTCCTTGTCGATGGCTTCCTTGTTGGTGACGAGAATTTCCGCCTGGTCGAGCGGCACGTTGAGCGCCACCGGATCGTCGAGTTCGGGGCCGATCAGGCCCATGTTGGCGGTCAGGTCGCCGGTGCGGCCGCCAAGCGCGATGACGTCGCCCTTCTGCAGCACCAGATCGGCGCTGGCGCCGACGGATTCGCCGCCGCGCGCCACGTTGATGATGCGGTACTGCGGATAGGTCTGCCGGAACTGGGCGATGCTCTTGCCGGCGGTCGCGGCGTTCTCGAGCCGATAGGCCCGCACCCCGCCGCCGCGATAGCCGGTCAGGCCGGCGCCTTCGATGTCCTTGACGCCGTGCTCGGCCTCGTAGCGCTTGGCCGCCGCCGCGGCATCGACGCCCCAGAAGCGCGGCAGGTACTTGCACAGCAGGATGATGCCGACGGTGCCCCAGATATAGGTGATGCCGTAGGACAGCGCGACCATGCTCGAGGCCTGTTCGGCCGTCGTGCCCGGCGGCAGCGCCACCGCTCCCGACGTGATGGCGAGGTCGGCCGAGCCGATCGCTGCCGACATGGTCTGCGAGCCGGCCAGGATGCCGCCGGCGGCGCCGACCGGCAGGTCGAAGAACTTGACGCCGAACACGATCAGCGCCAGCCCGACGACGCAGGAGACGATCGCCAGGAAGGTGAAGGTCAGCCCGTCGCCCTTGAGGCTGTTGATGAAGGAGGGGCCGACGCGCAGGCCGACGCCGTACATGAAGAGATAGTAGAACAGCAGCCGCGCGAAGTTATCGAGCTGCAGCTTGACGTCGTAGGTCGATGCCCACACCGACAGCGCCGCACCGACCACGATGGCGCCCGCCACCATGCCAAGCCCGTAGCCCTTGATGTTGAAGCGGCCGACCCAGACGGCCATGCCGACGACGAAGAACAGCAGGATGTAGGGATTCTGCTGCAGGAAGGTGAAGAAGGCTTGCATGGCGGCGTTCCCCTATTTCTTCCCGGCCTTGCCGGTTTTTTCGGTCTTGCCCGAACCCAGCGCATCCGGCCGCAGCAGCTTCAGCCCGTAGGCGGCGTGGTAGCCGTGGATCTCCTTCACGTCGAGCTTGCGCATGAAGGTGATGATCTCGGGCGTGATCAACTGTCCCGGCACCATGATCGGGAAGCCGGGCGGATAGGGGATGACGAAGTTGGCCGAGACCAGCGGCGGTCCGTTCTTCAGCCGGTCGTCGATCTCCTTGCTGGCCAGCTTGACGAACTCGCACTTGCGCTCGTCGTAGGCCATGAAGAAGGCCTCGCGCATGTGGCCTTCGCTGGTGGCGCTTTTCGCGTTCTCGCGGAAGGCCTCGTGGAAGTCGCGGAAGTCGGGCAGGTCGGGCACGTCCACCGTCAGCGAGCGCACGCGCGCGGCATGCGCCTCCTGGGCCGGCTTGCCGTCCTTGCGCAGCCGTTCCTCGATCTCCTGCGACAGCTCGACCAGCGACTTGATTAGATGCGCGATGTCGCCGCGCGTGTTGTTGATGTTGATCTGCACCAGCACCGAGTTGCGCGACGTCTTGTTGATCTGGATGTCGAAGCGATCGGCCAGCAGGCCCTTGAACTGCGTGCCGTCGAAGCCGGCGTCGCCGCACAGCAGGGTGATGCGCGTCGGATCGAGCGCGAACTCGTCCTCGTCCCAGGCCTTGACCACGTCGGCCCAGGTCGAATGCGGCGGCCCGTAATCCTTGAGGCCCGACTGGCGGAACTCGGCCGGGATCATGTCTTCCGGCGTGGCGATGCGGAAATACCTGGAGATCAGCTTGTGGCTGTTGACGCGCCGGCGCAGCTCGACGGCGAGACCGGTCATGCGCTGGGTCAGTTCGTAGCCCTCCAGCTCCATCTGCCGGCGCGCCACGTCGAGCGAGGCGATCAGCTGCAGGTTGGGCGAGGTCGAGGTGTGGGTGAAGAACGCCTCCTCGAACGTGCCTTCGATGTGGCGGAAATCCTCGTCCCAGACCAGGATCATCGAGCCCTGGCGGAAGGCCGACATCGACTTGTGCGTCGAGTTGGTCTGGTAGGCGCGGATGCGCACCTTGTCCGGGTCGGGCAGCAGATGCATGTCGAGCAGCTTCGGATCCTGCGGATCCATCTTGGCGATCTTCTGCGCCTGCTCGGCGTAGGTCTTCCGGTAGGCGGGATCGCGGTACTTGTCGGTCAGCGCGCGGGCCGCGCCCATGGCCGAGCGGCGCCGATGCAGGGGCGAGAACCGGGCGAAGCCGAACCACGCCTCGTCCCACAGGAAGATCAGGTCCGGCTTGATGGCGAGGCATTCCTCCATCACCCGTTGCGTGTTGTACATGTGGCCGTCGAAGGTGCAGTTCGTCAGGTCGACGATCTTGACGCGGTCGAGCTTGCCCTCGGCGCGCAGGTCGAGCAGCGCCTTCTTGATGGTGCGCAGCGGCACCGCGCCGTACATCGAGTAGCTGGTGAGCGGGAAGGCCTCGACGTAGAGCGGCTGCGAGCCCGACAGCACGAAGCCGTAATGGTGCGACTTGTGGCAGTTGCGGTCGACGATGACGATGTCGCCCGGCGCGCAGATCGCCTGCACCACGATCTTGTTCGAGGTCGAGGTGCCGTTGGTGCCGAAATAGGCGCGATGGGCGCCGAAGGCGCGCGCCGCCAGCTCCTGCGCCGCCTTGATGTTGCCGGTGGGCTCGAGCAGGCTGTCCAGCCCGCCGGTGGTGGCCGAGGATTCGGCGAGGAAGATGTTGGTGCCGTAGAACTGCCCCATGTCGCGGATCCAGTTCGAGCGGAACACCGACTTGCCGCGCGCCACCGGCAGGGCGTGGAAGGTGCCCACGGGCCGCTGGCTGTAATGCACCAGGTTGGCGAAATAGGGCGCGCGATAGCGGTCGGAGACGCCGTCGATGATGCTGAGATGCAGCTCCAGCAGCTCCTCGACGTCGAAGAAGATGCGGCGGATGCAGGCGGCTTCCGGCGTCCCCGCCAGCGTCTCGACCGAACGGTCGGTGAGCAGGAAGATGTCGAGTTCGGGACGGAAGCGCTTGGCCAGCCCCGCCAGCGTGATGGCGAGGCTGCCGCCCTGTTCGGCCGCGCTGCGCAGCTGCGCGCCCGCGTAGCGCGTCAGGTGGTCGCGCATCAGCGGCATGTCGCGACGGGAGGCGAACACGAAGCCGTCGAAGAGTACTACCGACTGGATGTTGTGGTTGGTGGCCAGCGCGATGGCGGCGTCCTCGAAGCTGCCGACCTGGAGGATCTGGTAGTTGAACGGGTCCTCGCGCCGGTGCAGCCGCTGCATCTGCCGGCGGCTTTCCTCCCAGTGCGCCGGATCGTTGGGCGTGACCACCAGCACTTCGAAATAGGGTTTGTGGCCCTCGCCCGACTGCAGGTCCGGAGGCATGAAATCGCTGCCCTGGACCTGCGTCTCCTGCAGCGGATCCCAGGCCGAGATCTCGTAGCGATAGGCGCCGGAAATCAGCGCCCGCCCGATCTTCTGCACCAGGCGCAGGAATACTCCCGTATTCTGCGCGTTCAGCGCGTCCTTCAGCGAGCGCATCAGGGTCAGGCCGGGATAGGCCCAGTAGTCCTCGATCGGAACGATCTCGTCGAACAGCCTGGTCACGCGGGCATGGGCTGCGGCGTTGCCCTTGTCCGCCCAGGCCGTGGCCGCCGCCATCAGTTCCCGCCAGCGGTCGTTGCGTGCTTCGGCGGCGAAAAAGAACGAATCGACGGGCTGCAGGGCGTGGCCCGTGGCGCCGGACGCGGCTTCATTCATGATGGAGTCTCCCGAGACAGAGCTGAACCGCCCGGGACGGGCGATGCTCAGCTCTTGATCGCGGGAGTGTCTGCCTCGGTCTGCAAGCCAACCTTGACTAGGATCAAGGATCGTCGCGCCGGTAAAAATAAATTTTGCCGTATCTTGAATGACGCTGCGGTCACCGAGCCGCCATGCGGCTCGCGGCAGACCCTCGCGGCTCGGTTGTGCGGTTTCTAGTCCCGCACCCCGATCAGCCGGTCGCCGGCGACGATGGCGTCGGCCGCGATCTCCGGTATTGTCTTCAGCTTCTCGTAGAGCGGCGTGAAGTCAGGTCGCGTCGCGTCGAACAACTCGTCGAAACTGTCGATGACGAAGTAGCAGCGCTGGAAATCGTCGATGCGGTACTGCGTACGCATGATGCGCAGCAGGTTGAAGCCGATGCGCCGCGGCGTGTTGCTTTCCAGGCTATAGAGCGTCTCGGCCTTGGACGAGACGATGCCGGCGCCGTAGATCTTCAGCGCGCCCGCCTCGCGGATCAGCCCGAACTCGACGGTGAACCAGTAGAGCCGCGCCAATTGCTCGAGTGCGGTCTG
>JBFWZG010000049.1:19358-21928 GCA_050185515.1 Reyranellaceae bacterium
CGCAAATTTCCTGTATCTACTGGCAGCAGAACGCAGGAACCTTGCACCAATGCCGGAAACCGCGCTGGACAGCTTCGATATCGCCCTGCTGGCCGCCCTGCAGGCGGATGGCCGCGCCTCGCTCTATGCGCTGGGCGAGAAGATCGGCCTGTCCGCCTCGCAGCTTGGAAGGCGGCTGAAGCGGCTGGAGGAAAGCGGCGTGCTGGCGGGCTATGCCGCCCTGCTCGATCCCGAGGCGATCGGGTTGGGCTTCGAGGCGATCTGCCTGGTGTCGCTGGAACGCCATTCGACCGAGGGCACCGATCGCTTCCACGACGCGATGCGGCGCTTTCCCGAGATCATGGATTGCGTGGCGGTGACCGGCGAGGCCGACTTCATCCTGCGCATCGTCGCCACCGACCTGAAATCCTACTCGCAGTTCCTGCTCGACAACGTCATGCCGCTGCCCGGCATCCGGCAGGTGCGCTCCTCGATCGTGCTGCGCACCATCAAGCGCAGCCACGCTCTGCCGCTGCGGCATCTGAAGGGGTAGAGCAAACGTCCAATCCTGATCCGCTCTAGGAAAAGCTGCGCTTTTCAGGCCCCATTGTCATTCCGAGCGCAGCGAGGAATCTTTTTGCGCCCGGCATCGGCACGCTCTCGCAGACCGGCAAAAAGATGTCTCGCATCCGCTCGACATGACCTGGAGAGAGTTCTCGCCCAACGTCACTCCTCATCCCGAGCGAGGCGAAGCCGCGCGTTGATAAGGTCCGCTAATCGTCGCGATCCTTGTCGTCGTTGCCGGAAGCGGGCGCGGGGGCAGGCGGATTGCGGATCGGCAGCGGCGGCGGTGCGGCCAGCGTGCTGATCGGCGTGGTGATCTCGGGCGAAATGGGTGAGGGGATCGGCACCGGCTTCAGCCCCGGCCGCGTCGCCGGTTTCACCTGCGGCGGCGGCAGGGATTTCTTCACCAGCTGCACCGGCTTGGCGGCGGGCCCGGCGGCGGGCCCGGTGGCCGGCTTGGCGGCCGGCTTCGGCGCCGGACGCAGGGCCGGACGGGCGCCCGCACTGGCCGCGACGGGCTTCGCGGCCGGTCTGGTCGCGGGTTTGGTCGCCGCCGGTTTTTTCGCCTCAGGCTTGCGGGCCGGTTTCTTCGCGGCCTTCCCGGCAGCCTTTTTCGCGGCCTTCTTCGGGGCCGTCTTGCGCGGCGGGGCGGCCTTCTTCGCAGCCTTCTTCGCGACCGCGCGACGGGGCGCCGGCTTCTTGGTCAACGCTTTCTTTTTACTGGCTTTTTTGGCCTTCTTGACGGCCTTGCGCTGTGCCATCTCGTCCTCCGGGGAAGCTCCGGGCTGGCACCCGGATCACGCGAAAGAACCCGCGCCATCATCGTCCGGTGACGGATTCTTGGCAATGCGCGGCTGGCCGGAGCGTCATGTTTTCTGTGGAGGAGCCGCCGCGGACGCCCGGCGCCAGCCGTCGCACGCGGGATCGCCCTGCTCGGGATCCGGCGGCAGCGCCGGCAGCATGGACCTGGGGCGGCCTCAGCGGCAGGCGTTGGGATGCAGCAGCCGCTCGCAGCAGGCGCGCCGTTCCTGCGGATCGGGCTGGCGGCACTGCGCCTGCTCCTTGAGCACGAAGCCGTTCAGCACCCAGGCCGGACCGTCGCCGCGCGTCGATGCCGGTTGCGCCGCCGGTCGCGTCGCCGCCGGCTTGGCCTCGACCGCCGTCTTCTGCGCCAGCGCCGCCGCCGCGCCGCCGAGGCAGAGCCCCAGCGCCGTCAGGACCGGCAAGCCGGCTGCAAGTATCGCGCGCATGTTCCCCCCATCCGCTCTATCGCGCGATTGTCCGCCCGATACCGTCGCCGCTCAAGCGCCCGCCCTTGGGATAAATCGTGACGCCGCTATAATCTTTCCATGAATGACATCGCGCGCCTGAAGACCCTGCTCGACGCCGCCGCCGACATCATGGTGTTCACCGGCGCCGGCATCTCCACCGAATCGGGCATTCCCGATTTCCGCTCGCCCGGCGGCATCTGGAGCCAGTACCGGCCGATCGACTTCTCCGAGTTCATGGCGTCGGACGAGGCGCGGCGCGAATCCTGGCGGCGCAAATTCGCCACCGATACGGTGATGCGCAAGGCCGAACCCAATGCTGGCCATCGCGCCGTCGCGGCCCTGGTCGAGCGCGGCAAGTTTTCTTCGGTGGTGACGCAGAACGTCGACGGGCTGCACCAGAAAGCCGGCGTGCCCGATGCGAAAGTCATCGAGCTGCACGGCAACGCCACCTACGCCGCCTGCCTCGACTGCGGCCACCGCCACGAGCTCGACGACATCCACGCCGCCTTCGCCCGCGACGAGTCGCTGCCCGAATGCGCCAAGTGCGGCGGCATCGTCAAGACCGCCACCATCTCCTTCGGCCAGGCCATGCCGGTCGTGGCGATGGCGCGGGCGCAGGAGGCGGCGCAGGCCTGCGATCTGTGCCTGGTGATGGGCTCGTCGCTGGTGGTCTATCCGGCGGCCGCCATCCCGCTGCTGGCGCGGCGCAACGGCGCGCGGCTCGCCATCGTCAATCGCGAGCCGACGCCGCAGGAC
>JBFWZG010000050.1:0-21617 GCA_050185515.1 Reyranellaceae bacterium
TGCTGGCCAACAACTGGCGCCTGCAGCGAACCGAAGAGAAGCTCGGCCGTCAGCGGGAGATACTGCAGATCGCTCTCGACAATATCAGGCACGGCATCGCCTATTTCGACGCCCGCGGCCGCCTCGCAGCTTTCAATCGTCGCTTCTTTTCCAAGCTGCAGTTTCCGACGGAACTGGCGGTCATTGGCGCGCCGCTCGAGCGCTTCCGCGCCATCGAGCAGGCGCGCGGCACGGCTTCGCTGGAAGCTTCCGGAGCTGGCGCGGCGGCGCAACTGCCGCTGTCGTTGCGCCTGAACGGCAGCGAGTTCGAAGTCTATCGCATGCCGACCGCCGATGGCGGCTTCGTCGTCTCCAGCGTCGACGTCACCCAGCGCGTCCGCGCCGAGGCGATGTTCCGGCAGGTGCAGAAAATGGAGTCGATCGGCCAGCTCACCGGCGGCGTTGCGCACGATTTCAACAACCTGCTGCAGATCGTGCGCAGCAATATCGATCTGGCCCTTGCCGCTGGCGTCGGCGACGAGCGCCTCGCTAGCCGGCTGCGGGCGGCGCTCGACGGCACGGAGCGCGGGGCGCGGCTGACCCGCCAATTGCTGGCTTTCGCGCGTCGCCAACCGCTCGAACCCGTGCCGACCAATCTCGGCCGCCTGGTCGCCGACATGACCGAGATGGTGCGCCGTTCCCTGGGCGAGACCATACAGGTCGAGACGGTGGTGGCCGGCGGGCTGTGGAATGCCATGGCCGATCCGGGACAGCTTGAGAACGCGATTCTCAACCTCGCCATCAATGCGCGCGACGCGATGCACGAAGGCGGCCGCCTGACGCTCGAGGTCGCCAATGCCTCGCTCGACGAGGACTACGCCGCCGAACACGTCGAGGTCCGGCCAGGCCAGTACGTCATGGTGGCCGTGAGCGATACCGGTACCGGCATGTCGCAGGACGTGATAGCGCAGGCTTTCGAGCCGTTCTTCACCACCAAGGCCGACGGACAGGGGACGGGGCTCGGCCTCAGCCAGGTCTACGGCTACGTCAAACAGCTTGGCGGCCACGTCAAGATCTACAGCGAGCCCGGCCATGGCACGACGGTGAAGCTCTACCTGCCGCGCACCCGCCAGCCGGAAGAAATGCTGCAGGTGGCGGCGCTGACTCCGATCGAGTTCGGCCGCGAAACCGTTCTGGTGGTCGAGGACGATCCGGCCGTGCGCGCCGGCGCCGTCGACATGCTGGGCGACCTCGGCTACCGCGTGCTGCAGGCGGCCAGCGCCGATTCCGCGCTCGCGGTGCTGAGCAGCGGCGCCGCGGTCGACGTGCTGTTCACCGACGTCGTCATGCCCGGCCCAGTCAAGGTGCGGGAACTGGTGCGCCAGACGCAGGCGCACCGTCCCGGCATCGCCGTGCTCTACACCTCGGGCTACACCGAGAACGCGATCATCCATGATGGCCGGCTCGATGCCGACGTGCTGCTGATCTCCAAGCCCTATCGCCGCGATGAGCTGGCGCGCAAGCTGCGCACGGCGATCGAGCGTGCCCGCGCTCGCGCCGCCGAGGCGAAGCCTGTGAACGGGACGCCGGACACCGCCGGATCGAGCATCGCGCCCGCGGCCGCGGAACCCGACGCCGCGGCCAAGACGGTTCTTTTCGTCGAGGACGACGCGCTGGTGCGCATGAGCGCCGTCGACTACCTGCAGCATGCCGGATTCGCGGTCGTCGAGGCGGGCAACGCCGAACAGGCCCTGCAGGCGCTGCAGGCGCAGCCCGCTATCGACGTAATGTTGACCGATCTTGGCCTTCCGGGGATGGGCGGGATGGAGTTGATCGCCGCCGCCCTTCGACTGCGTCCCGGCCTGCGCGTCGCGGTCCTGAGCGGACGGTCGGGCGAGGAGATCGGCGCCCTGCCGGCCGGCGCGGCGCGCCTCGACAAGCCGTATGAGCTCGAGCGCCTTCGGCTGACCATCCTCGAATTGCGGCAGACACAATCTAAGGCCGATAATCCTGTCTAATAATCCCGTATAGAGAGCGCAAGATTAGGTTTCACATAGCGGGGTTTTCTTCATCGGGGCAAGGCCGATGCCAACGGCGCCCGCGAGGCCAAATCCGACGTCAAAAAGGCAAGTCATAACAACAGCTTGGATGGGTGTTTGCGGGCGCAAAAAGAGTGGCCGCATGGCCGGGATTTTGCTAGGCTTCAGGCGGTAGTTTTCAGCGCGCCGCCAGCCCGGCAGGCGGCCCATCGCAAAGCAGAATTCTTTGAGCACAGACACCCCCGTCAGCGACCTTCCGCCGCCCGGCCAGCCTCACGACATCACGCCGGTCACGATCGAAGAGGAGATGCGCCGGTCCTATCTCGATTACGCCATGAGCGTGATCGTGGCGCGCGCCTTGCCCGACGTGCGCGACGGGCTGAAGCCGGTGCATCGGCGCATTCTCTATTCGATGAAGGAGTCGGGTTACGACTCCACCAAGCCGTTCCGCAAGTCAGCCCGAATCGTCGGCGACGTGATGGGCAAATACCATCCGCACGGCGACAGCGCGATCTACGACGCCATGGTGCGCATGGCGCAGGACTTCTCCATGCGCCTGCCGCTGATCGCGGGTCAGGGCAATTTCGGCTCGATGGACGGCGATCCGCCGGCGGCGATGCGCTACACCGAGGCGCGCCTGGCGCGCGTGGCGGAGACGCTGCTCGACGACATCGACAAGGAAACCGTCGATTTCCAGCCCAGCTACGACGACAGCGACACCGAACCGACAGTCCTGCCGGCGCGCTTTCCCAATCTCCTGGTCAACGGCGCCGGCGGCATCGCCGTCGGCATGGCGACCAACATCCCGCCCCACAATCTCGGCGAGATCATCGACGCCACCTGCGCCCTGATCGACAACCCTGCGACGACGCCGCAGCAGCTGCAGGAGATCGTGCCCGGTCCCGATTTTCCGACCGGCGCCATCATTCTCGGCCGCAACGGCATCCGCTCCGCCTACGAGCTGGGTCGCGGCTCGATCGTCATCCGCGCCCGCACCAAGTTCGAGGAGATCAGGGGACGCGAGGCCATCATCGTCACCGAGATCCCCTACCAGGAGAACAAGTCGCGCCTGCTTGAACGCATCGCCGAGGTCGTGCGCGAGAAGCGCGTCGAGGGCATCTCCGAGCTGCGCGACGAGAGCGACCGCGACGGCGTGCGCGTGGTGATCGAGCTCAAGCGCGACGCCATGGCCGAGATCGTGCTGAACCAGCTCTACAAGTTCACACCGCTGCAGACCAGCTTCGGCGTCAATGCGCTGGCGCTGTCGGGCGGCCGGCCGATGATGATGACCCTCAAGGAGATGCTGGAAGCCTTCATCCGCTTCCGCGAGGAGGTCATCACCAAGCGCACCAAGTTCGAGCTTGGCAAGGCGCGCGACCGCGCCCATGTATTGGTCGGTCTCGCCATAGCCGTGACCAATCTCGATCCGGTCATTGCCCTGATCCGCAAGGCGCCCGATCCGGTGGTGGCGCGCGAGGAATTGATGGCGCGCGACTGGCCGATCGGCGATTTGCTGCCGCTGCTGCAGCTGGTCGACGAGCCCGACCGCATTGGCGACAGCGGCACCTACCGGCTGAGCGAGACGCAGGCCCGCGCCATCCTCGATCTGCGCCTGCAGCGTCTGACCGGGCTGGAGCGCGACAAGATCGCCGACGAGCTGCGCCAGGTCACCGACCAGATTCGCGAATTTCTGGCGTTGCTGGAATCGCGCGAGCGGCTTTACGCCCTGATGCGCTCGGAACTGGTGGAGATCAAGGACCAGTTCGCCACCCCGCGCCGCACCGAGATCCAGGACAACGAGTTCGAGCAGGACATCGAGGACCTGATCCAGCGTGAGGACATGGTCGTCACCGTTACGCATGCCGGCTACATCAAGCGCGTGCCGGTCACGGCCTATCGCGCCCAGCGCCGCGGCGGCAAGGGTCGCTCCGGCATGGCGACGCATGACGAGGATTTCGTCGAGAACGTGTTCGTCGTGAATACGCACACGCCGGTCCTGTTCTTCTCCAGCCGCGGCATGGTCTACAAGCTCAAGGTCTACCGTCTGCCGCTGGGCACGCCGCAGGCGCGCGGCAAGGCGCTGGTCAACCTTTTGCCCCTCAGCGAGGGCGAGACCATCACCACGCTGATGCCGCTTCCCGAGGACGAGAACGCGTGGGCGACGCTGTCGGTCATGCTGGCGACGCAACGCGGCAACGTGCGGCGCAACCAGCTTTCCGATTTCGTCAACGTCAACGTCAACGGCAAGATCGCCATGAAGTTCGACGGCGAGGACGCCGGCGACCGGCTGATCGCGGTGCAGGTTTGCAGCGATGAGCAGGACGTGCTGCTGGCGACCAGCGCCGGCAAGGCGATCCGCTTCCCGGTGGCGGACGTTCGGGTCTTCGCCAGCCGCTCCTCGACCGGCGTGCGCGGCATCCGGCTGGCCGAGGGCGACGAAGTGATTTCGATGTCGCTGCTCAACAGCGAGCGCGTCACCACCGAGGAGCGCGACGCCTATTTGCGCCAGCGCCGCATCATGCGGCAGATGGAGAACGGCGAGGAGGAGGCACCTTCGGGCGAGGAGGCGGCCGACGACCTGCCGCTGTCGCCGGAGCGTTTCGCCGAAATGGCCGAGCGCGAGGAGATGGTCCTGACCGTTGCCTCTTCCGGATTCGGCAAGCGCAGCTCGGCCTACGACTATCGGATCACCGCCCGCGGCGGCAAGGGCATCGACCTGATGGACCTTGGCCGCGGCGACGCGCGAGTCACGGCGGCCTTCCCCGTCCGCGCCACTGACGAGGTCATGCTTGTGACCGATGGCGGCCAGCTGATCCGCTTCGCGGTCGATGGCGTGCGCCAGGCCGGCCGTACCACGCGCGGCGTCAAGCTGTTCTCGGTCGGCGAGGGCGAACGGGTCGTGTCCGTCACCCGCGTTGCGGTGGAGGACGAGGAGGCAGCGGTCGAGGGCGCCGAGGAAAGCGTTGGCAAATAGCGCCGTCGGGCGCTAAAAGGGTCGCGCCGCGGTAAACACTCGTTCATTCCGGGGGATTCAATGGCGCAGCATCGCATAGGTGTCTATCCCGGCACCTTCGATCCCATCACCAACGGCCACTCGGAGATCATCCGCCGGGCGGCGCGTCTGGTCGATCACCTGGTCGTGGGACCGGCGATCAATATCGGCAAGGGACCGCTTTTCACGATCGAGGAGCGGGTCGAGATCCTGCGCGAGGATATCGGAGCGATGCCCGACGATCTCGGCGCGCGCGTCTCGGTCGAGCCCTTCCAGGGGCTGCTGGTCGATTTCGCCCGGGCGATGAAGGGCAACGTGATTTTCCGCGGCCTGCGGGCGGTGTCGGATTTCGAGTACGAGATCCAGATGGCCAGCATGAACGCCAAGCTGGCGCCCGAGGTCGAGACGGTGTTCCTGATGGCCTCCGAGCGCCACCAGTTCATCGCCTCCAGTCTGGTGAAGGACATTGGCCGGCTGGGCGGTGACGTGTCGCACTTCGTCTCGCCCCGGGTTCACAAGCGGCTGACCGACAAATTCGCCGCGCTGAATGCCGCCCGGGTCAACTGACCGGTGGATTGGCCGTCGGAGGTTGACCCTGCCGACGCCCCGTCCTATAGGGTGGCCGCCGAAACCGGCCGGGCCGCAAGCCCTTGTGTTCGGCGGGCCTGTAGCTCAGCGGTAGAGCATTCGACTTTTAATCGAATGGTCGTGGGTTCGATCCCCACCGGGCCCACCACTTTTCAGCTTGTACTGATCTTTGGGATTAAGGTCCGGATTTCTTCGCACAGGTTCAGTATACGTTCGAGCAGTTTCCTGGAACGGCGAAAAATCCCACAATAATCAAATGATACGCCGAATACTTCTGTCGACAGCTAGGGATCGATCCGGAGCTACCATGGTCGAGTACGGCCTGATAGCTGCGCTCGTGGCGATCGCTGCCGTTGCCGGCATGGGCACGATCGGCGGATCGCTGACGGCCATCTTCAGTTCGGTCGGCGGCGACATGGCGGCCGCGGCCGCATCGGTCGGCGCCACCGAATAGTCGACCAGTCAGTTCAGCGCCACGATCCCCGCATTCAGGCTGGCCGCATAGCTCACCCACGCCAGATATGGCACCAGCAGCAGGCCAGCCAGTGGCCGCGCTCGCCAGAACAGAAACACCGTAACGGCGATCGCCAGCCATAGCAGCGCTATTTCCGCCAGCGCCAGGTCCGGTCGGCGCAGGCCGAAGAACAGCAATGTCCAGCCTAGATTGAGCCCCAGCTGGATCCACCAGGCCGTCATCGCCGCTCCGATCGGCGACAGCCTCCGGCGCCGCCACACCAGCCAGGCGGCGATCACCATCAGCGCATAGAGCAGGGTCCATGCCGGGCCGAACACCCAGTTCGGCGGCGTCCAGGCCGGACGTTTGATCGCCGAATACCAGTCGGGGATGGCTGACGCGGTCGTCATGCCGCCAACGACCATGACGCCGAGGACGGCCATCGCCAGCAGTCCCAGCATTGGCAGGTCACGGCCGAGGGTCGACTGGCGCATTTGCTCGTTCTCTCCTCCGGCCGGCATCGTCCTGACATCGGTTGGTTCGAAGCCCGGTCGGGAACGGATCAGGTCCGACCCGGTTCCGGCGCCTGCCCGGCGATCCTTTCGCACGGATTCAGCAGACGAGCATCGGATAGTCGGACGAAATTGACCAAGGTCAATGCCCCGTCTAGCCGGCTTGCCATTGTTTGCAAGGCAAGGACTAGCCAATCCGTCCGGTCGCTGCGGCTGGCCCGAGAAGCGCGGGAAGCGGTGGGACCGCTGAAAGTGTCGTGCAATTCGAAGGAGCGGGGGCGGGGCTTAGGCGCTCGCAACCCCGATGGCGAGCTCGCAGTTCATGCGACGAAGAGAGGGGTGACCATGATGGCTATGTTGCGGCACAGTCGAAACGATCGACGATCGCTGATGCGCCGATTCTGGTTGACGAGCGCGCTTGCGGCTCTGCTGTCGGGGGCGGCGCCGGTGGCCGTTGCGGCGGAGCCGGAACTGCCGCCGCTGACCGCCGAGGCGAACAGCTCCAGGCTTGCCGGCAAGTTCGTGTGGATCGACCTGGTGACCAGCGATGTCGCTGTGGCGCAGCAGTTCTACGGCCGAATGTTCGGCTGGCGCTTTCAGCCGGTCGGCGATGCATCGACCGGCTACACGCTGATCGATAACGGCATTCGTCCGCTGGGCGGCATGGTCAGCGTTCAGGCGCGCCCCAATGCTCCAGCCACGCCGCGCTGGATCGGCTACATCTCGGTGCCCGACGTGACGCAGGCTTCCAAGGCGGTGCTCGCCGGCGGCGGCCGCCAGCTTGTGGCCCCCAAGGTTCTGCCCAGGCGCGGCGAGCAGGCCGTCTTCGCCGACCCCGAAGGAGCCGTTTTCGGGGTCATCAAATCGGCCGGTGGCGATCCCGGCGACTTTCTTGCCGAGCCCGGCGAATGGATCTGGATCCAGCTCGTCGCCCATGATGCGCAAAAGGCGACGGGCTTCTATCGGTCGGTCGCCGGCTACGAAGTCGTCGAGAACGCCGACAGTGCGCGCAAGAACGAGTACATGCTGGTCAGTGGGAACTATGCGCGGGCTGCCGTGTCGCAGATGTCGTCTAAGCGCGCCGGCACGACGGCGTCCTGGCTGCCGTTTGTGCGGGTTGCCGACCTGTCGAGATCACTTACGCTGGCGCAGCAGCTGGGCGGCGCGATCATGCTTAAACCCCGTCCCACCCTGTTCGAAGGGCGCATGGCGGTGGTCGCCGATCCTGCCGGCGCAGCGATCGGCCTGGTCCAGTGGGACGATCTGCGCGATCAGGAAAGGAAGGCCCGGCCATGAGGACGCGCATTGCATTGCCGCTGCTGGCGGCGCTGGCCGTCGCCGGCTGCAGTTCGGGCGGCGGCACCACGACCGGATACTACGGCGCCGGCTGGAACGATCCCTGGTACTACGACCGCTACGACTATTGCTGCTACGACTACGACGACGACAACGACAGCAATATCACGCCGCCGCCGCGTCCGGACCGTCCGGGGCGGCCGACCCATCCCATCGCCCGCCCGCCGTCGGCGCGACCGATGCCGTCCATCCCGTCCGGCCCGCGAGGCGGCTTCGGCGGCGGTGGGGGGCGTGGCGGCGGGGGCGGCGGCAGGCGATAACCAGGTCATCCCGACGTCACGCCATCGCTGGCGGATCGCCGGGCGGCTGCGGCCGCATGGCGATCCGCGATCGCGTCGGCGCTTGTTTCGATCGACGGCTTGGCCCTGTTCCAGATCGGCCGCGCATGCGATGGTCGACCGTCACATTCTTGCGCGGATAGGAAAATGGCACGGCGGACGGGCGGGCAGATTCTTGTCGATCAACTGAAGGTTCACGGCGTCGATACGGTGTTCGGCATACCTGGCGAGTCCTACCTCGCCGTGCTCGATGCGCTGCACGACGCGAACTCGATTCGGTTCGTTATCTGTCGCCAGGAGGGCGGGGCGGCGATGATGGCCGACGCCTACGGCAAGCTGACGGGTCGGCCGGGCGTTTGCATGGTCACGCGGGGTCCGGGGGCCACCAATGCAAGTGCTGGCGTACATGTCGCCTTCCAGGATTCGACGCCGCTCATTTTGCTGATCGGCCAGGTCGCGCGCGAGCAGATGGAGCGCGAGGCGTTCCAGGAAATCGACTACCGGCGCATGTACGGGCAGATGGCGAAATGGGTGGCCGAGATCGAGGATCCCGCGAGGATTCCCGAATTTCTCAGCCGCGCGTTCCATGTCGCCACGTCGGGACGACCGGGTCCGGTCGTGCTGGCACTGCCCGAGGACATGCTGACCGAGTTTGCGACGGTTCCCGACGCGCTACCCTACGCACCGATGCAGGCGCGGCCCGGCGCCGATCAGATGCAGGCGCTGGCGGATCTGCTGCGGGTTGCCGGCCGGCCGCTCGCGGTGGTCGGCGGCAGCGGCTGGACGCCGGCGGCGCGCGCAGCCCTCATGAGCTTCGCCGAGTCCTGGGGCGTGCCGGTGGCGGCCTCCTTCCGCACCCAGGACATTTTCGACAATCGGCACGAGGCCTATGTCGGCGATGTCGGCATCGGCATCAATCCGAAACTGGCGGCGCGGGTTAAGGAATGCGACCTGCTGCTGGTGATCGGCGCGCGGCTGGGCGAGATGACGACGTCGGGCTACACGCTCATCGACATTCCCGAACCGCAGATGAGGCTGGTGCACGTCTACGCCGGCGCCGAGGAACTGGGCCGGGTCTACCGGCCGACGCTCGGCATCGTCTCGGGCATGGCGCCGTTCGCCGAGGCGCTCGCCCTGCTCGAGCCGCCTTCCGGCGATTCCTGGCGCGACTGGCGGCGCCAGGCGCGCGCCGACTATATCGACTGGGTCAGGCCGACCGCCAATCCCGGTCCGGTGCAGATGGGCGAGATCGTCGCCTGGCTGGCGGACCGGCTGCCCGACGACGCCATCGTCTGCAACGGCGCCGGCAACTACACCGCCTGGGTGCATCGCTTCTACCGCTATCGCGGCTGGCGCACCCAGCTGGCGCCGACCTCGGGGTCGATGGGCTATGGGCTGCCGGCAGCGGTCGCCGCCGCCATCGTCCATCCCGAACGCATCGTCGTATGCTTCGCCGGCGACGGATGCCTGCAGATGACGATGCAGGAATTCGGCACCGCCTGCCAGGCGGGCGCGAAGTTCGTGCTGGTTGTGGTCAACAACGGCATGTACGGCACGATCCGCATGCACCAGGAACGCGAGTACCCGACCCGCCGCGTCGGCACCGACCTGCATAATCCCGACTTCGTCGCCTGGGCGAAATCCTACGGCGCAACGGCGCACCTGGTGCAGCGGACGGAGGACTTCGCGCCCACCTTCGAGGCGGCCCTGCAGGAGAGGCTGCCTGCGGTGATCGAAATCCGTCTCGATCCCGAGGCGATCAATCCGCGCACCACGCTGGCGGCGATCCGCCAGGCGGCGCTCAAGGCCGGCAGCCCGGCTTGATCCCTTGCGACACTCCGGGTAAACCGGCGTTCAGCACAAGGGGAAGCACTTCATGTCCGCATCGGCTACGCCCGACACACTCACCATCGCGCAGCGTTTTCACGGCCCCCGCGATTCGGGCAATGGCGGCTACGTCGCCGGCCGGCTGGCGGCTCTGGTTGGCGGCTCGGCCGAGATCACCCTGCGCGCGCCGCCGCCGCTCGACCGGCCGCTGCCGCTGGTGCGCAATGGCGACGCCATCGAACTGCGCGACGGCGGTACGCTGCTGGCATCGGTCAGGCCGGCGACCTTCGAACTCGACGTGCCGCCAGTGCCTGCGGCCGCGCAGGTGGCGCGGGCCGAGAAATTCGGCGGCTCGGACGCCGACAGCGACTTCCATCAGTGTTTCGTCTGCGGCAAGGGCCGCGCCCCGGGCGACGGCCTGCGCGTCTGGGCCGGCCGCATCGACGGCGACGAGGATACCGGCTTGGCGGTGGCGCGCTGGACGCCCGACCCGGCTCTGGCCGGGCCGGATGGCTGGCTGCCGGACGAGTTCCTGTGGGGCGCCCTCGACTGTCCGGGCGCCACGGCGGTGCTGCGCGAGGACGACGAGCGCACGGTGCTGACCGGCCGCATGACCGGGCGGGTCGAGGGCCGGCTGCGGGCCGGCGAACCGGCGACCGTGCTGGCCTGGCCGATCTCCGCCGATGGCCGCAAGCTGACCTCGGGGACGGCGGTGATCGACGGCAACGGCAGGATCTGCGCGCGAGCCATAACGCTCTGGATCGTCTTGAAGAATTGATCCCAGGCCTCGGCCCCCGCAATCGTGATCGCCCGCCGTGGGAAATTCGCGTATCCTTTCCGGGCAACAACTGGAGAGGAGGTGGTCGAATGAGAATGCCTGTGCTGGCCGTTGCCGCTCTTCTGGTTTCGGCCTACGCGTTGCCGGCGCTCGCCGAAGGTGACTGCGGGTGGAGCGCTAAGACGACGACGGCAAGCGATACCTCGATTCCGACGACGGTGATCGCGACGGATTCCGGAGCCAAGCAATCCAAGCCTTCGAATCCGAAGAATTGACCGTCCAACGCGGAATGCAGGGAACGGCCCGCCGCTGAGCGGGCCGTTTTCTTTTTTGGGCATGTGGAGGGCCCCTTGCGCAGGCTCAATTTCCGGTCTGCCGATCTCGGCTAGAGTTCAACCATGAAAAGGTTATTGATTTCGGCCGGTATCATATTGGCCGCAGGCTCGGTCGTCGCTGTTTGGTGGCGCTTTTCCAGCGCGGTTTACATTGAGACAGCCGTGGCGACCCGGGGCGCGGTCGTCGAGGCCGTGTACGCCACCGGTACGGTCGAACCGGTCAACTGGGCGAAAGTCTCGCCCACGGTGTCCGGCCGCCTGACCGAGATCGCCGGGCGCGATAACATGCGGGTCAGACGCGGCGATGTGCTTGCCCGGCTCGATGACGCCGAGGCGCGCGCCCGCGTCATCGAGGCCGATGCCCGGTTTGCCTATTGGCGCGACGAGTTGGCCCGCCAGCGTACCTTGGCAGATCGTGGCGTCGCGAGCCGCGAAGCTTTCGATCGTGCGCAGGCGGAGTATCTGGCCGCGCAAGCGGCGCAGATCGTGGCAGCCCGCCGTCTGGCCGATCTGGTCCTCGTCTCGCCCATGGACGGTGTGGTGCTGCGTCAGGACGGCGAGATCGGCGAAGTGGTCGACAAGCTGCAAACGCTGTTCTGGGTGGGCCAGCCGCGCCCGCTGCGAGCGATAGTCGATGTCGACGAGGAAGATATTCCCCTCGTCGCCGCGGGACAGGCCGCGCTGGTCAAGGCGGACGCCTTTCCGGACGCCAGCATCGAGGGCGCCGTGATCGAAGTAACGCCCAAAGGAGACCCGCTGAACAAATCCTATCGCGTGCGAGTCTCGCTCCCCGACGATACCCGCTTTCATATCGGCATGACCGTCGAAACCAATATCGTGGTGCGCGAGGCGGCTGACGCCTTGCTGGTGCCGATCGATGCCCTCGTCGACGGCAGCGTATTCGTCGTCAACGACGGTAGTGTCGAGCGGAGGAAGATCAGGATCGGTATTCGGGGCCGCGATCGCGTCGAAGTGCTCGCCGGCCTTGGTGCTGGTGATCGGGTTGCGCTCAACCCGCCGGCTGGGCTGGCGGATGGCGCGCGGGTGCGGGTGGCGCGCTGATGGCGGGTTTGGGGCTTTCGGCTGAGATCGCACTGTCGCACCTGCTGCGTCGGCGGCGGCAAAGCTTCGTTTCGGTGCTGGGTGTGGCGCTGGGGGTGGGCTTTTTTATTGCCATGGCGGCGATGATGCAGGGGTTCCAGAAGGATTTCGTCGCCCGCGTCATCGACGTTCAGCCGCACGTCGTGGTCAAGGACGAGTTCCGCAGGCCGCCGCGCCAGCCGATCTACGATCGCTATCCTGCGGCCGAAATAGGCCTGCGCGGGATCAAGCCGCGCGAGGAGGTCCGCGGCATCCGCAATGCGCGTGCCGTAATGGATCGGCTGCACGGCATTCCTGGAGTGGCGCTGGCGCCGACGCTGAGCGGTCAGGTGCTGCTGCGTTTTGGCGCCCGCGACGTCGCCGCCACCGCCATCGGCATCGAGCCCACAAGCGAACGGCGCGTCAGCAATCTCGAGAAGGATCTGGTCGCCGGCACGCTGGATTCGCTGCTGACGGCGGCCAACGGCATCATTCTGGGCGAGGGGGTGGCGCAGAAGGCCGGCGTCGGCATGGACGATCTGATCTCGGTGGTCTCTCCCGACGGAACGGTGATGAAGATGAAGGTCGTCGGAATCGTCAGCACCGGCATTACCACCGTCGACAATTTCGAAACCTATATGCTGTTGAAGAAGGCCCAGATACTCCAGGGGCGGCCGGATGTAATCAATCGCATCCGACTAAAGCTGCAGGATGTCGAGCAGGCGCAAGCGCTGGCCGCCCGCATCGAAGGACAGATCGGCTATCGCACCGAGGCGTGGCAGGAAAGCAATTCGAACGTGCTGGGAATCTTCGTGATCCAGAACGCGATCATGTATTCGACCGTAGGCGCCATTCTGCTGGTCGCCTGCTTCGGCATCTTCAACATCATTTCCACAGTAGTGTTCGAGAAGAGCCGCGACATCGCCATCATCAAGGCAATCGGTTTTCCCGAAGCGGCAATTCGGCGCATCTTCGTGCTGGAAGGCCTTGCGGTTGGCTGCGTTGGAACCTTGTGCGGCTGGATGCTCGGTCTGGCCCTTACGGAGATACTGGCTTCGATCGACTTCCGGATCGAAGGCTTCATCAAGACCCAGGGTTTCATCCTCCACCGTACCGTCGCGCACTATCTGATCGCCGGCGGCTTCTCGATAGTCGCCGCGACTTTCGCCGCCTGGCTGCCGGCACGCCGCGCCGCTCGTCTCAACCCCGTGGACATCGTCCGGGGCGCGGCATGAGCGGCGCCGCGGGATTTCGCGTCGAAGCGCGATCGGTGTCCCGCACACTGCCTGGCGCTGTACCTGTGCCGCTGGTGCGCGACATTAGCGTCGGCTTCCCTGCCGGCGAGTTCGCCGTCATTGCCGGCCCGTCCGGCTCGGGAAAGTCTTCGCTGCTTTACCTTCTTGGCCTGCTGGACGTGCCCACCGCCGGCGAGGTGCTGATCGAGGGCCAGCCGACCTCCGGCATGTCCGGCGAATCTCTGGCGGCGCTCCGTCTGAGCAGCCTGGGATTCGTCTTCCAGTTCCATTTCCTGCTTCCTGAGTTCGACGCCCTCACCAACGTGGTGCTGCCGATGCGACAGCTGGGAAAACTGACCCCGGCCGAGTGCCGCGAACGAGGTTCCGGGCTGCTGGCCGATCTCGGACTTGGCGGTCGGAGCAAAAGCCTGCCCAACGAGCTTTCCGGCGGCGAGCGTCAGCGCGTCGCCATCGCGCGAGCCCTGGCCAACGATCCCGCCATCGTCCTGGCCGACGAACCTACCGGCAACCTCGATTCGCGCAACGGCCGGTTGGTGTTCGATACATTCTCCAGGCTGGCTGAACAGGAGGGGCGAACCGTGATCGTCGTCACCCACGACTCCCAGCTCGGCGCACTCGCCCATCGCCAGATACGCCTGAAGGACGGTATGCTGGACGCCGACTAGGCTCGAATGCCGGTTGTGGAAAGGTTTCCCATGCAGAACGCTCGGCAGGCCGCGATCGCGCAGGCGCAGGCCTATTTCGATGACGGCCGTTTTCTCGCCGACCTCGACCGTCGCGTCGGCTACCGCACGGTCAGCCAGGATCCCTCGTTTGCCAGCCATCTCATAGCCTACCTCAAGGACGAGATCGGCCCGTCGCTCGAGCGTCTGGGCTACGTCGTCGCGATACATCCCAATCCCATAAAGCAGTTCGGCCCCTTCCTGATCGGCCGTCGCATCGAGGGTGCCAACCTGCCGACGGTGCTGACCTACGGTCACGGCGACGTCATTCGCGGGCTGGACGAGCAATGGGCCGACGGCCTGTCGCCCTGGAAAATCTCCGTGCGCGGCGAAAAGCTTTACGGCCGCGGCACCGCCGACAACAAGGGCCAGCACACGGTCAATATCGGCGCGCTGGCCGCCGTCATCGCCGCCCGCGGTCGCCTGGGCTTCAACTCCGTCGTGCTGATCGAGACCGGCGAGGAAACCGGCTCGCCCGGCCTGCACGAATTCTGCGCAGCCCATCGCGCGGAATTGAAGGCCGACGTGCTGCTGGCGTCCGACGGGCCGCGGCTGACGCCGCAAAGGCCGACGCTGTTCACCGGCACCCGCGGGGCGTTGAACTTCGAGCTGTCGCTCGACCTGCGCGCCGGCGGCCACCATTCGGGCAACTGGGGCGGGCTGCTGGCCAGTCCCGGAACTCTGCTGTCGCACGCGCTGGCCTGCATCGTCGACCGGCGCGGCGCCATTCAGGTGCCCGAATGGCGGCCGACTTCGCTGACGCCCGCCGTGCGTGAGGCGCTGGCCGATGCGGTGATCGATGGCGGCGAAGGTGCGCCGAAAATCGACGTCGAGTGGGGCGAGCCCGGGCTGACGCCGGCCGAGCGCGTGTTCGGCTGGAACAGCTTCGAGATCCTGGCGCTGAAGATCGGCAATCCCGACAACCCGGTGAACGCCATCCCCCCGACCGCCAAGGCCACCTGCCAGTTGCGCTTCGTTGTCGGTACGGATGCAACGGACATTCTGCCAGCCCTGCGGCGGCATCTCGATCGTCATGGATTCTCGATGGTCGACGTCGCGCCGACGCGCCAGACCGTCATGAACGCCACCCGGCTCGACCCGGCATCGCCGCTGATGCGCTGGGCGCGCGATTCGGTCGCCGCAAGCTTCGGCGCAGCGCCCAGCATCCTGCCCAATCTTGGCGGCTCGTTGCCCAACGACGCCTTCACCGACGTGCTTGGCGTGCCGACGATCTGGGTGCCGCATTCCTACGCCTCGTGCTCCCAGCACGCGCCCAACGAACACATGCTGGCGCCGCTGGCGCGCGAGGGGCTGGCGATCATGGCCGGGCTGTTCTTCGATGTCGGCGAGGGAACGATGCCGGCCGCCGCCGCGTGACGGCGGAAAAGGCGTCTTTTCGCATCGGCCTCGCCTTCGGATCACTCGCGCCGCGAAAATAAAAGACTCATCCGCCTGCATCCAGGCGCCGTAATTCCTCGCGTGTCGGATGACACGAGCGGCCAGATCGCCGTACCAAATCGAGATCCGAGGAGAGAAAGAATGCGAACTCTGAAGTCCGCAGTGCTGGGCTGCGCCCTGGTGCTTCCCATCGCTTTCGGTGCCGGCGTCGCGCGCGCCGCCGATATCGTCGATACCGCAGTCGCCGCCGGCTCGTTCAAGACGCTGGTGGCTGCCGTCCAGGCGGCAGGCCTGGTCGATACTCTGAAGGGCAAGGGCCCGTTCACCGTCTTCGCCCCGACCGACGAGGCCTTCGCCAAGCTGCCGCCTGGCACGGTCGAGAACCTGCTGAAGCCCGAGAACAAGGCCAAGCTGCAGGCCGTGCTTACGTACCATGTCGTGCCGGCCAAGGTGATGGCCTCCGACGTCAAGCCGGGCGAGCAGATGGTCGGCACCGTGCAGGGCACTAAGGTGAACGTCACCGGCACCGGCGGCGGCGTCACCGTCAACGACGCCAAGGTGGTGAAGGCCGATATCGCCGCCGACAACGGCGTTATCCACGTGATCGACAAGGTCATTCTGCCGCCGATGTAGGCGGAGACCGGTTCCGGCGGCCCGTGCGCGTCGCGGGCCGCCGCCCTCGCATGGCAGGAAAGCTCGTGAGGATGATCCGATTGGCTCCGATCCGCGTATTGGCATCGTCGATGCAGCAAAGGCAGACGGGGATGACACGCCAGCGCGCGGGCCTTAGTCTCGCCTCAGCCAGCCGTGTCCGGACAGCGATCGCTGGCCGGAAGGCGTTGGGCGGGGCCAGGCTTGTGGAGAAGAACGCGGAGAAGATCGCTCTCGAAGACCGCTTCGGCGACCTGCTGGACGCCATCGCGGTGCGGCGCGACCGTGCCGCCTTCGCCGAGTTGTTCAACCATTTCGCGCCGCGCCTGAAATCCTTTGGCCTGCGCTCCGGCGCCAACCCGGAAGCGGCCGAGGAAATGGCGCAGGAGGCGATGATCGCGGTGTGGCGCAAGGCCGCGACCTTCGACCGCCGTCGCGCGTCGCCGACCACCTGGATCTACACCATCGCGCGCAACAAGCGCATCGACATGTTGCGTCGCGACGCGCGGCCGCCGATCGACGCAGAGGATTTCGCCATCGTCACGCAGGCGCCGCCGGCCGAGGACGCCGATGTGACGCTCGATGCATTCCAATCGCACGAGCGGGTGCGGTTGCTGTTGAACGATCTGCCGGGCGAGCAGCGCCTGGTGCTGGAGAAGGCCTTCTTCGAGGACAAGACGCATAGCGACATCGCCGCCGAGCTGAAACTGCCTCTGGGCACGGTGAAGTCGCGCATCCGCCTGGCGCTGGGCCGCCTGCGGATTTCGTTGCAGGGAGTGGAGTCATGATCGCCCATCATCCGCCATTGGACATGCTGGTGGATTACGCCGCCGGCGCCCTGTCCGAGGGGCCGTCGATGATCGTCGCCGCGCACATTGCCCTGTGCGCCGATTGCCGCCGGCAGGTGGAGAGCGTCGAGAGCGTCGGCGCGGCGCTGCTGAACGAGATCGAGCCGACGGCGCTGTCCGCCGAGGCCTTCGATCGCGTGCTCGCGCGCCTCGACGAGAACGAGACGCCGGTCGCGAAATCGGCGGCACCTGAGGGCTGGGCCCAGGTCCTGCCGTTTCCCCTGCGCCGCTACGTCGACAGCGCCGCGCGCTGGCGGCGGGCCGGCTGGGGCGTCGACGAGATCGCTCTGCCGCTGCACGAGGGGCCGCACCAGGCCAGCCTGCTGCGCGTGCGCGCCGGTCGCGCCATGGCCCGCCATCGCCACAGCGGCCTCGAATACACGCTGGTGCTGAGCGGCGGCTTCACCGATCGCGGCGCCCATTACGGGCCGGGCGATCTTTGTCTCGCCGCCGGACCCGAGCATTCGCCGCAGGCCGACGCCGGCGAGGACTGCATCTGTCTCGCCGTGGTCGACGCCCCGATCGTGCTTACCGGACCGATCGGCCGGCTGCTCAATCCCTGGATGCGCCTGCGCGCCCGCCGCGCCTCAGCCGTCGGCTGACAATTCCGCCTGCCGCAATCGCCGCTCGCCGTCGGGCGAGGGCGATTGACCGGGCCTGTTTGCCTTGCCACTCTCGCGCCCTGAACTGAACGGGCAATCAGCGGGAGCGAAAAGGCATGGCGCGCATTTCCTACTACGATCGGGCGAAGGTCTCGGACAAGCTCGGCAAGATCATGGATTCGCTGCAGCCGCAGCTCAACGTCTTCCGCATGGTCGCCAATTCGGAACCGGTGGCGCGCGGCTTCCTCAAGATGGGCAACGCGCTGCTCGATCGCGGCAAGCTGTCGCCGACCTTGCGCGAACTGGCCATCCTGCGGGTCGGCTGGCTGTCGAAGGCGTCCTACGAGGTCTACCAGCACGAGCGCATCGGCCGCGACGTCGGCCTGTCGGAGGAGAAGCTGCGCGCCATCCACAAGGGCGCCGACGCCGCCGAGTTCGACGAGCACGAGAAGGCCGTGCTGCGCTTCACCGACGACGTGGTCAAGAACGTCAAGGCTTCCGACGCCACTTTCAAGCCGGTCGCCGCCTTCCTCGACGCCGAGCAGATCGTCGAGCTCACTTTGTCGATCGGCTTCTACATGATGGTGTCGCGCTTCCTCGAAACGCTGGAAGTCGACGACCAGGACGGCCAGGCGGAGTGGCGCGCCAAATACATGCCGCGGTGAGGAGCAGCCGCGACGCATCGCGGCATCCGGGGGGAACCATGGATGGCAGGGCCTTGCAGGCGGCGCTCGACTACGTGCCGCAGTATCTCGAGTTCCAGATGCGCAACAGCCAGCAGCCCGGCTGCTCGGTCGCCATCGCGCACAAGGGCAGGGTGGTGTTCGAGCGCGCCTGGGGGTCCGCCAATGCCGTCACGGGCGCCGAGCTGACGCCGCGCCACCGCTTTCGCGTCGCCTCCCATTCCAAGAGCTTCACCGCCGCCGGCATTCTCAAGTTGCGCGAGACGGGGAAGATCAAGCTCGACGATCGCGCCGGCGAATACGTTCAGGGCCTGCATGGCGAGGTAGCCCGCGCCACGATCGGGCAATTGCTGTCGCACACCGCCGGAATCATCCGCGACGGTGTCGATTCGGGGCAGTGGGTCGATCGCCGGCCGTTCCTCGACGCCGACGAGTTGAAATCGGCGCTGGCGGTCAAGCCGGTGCTGCAGACTTCCGCCCGCTTCAAGTATTCCAACCATGGCTTCGGACTGCTTGGACTGGTGATCGAGGCCGTGACGGGCGAGAGCTACAACAAGTGGATTGCGCGCAACGTGGTGGCGCCGGCGGGGCTCGCCGAAACCACGCCCGACATGCCGCTGCCGCGCGGCGCGAGGCTGGCGGCGGGCCATAGCGGGCGGCTGCCGCTCGGCCGGCGGGTGGCCATACCGGGTCGCAATCCGACGCAGGCTCTGGCCTCGGCGACCGGCTTCGTCGCGACGGCGGCGGATCTGGCGCGGTTCTACGCCCAGATCGATCCGGCGGCGAAGAAGAGCTTTCTCTCCGCCGAGAGCCGGCGCGAGATGGTGCGGCGGCAATGGCGCGATCCGCATTCCAGCCTCGAACGCTATTACGGGCTGGGCACGATCAGCGGCACGACCGCGGGCTGGGACCATGCCGGCCATTCGGGCGGCTTCCAGGGTTTCATCACGCGCTCGGCCGCCCTGCTGGGGCGCGAACTTTCGGTGTCCGTGCTGACCAACGCCGCCGACGGGCTATCGCATTTCTGGTTCGAGGGCATCGTCAACATCCTGGCTGGTTTCGCCAGGAACGGCGCCGCCAAGGGCGCGGCGAAATCCTGGGCCGGACGCTGGTGGAGCCTGTGGGGCTGTACCGATCTCGTGCCGATGGGCGACAAGGTGATCGCCGCCGTGCCGGCCCTGTTCAACCCGTTCATGGATGCGACGGAGATCAAGCTGATCGGCCGGGACACCGGCACCATCGCGCTTGCTGGCGGCTTTGCGCATCACGGCGAGAACGTGCGCCGCGTGCGCAATGCGGCAGGGCGCGTCACCGAGGTCTGGATGAGCGGCAACCGGCTGATGAGCGAGGCGCGGGTCGCCGCCGAGATGGAGAAGCGCTACGAGGCGCAGAAGCCGCGCAAGCGGTCGGCCCGAAGAAAAAAGGCCTAGTCCCCCGCCGTTTTGTCCGGCAGAACCTTTAGGCCTTTGAGTTTCCTAGAGAATTATTTTTCTTTGACAATCATCCCGCTCTGACTGAACGTTCGTTCGGTAGTATCGAATGAAACTGTTTGGAGGGCGTCATGGCGCGGTTTGACAGGATCATCAAGGGCGGCACGGTCATCGATGGCCAGCGCCTCCCGCGCTTCAAGGCGGATATCGGCATTCGCGACGGCGTCATCGCCGAGATCGGCCATCTCGATCCGGCCGACGCTACCGAGGTGATCGACGCCACCGGCCTGATCGTTGCGCCCGGCTTCATCGATCTGCACACGCATTATGACGCCCAGGTGTTCTGGGACCCGTACTGCACGCTGTCCTCCTGGCACGGCATCACCTCGGTGGTGATCGGCAATTGCGGCTTCGGCTTCGCGCCGGTGCAGCCCGAGATGCGCGAGCGCTCGATGCTGTCGATGACGCGGGTCGAAGCAATCCCGCTGGCCTCGATGCAGGAAGGCATGCCGTGGGACTGGGTGACGTTTCCCGAATTCCTCGACAGCGTCGAGCGCACGCCCAAGGCGATGAACATCCTGCCCTACATGCCGATCGGCCCGCTGCTGATCTGGGTCATGGGTTTCGAGGCCGCCAAGGCCGGCAGGATGCCGACCGATGCCGAGCATGCCGAGATGTGCCGCCTGCTCAACGAGGCGATGGACGCCGGCGCCTGCGGCTGGTCGGCGCAGCGCATGCTGCCGACGGGCCCGGCGGCGGTGCAGCGCGATTTCGACGGCTCGCCGATGCCGACCGACGTCATGCACGACGAGACCTGCCGCGAGCTTGCGAAGGTGCTGCGCCGGCGCAACGAGGGCTTCATGCAGATGCTGCTGGTTTCGGGCGACAACGCCAGGGATCAGCGCTTCTACGAGGAGATGGCGGAAATCTCCGGCCGTCCCATCGTGATGAACGTTGTGCAGGCCTTCGACGCGCGACCCGAAATCCATCGGCGTGTGCTGGCCTGGCTGAAATCCTGCCGCGAGCGCGGCATCCGCGTCGTCGGCCAGGGGCTGACCACCGACGCCGGCTTCAGCTTCACCTTCGAGAACTGGAACCTGTTCGACGATTCCGAGCCCTGGCGCGAGGCCACCACCGGCACGCTCGAGGAGCGCAAGGCCAAGCTGGGCGACCCCGCCCGCCGTGCCGCGCTGCGCGAGAAGCTGCCGATCACCGCCACCGGCCCGCTGCCGGGCATCGTCATCGTCGGTCCGCAGCTCGAGAAGAACAAGCAGTGGCTCGACCACACCCTGGCGCTGGCCGGCCAGAAGATGGGCAAGCATCCGGTCGACGTCATGCTCGACATGGCGGTCGAGGAGGATCTGAAGACCGAGTTCTTCGCCGCGCCGCCCAACGGCAACATCGAATACCTGCGCGAGATCGTCGACGATCCCTACGTGCTGTTCGGCGTCTCCGATGGCGGCGCGCACACCAAGTTCCTCACCGCCGGGCGCTATCCGACCGAGACGCTGTGCAAGGTGGTGCGCCAGCACAACATGATCAGCCTCGAGGAAGCGCATTGGCGGCTGTCGGCCCTGCCGGCCCAGGTCGCGGGCTTCGCCGACCGCGGCGTGCTGGTGAAGGGCGCGCCGGCCGACATCGTCGTCTACGACTTCGAGAACCTTAAAGTGCTCGGCGAGGAGATCGCGCATGATCTGCCGGGCGGCGAATGGCGCCGCATCCAGCGCGCCAGCGGCTACCGCTACGTGCTGGTCAATGGCGAAGTGACGATCGAGAACGACCAGCAGACCGGTCGCCATTCGGGTCTGC
>JBFWZG010000051.1:0-13217 GCA_050185515.1 Reyranellaceae bacterium
ATCGCCAACGGCCAGGCCGACATGGTGGCGCTGGCGCGGGCGATGATGCTCAACCCGCGCTGGGCGTGGCAGGCGGCGCAGGCGCTGCACGCCGACGCGCCGCTGCCGCCCAACTACGCCCGCGCCCACCCGAAGAACTGGCCGCAGGCCTTCGAGAAGAAGGCGGCGGAGTAAACTGCGAGACACCCTCATCCGGCCTTCGGCCACCTTCTCCCGCAAGCGGGAGAAGGGCCAAGCTTAGGCACTGCCTGCAAGTAGCATTCGTTTGCGTTGGGCGTCGCGTTCGCCATCATCGCCGTCCCTTCTCCCGCAAGCGGGAGAAGGGCCAAATAGCGAGAGCGCCTGGCCATCGTATTGTCGTCTTCTGATCTGGCTCACGGCAGAGCCGGAGACAACCAATCCGTCGTCCCTTCTCCCGCTTGCGGGAGAAGGTGCCCGGAGGGCGGATGAGGGTGCGCGCCGGCCGATGAGCGGCGAGGCACGAAAAACCCCGGCGGGATGGCTCCGGCCGGGGTTGTTCGTGGAAGGGCGTGGCCTTATTGCGGCAGCGGCGGCGGGCTGGCGTGCTTGCCGCGCAGGAACACGATGATGTCGGCGCGCTCGTTGGCGTTGCCGATGCCGGCGAAGGCCATCTTGGTGCCTTTGACGTAGGCGGCCGGCTTGTGGATGAACTTGTTCAGCGCCTCGTAGTCCCACTGCCCTTCCTTGTCCTGCATCGCCTTGGAGTAGGAGAAGTTCTCGAGATGCGCCTTCTCGGCGCCGAGAATGCCGAACAGGTTGGGGCCGACCTTGTTGGCGCCGCCCTGGTCGACGGTATGGCAGGTGGCGCAGCGCTTGTTGAAGGCGGCCTCGCCGTTGGCGGCGTTGGCCTGGGCCAGAAGCGGCGCGATCGGCTCCAGTTCGGCCGGCTGGGCGGCGCCGCCGGCGGCCGGGGCCGCGGCTTCCTCGACCGCCTCGAACACCGGCTTTTCCGGCGCGGTGGGATGGACGATGCCGCCGGCTACCTTGCCGACGACCATGGCCAGAAGGGCAGCGCCGATGACGGCGCCGGCGATCTTGTTGAGCTCGAACGAATCCATCTGAATTCCCCGTCGTCCCCGCCGCTTTGACGCCGGCCCGGGAGGGCCAGCCGGCGGGTGGAATTTGCCGCAAGTGTCGGGCGCATCTACCACGAAAGCGGCGCTGGCAGTAGTATCGAAACGCCGCAGCCCGCCATTGCGCGGCACAACGTCGCATTCAGGGCGCAAGTCCCGGAAAAGCCGAGCGAAACGAACCGCCCGCCACAGCAGAAAAACCGCCCGTCGCGCCCCCGTTTTACCCCCTCGAAAGCCGAGCCGAACAAGCCATGTCCACGCCGCGCAATCCGCTGGTCCTGATCCCCGCCCGCCTCGCCTCCACCCGCCTGCCGGACAAGCCGCTGGCCGACATCGCCGGCCAGCCGATGATCGTCCAGGTCTGGCGCCGCGCGGTGGCGGCCGATCTGGGCCCCGTGGTGGTGGCGGCGGCCGAACCGCAGATCGTCGCCGCCGTCGAGGCGGCGGGCGGCAGGGCGGTGCTGACCGATCCGGCGCATCCCTCGGGTTCGGACCGCATCTTCGAGGCGCTGCGCCTGGTCGATTCCGGCGCGCGGCACGACGCGGTCATCAACGTGCAGGGCGATCTGCCGACGCTCGATCCGGCGCTGGTGCGTTTTTCGCTGGCGCCGCTGGCGGAGCCGGCGGTCGACATCGCGACCCTGGTCTGCGAGATCGCCAGCGAGGAGGAGCGCATCGCGCCGCAGGTGGTCAAGGCGGTGGTGTCGTTCGCGCCCGGCGCAAGCATCGGCCGCGCGCTCTATTTCAGCCGCAACCTGGTGCCCTCAGGCGAAGGCGCGCACTGGCACCATATCGGCCTCTACGCCTACCGCCGCGCCGCGCTGGAGCGCTTCGTGTCGCTGCCGCCCGGCGTGCTCGAGCAGCGCGAGAAACTCGAGCAGCTGCGGGCGCTGGAGAACGGCATGCGCATCGACGCCCATCTGGTTGACGCAGCACCCCTCGGCGTCGATACTCCGGCCGACCTCGAGAAGGCCCGCGCCGTTCTCGCTCGCTCTTCCGCCGGAAAATCCCGATGACGCCAGCTTCCGATCCCGCGCGCATGATCGCCTTCCAGGGCGAGCCCGGCGCCAATTCCGACATCGCCTGCCGCGCCGTGCACCCCGAGCTGACGCCGCTGCCCTGCCGCACCTTCGAGGACGCCTTCGCCGCCCTGCGCGAGGAGCGCGCCGCGCTGGCGATGATCCCGATCGAGAACTCCGTCGCCGGCAGAGTCGCCGACATCCATTCGCTGATGCCGAATTCCGGCATGCATGTCATCGCCGAGCACTACCAGCGGGTCGAGCACTGCCTGGTGGCGCCCAGGGGCGCGACGCTCGCCACCTTGAAGACGGTGCGCAGCCACGTGCATGCGCTGGCGCAGTGCCGCAACATCATCCGCGAGCTCGGCCTGCGCGCGGTGGTCGCCGCCGATACCGCAGGTGCCGCGCGCGAGATTTCCGAGCTGAACGATCCCACCGTCGCCGCCATCTCCTCGGCGCTGGCGGCCGAGATCTACGGGCTGCAGGTGCTGCGCTCGAACATCGAGGACGCCGACCACAACACCACGCGCTTCCTGATCTTCGCGCGCGAGGCGCAGCAGCCGGCGCTGGAGAACGGCCCCTGCATGACCGCCTTCGTGTTCCGCGTGCGCTCGGTGCCCGCGGCGCTTTACAAGGCGCTGGGCGGCTTCGCCACCAACGGCATCAACATCACCAAGCTGGAAAGCTACATTTCCGGGGCCGCCTTCGAGGCGGCGCAGTTCTACGCCGAGATCGAGGGCCATCCCGAACAGCGCAGCGTGCGCCTGGCCTTCGAGGAGCTGGGCTTCTTCTCGCGCGAGGTCAAGGTGCTGGGCGTCTTCCCGGCCCACCCCTTCCGCCGCGAAGGCTGGAAGGACCCGACCAAGGGGTAACGGTTCACGGACCCGACGGCGCGTCGTGCTATCCTGCCTCCCCGACCGCCAGCAAAGAGCGTTGCCATGTCCCTCGACCCCGCCCTGATCGCGCTGGCCAACGAGATGGCGGATGCGGCGGGCGCCGTCATCAGGCGCTATTTCCGCACGCCGGTCGGCGTCGACGTCAAGGCCGACGACAGCCCGGTCACCATCGCCGATCGCGAGACCGAGGCGGCGATGCGCGAGCTGCTGGCGCGGAAGCGGCCGCAGGACGGCATCCTGGGCGAGGAGCACGGGCGCGAGCGGCTGGACGCGGAGTATCTGTGGGTCATCGATCCGATCGACGGCACCAAGGCCTTCATCACCGGCATGCCGGTGTTCGGCACCCTGATCGGGCTGCTGCATCGCGGCCGGCCGGTGCTGGGCGTCATCGACCAGCCGATCCTGGGCGAGCGCTGGCTGGGCGCGGCCGGCGCGCCGACGACCATGAACGGAAAGGCGATCCGCACCCGCGCCTGCCCCAGCCTCGACAAGGCTTTCCTCTATTCGACGGCGCCCGACATGTTCAAGGGCGCTGATGCCGTAGCCTACGAGCGGGTGCGCGGGAAGGTGCGCCAGCCGCGCTTCGGCGGCGACTGCTACGCCTATGGGCTGCTGACCATGGGATTCGCCGACCTGGTGATCGAGGCCTCGCTGCAGCCCTACGACTATTGCGCCGTCATCCCGGTGGTCGAAGGCGCCGGCGGCGTCATGACCGACTGGCAGGGCAAGGCGCTGACCATCGAGAGCGACGGACGGGTCGTGGCGGCCGGCGACCCCGCGGCGCATGCCCAGGCGCTGGCGGCGCTCGCCGGCTAGATCAGTCCGACCGCCCAATTCCGCCGTAAATTCAAGCCAGAAAGAGGCGATACGGGCCCGCCGGGGCTTCAAACCGGCGGCGAATTTCAATAGCCTCGGAACGTCCGTCAAAGGAGTTGCGCATGACGCCTGTCGCATCGCTGCGAAAGCTGCCCGGGAACGCATTGGGGGTCGCCCTCGCCGCTGCCATGGCGCTGGCCGTCGCCGTCCCGCAGGCCCTGGCGCAGCAATCGGCACATGGGCTGGCCATGCATGGCGACATGAAATACGGGCCGGACGCCAAGCATTTCGACTACGTCAACCCGGACGCGCCCAAGGGCGGCGAGTTGCGCCTGCCGGCGATCGGCACCTTCGACAATTTCAACCCCTACATCATCAAGGGCAGCGCCGCGGCCGGGCTGGGCGAACTCTACGTGCCGCTGAGCATCCAGTCGCTGGACGAGCCCTTCACCGAGTATGGACAGCTGGCCGAGAAGATCGAGACGCCGGCAGACCGTTCCTGGGTCAAGTTCACCCTGCGCCCGGAAGCGCGCTGGAGCGACGGCAGGCCGATCACCGCCGACGACGTCATCTTCACCCTCGACATATTGCGGCAGAAGGGCCTGCCGTTCTTCCGCGCCTATTACGGCAGCGTCGAGAAATCGGAGAAGATCTCCGACCGCGAGGTGAAGTTCACCTTCAAGGGCGAGACCAACCTCGAACTGCCGCTGATCATCGGCCAGATGCCGGTGCTGCCCAGGCACTACTGGGAAAGCCGCGAGTTCGACCGCACCACGCTGGAGCCGCCGGTCTCCTCCGGCCCCTACCGCATCAAGAGCTTCGAGCCCGGCCGCTACATTCTCTACGAGCGGGTCAAGGACTGGTGGGCGAAGGATCTGTGGCTCAATCGCGGGCGCTTCAATTTCGACCAGGTGCGGTACGAATACTATCGCGACGCCACGGTGGCGTTCGAGGCCTTCAAGAGCGGCCAGACCGACCTGCGGGTCGAGAACATCGCGCGCAACTGGGCGACCGGCTACGACATCCCGGCGGTGCAGAACGGGCTGATCGTCAAGCGCGAGATCGAGCACGACCTGCCGCAGGGCATGCAGGCCTGGGTGGTCAATCTGCGCCGGCCGCAGTTCCAGGACAGCCGCGTGCGCCAGGCGCTGACGCACATGTTCGACTTCGAGTGGATGAACAAGACGCTGTTCTACGATTCCTACATCCGCAGCCGCTCCTATTTCAGCAACTCCGAGCTGGCCTCGAGCGGCCTGCCCTCGCCGGAGGAGCTGAAGATCCTCGAGCCGTTGCGCGGGCAGATCCCGGAGGAAGTGTTCACCAGGGAATTCAAGCTTCCCGAGACGGATGGCTCGGGCAACAACCGGGCCGGCCTGCGCGAGGCGCTGCGTCTGTTCAAGGAGGCGGGCTGGGAGGTGAAGGACGGCAAGCTCGTCAAGGACGGCAAGCCGTTCGAGTTCGAGATCCTGCTGGCCAATCCGAGCTTCGAGCGCGTGGCGCTGCCGTACAAGCAGGCGCTGGAGCGCATCGGCATCAACGCCAGCGTGCGCACCGTCGACACCGCCCAGTTCCAGCGCCGCACCGACACGTTCGATTTCGACATGATCGTGGGCGGCGCCGGCCAGTCGCTGTCGCCGGGCAACGAGCAGCGCGAGTTCTTCGGCAGCGAAGCCGCGAAGCAGGAAGGCAGCCGCAACCTCTCAGGGATTTCCAATCCGGCGATCGACAGGCTGATCGAGCTGGTAATCTCCGCCCCCGACCGCGAGGCGCTGGTGACGCGCACGCGGGCGCTCGACCGGGTGCTGCTGTGGAACTGGTACATGATCCCGCAATGGCATTTCTCCGCCTTCCGCATCGCCTACTGGGACGTGTTCGGCATGCCCCAGACCAACCCCAAATACGGCCTGCCGATCGACGACACCTGGTGGATCGACGAGGCGAAGCTGAAGGCGATGCAGGGCAAGCGGGGCGGGCGATGAAAGCCGGCCGCACGCAGGACTGACGCGCGCATGGCCGCTTACATCATCCGCCGGCTGCTGCTGGTGATCCCGACGCTGTTCGGGATCATGGTGATCAACTTCTTCATCATCCAGGCCGCGCCGGGCGGGCCGGTGGAGCAGGTGCTGGCGCGGCTGCAGGGCACGGCGGTCGACGCCACCGCGCGCGTCTCCGGCAGCGGCGGCGGCGAACAGTCGACGCAGACGCGGCCGCAGCCCGGCGCCGGCGGCGCGGCGGGCGACCAGCCCACCGGCGTCTATCGCGGCGCCCGCGGCATGCCGCCCGAGCTGGTGGCGCAGATCGAGCGGGAGTTCGGCTTCGACAAGCCGATGCACGAGCGCTTCTTCCTGATGATCGGCCGCTACCTGCGCTTCGATTTCGGCGAGAGCTACTACCGCAGCATCGGGGTGATCGATCTCGTGCTGGAGAAGATGCCGGTGTCGATCTCGCTCGGCGTGTGGACGACGCTGCTGGTCTACCTGATCTCCATACCGCTGGGCATCCGCAAGGCGGTGCGCGACGGCTCCGCCTTCGACGTCTGGACGTCCGGCGCCATCATCGTCGGCAACGCGGTGCCATCCTTCCTGTTCGCCATCCTGCTGATCGTGCTGTTCGCCGGCGGCTCCTACTGGCAGTGGTTTCCGCTGCGCGGGCTGGTGTCGGACGGCTGGGAGGAGATGTCGCTCGCCGGCAAGGTTCTCGACTATCTGTGGCACATGGTGCTGCCGGTGACGGCGATGGTGATCGGCGGCTTCGCCAGCCTGACCATGCTGACCAAGAACTCCTTCCTCGAGGAAATCGGCAAGCAGTACGTCTCGACCGCCCGCGCCAAGGGCATGACCGAAAAGCGCGTGCTGTACGGCCATGTGTTCCGCAACGCCATGCTGATCGTCATCGCCGCCTTCCCCGCCGCCTTCGTCGGCGTGCTGTTCACCGGCTCGCTGCTGATCGAGGTCATCTTCTCGCTCGACGGGCTGGGGCTGCTGGGCTTCGAGGCGGTGATCAACCGCGACTATCCGGTGGTGTTCGGCACGCTCTACATGCTGAGCCTGCTCGGCCTGCTGCTCGGCATCGTCGGCGACCTGATGTACATCGTGGTCGATCCGCGCATCGACTTCTCGGCGCAGAGCTGAGGCTGATCTTGCGCGCACTGCACCTGACGCCCCTGACGAAACGCCGGCTGGCCAATTTCCGGCGCAACCGGCGCGCCTTCTGGTCGCTGGTCCTGTTCTGCCTGCTGTTCGTGGTCACGCTGTTCGCCGAGTTCATCGCCAACGACAAGCCGCTGCTGGTGTCCTACGACGGCGGCTACTACATGCCGGTGCTCAAGGCCTATCCCGAGACGACGTTCGGCGGCGAGTTCGCCACCGAGGCCGACTACAAGGATCCCTACGTGCGCGACCTGATCGCCGAGAAGGGCTGGATGCTCTACCCCGCGATCCCGTTCCGCTACGACACCATCGTGCGCGATCTGCCAGGCCCGGCGCCCTCGCCGCCCAGCGGCCGCAACTGGCTCGGCACCGACGACCAGGCGCGCGACGTGCTGGCGCGGCTGGTCTACGGCTTCCGCGTCTCGGTGCTGTTCGGCCTGGCGCTGACGGCGATCAGCTCGGTGATCGGCATCGCCGCCGGCGCGGTGCAGGGCTATTTCGGCGGCTGGACCGACCTGCTGTTCCAGCGCTTCATCGAGATCTGGTCGAGCATGCCGACCCTGTTCATCCTGATCATCCTCGCCAGCCTGTTCGTGCCGGGATTCTGGATGCTGCTGGGGATACTGCTGCTGTTCTCGTGGATGGGGCTGGTCGGCGTGGTGCGCGCGGAGTTCCTGCGCGGGCGCAAGCTCGACTACGTCCGTGCGGCCCGCGCGCTCGGACTGGGCGATTCCGGCATCATGTTCCGCCACATCCTGCCCAACGCCATGGTGGCGACGCTGACTTTCCTGCCTTTCGTGCTGTCGAGTTCGGTGGTGGCGCTGACCTCGCTGGACTTCCTCGGGCTGGGCCTGCCGCCGGGTTCGGCCTCGCTCGGCGAATTGCTGCTGCAGGGCAAGAACAACCTGCAATCGCCCTGGCTGGGCTTTACCGGCTTCGCCGTCATCGCCATCATGCTGAGCCTGCTGGTCTTCATCGGCGAGGGCGTGCGCGACGCCTTCGATCCCCGCAAAACGCTGAACTGACGGATACGAGTTTCCATGGCCGCCGAAACCCTGCTCGAGATCAACGACCTGCATGTCAGCTTCGGCCGCGGCGAGTCGGAAGTGAAGGCCGTGCGCGGCGTCTCCTTCTCGATCGCCCGCGGCGAAACGGTGGCTCTGGTGGGCGAATCGGGATCGGGCAAGTCGGTGACCGCGCTGTCGATCCTGCAGCTGCTGCCCTACCCGACGGCCTGGCATCCCAAGGGAAGCATCAAATTCCGCAGCCGGGAAATGGTCGGCGCCAGCCAGCGCGATCTCATGGAAGTGCGCGGCAATCGCGTCTCGATGATCTTCCAGGAGCCGATGAGCTCGCTCAACCCGCTGCATACGATCGAGAAGCAGATCAACGAGGTGCTGTTCCTGCACAAGGGGCTGACGCGCGAGGCGGCGCGGGCGCGCACGCTGGAACTGCTGCGGCTGGTCGGCATTCCCAACGCCGAGAAAAGGCTCGACGCCTACCCGCACCAGCTTTCGGGCGGCCAGCGGCAGCGCGTGATGATCGCCATGGCGCTGGCCAACGAGCCCGACCTGCTGATCGCCGACGAGCCTACGACGGCGCTGGACGTCACCATCCAGGCGCAGATCCTGAAGCTGCTCAAGGATCTGCAGGCCAAGTTCGGAATGGCGCTGCTGCTGATCACCCACGACCTTTCGATCGTGCGCAAGATGGCCGACCGGGTCTGCGTCATGACCAAAGGCGAGATCGTCGAGGCCGGCGAGGTCGAGCAGGTCTTCACCGCGCCGCGCCACGACTACACGCGCCACCTGCTGGCGTCGGAGCCCAAGGGCCGGCCGGTGCAGGCGCCGGACGACGCCCCGCTGCTGCTCGAGACGGAAGATCTCAAGGTCCATTTCCCGATCAAGGCCGGGGTGCTGCGCCGCACCGTCGGCTACATCAAGGCGGTCGACGGCATCACCATCCGCCTGCGCGAGGGCCACACGATCGGGGTGGTGGGCGAATCGGGTTCGGGCAAGACGACGCTGGGGCTGGCGCTGCTGAAGCTGGAGAAGAGCAACGGTCCGATCCGCTTCGCCGGCACCCAGATCGACGGCATGTCGGCCGGCGAGGTCCGCCCGCTGCGGCGCGAGATGCAGATCGTGTTTCAGGATCCCTATTCGTCGCTCAGCCCGCGCATGTCGGTGGCGCAGATCATCGAAGAGGGATTGAAGGTGCACAAGCTCGGCAAGGACGCGGCCGAGCGCCAGCAGATGATCGACCAGGCGCTGCGCGACGTCGGCCTCGATCCCTCGATGCGCGACCGCTATCCGCACGAATTCTCGGGCGGCCAGCGCCAGCGCATCGCCATAGCGCGCGCCATGGTGCTGCGGCCGCGGTTCGTGGTGCTGGACGAACCGACCTCGGCGCTCGACATGTCGGTGCAGGCGCAGATCGTCGACCTGCTGCGCGACCTGCAGCGCAAGCACAAGCTGACCTATCTCTTCATCAGCCACGATTTGCGCGTGGTGCGCGCCATGGCCGACGAGGTCATGGTGCTGAAGGACGGCAAGGTAGTCGAGCACGGCAAGGCGTCGCAGATCTTCCAGGATCCGCGCGACCCCTATACGCGGGCGCTGATCTCGGCGGCGCTCAATCTCGAAGCCGCGCCGGCGGCCTGATCCGATGGCGGCGAAGGAAGGCGCTTTCGTCTTCGCCAGCGAATGGGACGACGATTCGGGCTGGCGATCGGCGATGGAGAAGGAACTGGGGCCGCTCGACTGGCGCCGGCTCGACGATGTCGGCGCGCGCGAGCAGGTCGAGGTGGCGCTGGCCTGGGACCCGCCGTCCGGCTTCCTGGCGACCCTGCCCAACCTGCGCCTGATCGTGTCGCTGGGCATGGGCGTCGATCACCTGCTCAAGCACAGGGACCTGCCGCGCGACGTGCCGATCGTGCGCATCCACGACGCCTCGCTGATCGACCAGATGTCGGAGTACTGCCAGCTGGCCAGCTTGCGCATCCTGCGCCTGTCGGACGAGTACGACGCGCTGCAGCGCAATGCGCAGTGGAAACGGCTGCGCCTGCCCGAGGCGCGCGACGTGCGGATCGGCGTCATGGGGCTGGGCGCGATCGGCGCGCGGGTGGCCGCCGACCATCTGCGGCTGGGTTTCCCGGTGGCGGGCTGGGCCCGCCGCAAGAAGAGCATCGAAGGCGTCGAGTGCTTTGCCGGCGCCGACGCGCTGGCGCCCTTCCTGGCGCGGACCGACGTGCTGATCTGCCTGCTACCGCTGACACAGGAAACCCGCGGCATCCTCGACGCAAGCTGCTTCGCGCTGCTGCCTAAGGGGGCGCACATCATCAACGTCGCCCGCGGCGGCCATGTCGTCGACGACGATCTGCTGGCGGCGCTGGACAGCGGCTATATCGCCTCGGCGACGCTCGACGTCTTCAACCAGGAGCCGCTGCCGGCTGGACATCCCTACTGGCGCCATCCCAGGGTGCGGGTGACGCCGCATATCGCCGGCCAGTCCAACCCGCGCACGGCGGCGCCGGGCGTGGCCGACAACATCCGCCGCCGGCGCGAGGGCCAGACGCTGCACGATCTGATCGATCCGGCGGCGGGGTATTGAGCCCTTCGCCATGGCGCGCACCGCCCCCTTCACGGTCATCGTGCCGACCTACAAGCGAGCCATGGAGCTGCGGCGCTGCCTCGACGGGCTGGCGCTACAGACCGTGCGGCCGCTGGAGGTCATCGTCGTGCTGCGCGACATCGATGCGGCGGCGAAGGAAGTGCTGCGCGAGCCGCGCGATCCCGACAGGCTGCCGCTGAAGGCCCTCGAGATCGACCGGCCGGGGGTGGTGGCGGCGCTGAACCTGGCGCTGGACAACGCGCGCGGCGAGTTCGTCGCCATGACCGACGACGACGCCGTGCCGCATCCGGACTGGATCGAGAAGCTCGACGCCGCCTTCGCCGCCTTCCCCGACGCCGGCGGCATCGGCGGCCGCGACGTGCTGACCCTGCCCGACAATCCGCCGCCGGCCGAGCTGACCGAAACCGTCGGCCTGACGACGTGGTACGGGCGCGGCCACGGTAACTTCCACCGCGGCAAGGGACCGCCGCGCAAGGTGCAATCGCTCAAGGGCGTCAACATGGCCTATCGCATGGCGGCTGTGGGCCGCCTGCGCTTCGACGACCGGCTCAAGGGCCACGGCGCTCAGGTATCCAACGAGGCGCTGTTCTCCGGCGCGATCCGGAGGGCCGGCTGGGACCTGATCTACGACCCGTCGATCCAGGTCGAACACATCGTCGGCGAGCGCCCCAAGGACACCGAACGCAACCGGATGGACGGCAACGTGCTGCGCGAGGCCATGCACAACACGGTGCTGGGCCTGTTCGAGCATCACCGGCCCTGGACGATCGTTTCCAGCCTCGCCTATTCGCTGCTGGTCGGCAGCTGGAACGCGCCCGGCCTGGCCTCGGCGCTGCGCGGAACTATGAAGGGCCGGCGCGGCATGTGGACCGGCCTGCGCAACAACTACGCCGGAATAGTCGATGGCTGGCGCACCTACGCCCGCACCCGCGCCAGCCGCGGCCCGGACAAGTTCGCCGTTCCGCGCCAGCGATCTGGTTCTTCGAACAATCGGCAGCACAACCCGTAGCGGCTGGCGTCAACGCGCATCGCGCGTCTAAAATTCTCCCATAGGCTGCAATGGGGGTATTGCACATGTGGTTCAGAGGTCTCGGGGCGGCTCTGGCGATCGTCGGCGTCTTGTCGGCCTGCGGCACCAGCTACCAGCTGCCGGCCATCGATGCGGCGACGGCCGAGCGCGAACGCGCCCGCCAGCAAGAGATCGCCCGCAGCGGCCCGCCGGAAAAGGTCGAACGCTCGCGCGAGCAATCGCGCGCCATGCTGACGCGGGTGCAGAACCGGCTGGAGAGCAACGCGCAGCCGATGTGCGCGGCGCTGTTGCTGCGAGTGTGCGCCTTCGACGTCGAGGTGAAATGGGACGAGGACGCGCCCAACGCCTATGCCTTCGGCCAGAACAGCATCGGCGTCACCGCCGGCATGCTGGCGCTGGTCGAGAACGACGACCAGCTGGCGCTGGTGCTGGGCCACGAGATGGGCCACCACTGGGCCGAGCATCTCAGCAAGACGCGCACCAACGTCACGGTCGGCGCGGTGCTGGGGGCGATCCTGCTCGGCGTCGCCACGGCGGCGGCCGGCGGCAACCAGGGGACCGTGTCGCAGGCGACGGCGGTCGGCGCCAGCCTGGGCGGCGCCGGCGGACGGCTGAGCTTCAGCAAGTCGCACGAGCTGGAGGCCGACTATCTCGGCGCCTATGCCGCCGCCCGCGCCGACTACGACGTGCGCCAGGGCGCCGATCTGTGGCGGCGCATGGCGCAGAACCGGCCGGGCGCCGAACAGCCGCGGCTGTTCGCGACGCATCCGCCCAGTGCGGAACGCTTCGTGGCGCTGGACAACACGGCGATCGAGATCGACACCAAGCGCAAGGCGGAGCAGCCCCTGCTGCCGGCGAAGAAGTAGGACGTCCTAGAGCAAATCACGGTATGACGGAATCGGTTGCGATCCCGTCATACCGTTTGAATTTGCTCTAAACATTGAAAAGTAGAGCGGATTCACATGGTTTGATGGAGGCGACAGCGCTTCCATCAAACCATGATCCGCTCTACCCCGCCCGCTTTTCGATCGCCGCGTAGAGCGCGCGCAATCCTTGCGCGGCGGCGCCGACCGGGCGGCCGGGGCGTTCGGTCGGGTTCCACGCCATCATGTCGACATGCGCCCAGGGGATGCGCCGACCGACGAACTCCTGCAGGAACAGGGCGGCGGTCAGCGCGCCGCCGAACTCGCTGGAAGCGACGTTGTTCATGTCGGCGACCTTGCTGTCGAGCAGCTTGCGATAGGGCTGCCACAGCGGCAGGCGCCACAGCGGATCGCGCTCGGCCTCTGCGGCCTGCAGAATGTCGGCGGCCAGCGCCTCGTCGCTGGCGAACAGGGCGGGCACCTCGGTGCCCAGCGCGACGCGCGCCGCCCCGGTGAGCGTGGCGCAGTCGATGATCAGGGCCGGGTTCTCGCTGGCCGCCTCGTGCAGGGCGTCGCCCAGGATGAGGCGGCCTTCGGCGTCGGTATTGCCGATCTCGACGGTGATGCCCTTGCGCGTGTTGAGCACGTCGAGCGGGCGGAAGGCATTGCCGGAGACCGAGTTCTCGACCGCCGGCACCAGCACGCGCAGGCGAAGCTTCA
>JBFWZG010000051.1:13317-21212 GCA_050185515.1 Reyranellaceae bacterium
GCGAGGACGAAGACGGGCGTGGCGGCGGCGGCGCGGACGGCGAAAGGCAGAGGCACGGGCTGGCTTCCTTTGATATTGTGCGGCCGGTTTCGGCCCGCCGATCCTGCCGCCATTCGGCCGGCAGGGAAAGGGCGGGCGCATCGGATGGGGTGTTCGCGATGGAAGAATGGACCATCGTCGTCGGCAACAAGAACTATTCGTCGTGGTCGCTGCGCGGCTGGCTGATGTTGCGCGCCACGGGGACGCGCTTCAAGGAAGTCGTGATCCCGCTCGACGAGCCGACCACGCGCGAGGAGATCCTGCGCTACAGCCCCAGCGCCAAGGTGCCGGCGCTGGTGCATGACGGGCGGGTGATCTGGGATTCGCTGGCGATCGGCGAGTACCTGGCCGAGACCTTTCCCGACGCCAGGCTGTGGCCGCAGGACAAGGGCGCGCGGGCCATGGCGCGCTCGATCAGCGCCGAAATGCATTCGAGCTTCCTCGACCTGAGGCGGGAGCTGCCGATGAACATCCGCGGCCGCTTCCCGCACAGGGCGCCCGGCGCGCAGGCGGCGGCCGACATTCGCCGCGTCATCGCCATGTGGCGCGAGGCGCGGGTCGGCTTCGGCGAGAAGGCGCAGCCCGACGAAGGCTACCTGTTCGGCCATTTCAGCATCGCCGACGCGATGTTCGCGCCGGTCGCCACCCGGCTGCGCACCTACGGCGTCGGCATGGACAACGATACGGCGACCTATGTCGACCGGCTGCTGTCGCATCCGGGCATGAAGGAATGGACGGCGGCGGCGCTGAAAGAGACCTGGCGCAATCCGAAGTACGAGTTCGACCAGACCGCCTGACGCTGCCGCAAGAGGCTCAGCGCACGACGCCGGCTGCTTCCTCATAGTAGCGCGCCGCGCCCGGATGCAGGGCGATGGGAGAGCGCGTCAGCTCCTCCTCCGGTGCGATGGCCGAACTCGACGGCAGAACCGAGGACAGCGCTGCGCGATTGGCCGGCGCCAGCAGAGAACGGACGACGGCATGGCCGACGGGCGACGGCAGTCGCTGCGTCGCCACCCACAGCACGGCGAGCGCGATGCCAGGCGTGCGGCGACGGCCCTCCGCCAGATCGCCGAGATCGACCGGCAGCATGTAGGGGTAGTAGCCGGTCAGCGCCGCGGCCGCGTCCGGGGCCACCGGCAGCAGGCGCAGCGGCGTGCTCTCGGCGACGACGCGAAACGCCTGCGGCAGCGACGGCGCCACGACGATCGCGGCGTCGACGTCGCCGTACTGCAGCCCGGCGGCGGCCGCGTCGGGGGTGAGATGCACCTGCGTCATCTCGCGCGGGCGCACGCCGTGGCCTGTCAGAATCTGGTGGATGGTGTGCAGGTGGGGATTGCCCAGCGGCCCGATCGATACGGTGTGCTGGCGCAGATCGGCGATGCCGGCGATCGGCGAATCGGCGCGCACCACCAGCAGCACGGATTCGGTATAGAGCACCGACAGCGCGCGCAGATCGCCCAGCGGCCGGCCGGCGAAGGGCCCGAAGCCGTTGCTCGCCTGCCACAGCAGATCGCCCTCGACTATGGCGGTCTCGACCTGGCCGGCGGCCAGCGCTTCGAGGTTGGCCATGCCGTCGAGCGTGGCGCGCGCCTCGCCGACCAGGCCCGGATAGCCGCAGACGCGACCCTCGGCGCAGGCCGGTCCGCCCGGCGGATTGGAGACGACGCTGGCGATGATGCCGGCGACGGCGAACATCGGTTCGCTGGCGGGACCGGCGGCAATGCGCAGCGGCACTTCGGCGGCGACGGTGGTCTGCTGCGCTGGCGTCTGTGTGGTGCAAAGAAACGTAAGCGGCACTGCGAACAGCAGCGCGGTCAGAAGTCCGCCGCTATTCCGCGATATCGCGCGATATGCACTCACGTTGCAGATTCCGCCGAGAGAGGTTTTGCCGTGGAACGCACAGACTAGACCCAAGCTCCGTCGCCTCGAAGGCAAATACCGCTTCCTCCCGCGACAAAATCGCGCCTTCGCGTCGCGGCGATGGCGCGCTTGCGGCATAATGATGAAAGGAAGCGGCGTACGAGGGGAGACGGGCCCGCGGTGTTCATGGCTTGGTGGCAGGCGGGCGCGCTGGTGGCGCTGATAGTTGCTCTGGCCTGGGGCGCTGCGCTGCTGCGCGGGCGCGGGCACAATCTCGCCTTCGCCGCCGTGGCGCTGCTGGCGGCCGGACTGAGCTGGGTCGTCGCCGGATTGATGGTGGGCGGCATCGCGCCAGGCCGCACCGGGCTGATGCTGCCGGCCAGCAGCGGCGTGGTGCCGGCGCAAAGCGAGGCGCTGCGCGCGGAGCGTCGCATTCACGATCTGTTGAACGCGCGCCATCCCGAAGTGGGACCGAAGATCGCCGAGATCGAGAGGCTGCGCGCCAGCGGCGATGCCGGACTGCGCAAGGCGCGGCTGGCGCTGCTGGCGTCCTATCTGCCGCTCTACGCGCCGCGCGCCTCCAACGCCGCGATCAGGAACTATGGCGCCTTCGCCGTCGAGAATCTCGAGATGCTGTTCCTCAGCGACGCCCTGCAATGCCGCGACGCCGCCATGGGCCGGCACGCCGTCGTCATCGAATCGCTGCTCGACCGCGGCGTCGCGACGCTGATCGCGGTACTCGACAGCGCCCTGAACGCGCCGCAAGAGCCGCCCAATGCCGCCGAGGCGATCGCGCTGCGCCGCCAGGCGGTGAACGAGGTCTACGAACAGGCCGGCCCCGGGCTGATCGACCGGAGCATGCTGGCCCGACCGATGCAGGCGGCGCCCGATCTCTACTGCCTCACGGTGATCCGCATTCTGAAGCGCGTTCTCGCGCTGCCGCCGGACGAGGCGGGCATGGTTCTGCGTTTCCATTACGGGCAGGAGGTGTCACGTGGCTGACGCGCTGGCGACGGAAATACTGGTGTTCTGGTTCGGCACGCCGATCCTGTCGGAGGTCGTGCCGTTCAACGAAGCCTGGTTCCAGCGCGACGACGCCTTCGACGAGCGCATCCGCCTTGCTTTCGCCGGCCATGTCGAGGCGGCCATCGCCGGCGGCCTCGACGCGATGGCGGTCGATGCCGAGGGAGCGCTGGCGCTGATCCTGCTGCTCGACCAGTTCCCCCGCAATCTCTACCGCGGCACGGCCAAGGCCTTCGCCGGCGACGAGCGAGCGCGGCGCATGGCGCGCTTCGCGCTGGCGCGCGGCGCCGAGCGGGCGATGAGCCCCAATCATCGCATTTTCCTCTACCTGCCGTTCGAGCACAGCGAGAGCCTGCGCGACCAGGAACTGAGCGTGGCGCTGTTCTCCACCCTGAAGGACGCGCGCGCGCTCGATTATGCCGTGCGGCACAAGGAGGTCATCGCCCGCTTCGGCCGCTTTCCCCATCGCAACGCGGCGCTGGGCCGCGACAGCACGCCGGAGGAGGTCGAGTTCCTCAAGACGCCGGGGTCATCGTTCTAGGGTGTAGGCGCTCTCCTACCCGGTCAGGATCGACTTGAGCGCTTCGCGTTCGCGCAGGACGAAGTCGAAGAAGGCCGCGATCCTTGGCGTGCGCCGCAGATCGGGGTGGCAAAGTATGCGCCAGCTGCGCGCCAGTTCGGCGATCGGCCCCAGCACGCGCACCAGTTCGGGTTCGGCATCGGCGATCGCCGTCGGCAGGGCGCCAATGCCGATGCCGGACTTGATCGCGTAGAGCATACCCAGAACGCTATTGTTGCGCGCAGCGATACGGGCATTCGGCGCCACGGCAGCGAGCCAAAGCGCAACGCGATGCCTGCTCATGGTCTCGTCGAAAGAGACCAATGCGTGCCGCGAGAGATCTTCCACCCGTTCCGGCGCGCCGTGCCTGCCGACATAGTCGCGACTGGCATAGACCGCCCACACCGAGTCCGCGATCTTGCGGCCGATCAGCGCGTCGTCCGTATCGCCGGATCGGAAAGCGACGTCCGCCTCGCCTTTGGAAAGATCGAGATAGCGATCGCTCATGACGAACTCCACCCGCAGCCGCGGATGACGGTCATGGAAGCGCTCGATGAGAGGCGTCATCCGCTGCATGATCGGCTCAGGGCACGTGACGCGGATGACGCCATCCTGTTCGCCTGCGCGATCCGCGAGATGCAGTTCGATGTCGGCGACCGCGGCCTGCATCCGTTCGGCATAGGGCTGCAAATCCCTGCCGAACGCGGTCAGCCGATAGCCGGACGTCGTTCGCGTCACCAGCTTCCGCCCGAGACGCCGTTCAAGTCCCGCAACGCGCCGCTGCACGGTCGACTGGTTCGAGCCAAGCGCCTTGGCGGCCGCGATGGTGCTGCCATGGCGAGCGACGGCGAGAAAATACTTGAGATCGTCCCAGTCGAACATGGCCGCATTATGCGGATTCGCGGCTCCCTGCCGCAATAACGCGGCTGCCGGGGCCGCAAGCGCCAGCGTAGAGATTTGCCCAAGCGAACTGCGAAGGAGCTTACGCCATGAGCCCCGATCTCGATGCGGCGAAACTCAAGTCCGCGACGCGTGCGCTGTGGGACCGGCACGCCAAAGGCTGGAACGACCATGGCCGCCAGATCGGCGACTGGCTGCGCGAATCGACCGACGCCATGCTGCGGATGGCCGGGATCGGCCCGGGCATGCGCGTGCTCGACGTCGCCGCCGGCGCCGGCGATCAGACGCTGGAGATAGCCCGCCGCGTCGGGCCGCATGGGTCGGTGCTGGCGACCGACCTGTCGCCGGCCATTCTGGCGTACGCCGCGACGAAAGCCCGGGAGGCGGGCTTCGACAATGTCGAGACCGTGCCAGCCGACGGCGAAGACCTGAAGGTCGGCGAGTCGCGATTCGACGCCGCCATCTGCCGGCTGGGGTTGATGCTGTTTCCCAATGCCGGGCGGGGCCTGCAAGAGATGTTCCGCGCCCTCAGGACCGGCGGCAGTGCCTGCACCCTCGTGTTTTCCACACCCGACAGCAATCCCTGCATCGGCATTCTGCTGTCGACAGCCTTGAAGCACGCAGGCCTGCCGCCGCGGGATCCCTACCAGCCGGGCGGACTTCTCAGCCTCGGCAAACCGGGGCTGATCGACAGTCTTTTCCGCGAGGCAGGGTTCGTGCATGTGGCATCCACCAGGCTGGCGGCACCGTTCCGGCTTGGTTCGGCGAATGACTACCTTGATTTCGTACGCAGCTCGGCCAGCCCCATCGTTCAGATACTCGAAGGGCTGGACGACACAAGGCGCAACGCCGCGTGGGCGGAGATCGAAATGCGGCTCGGCGATTTCGCCACCGACACCGGATGGGAGGGGCCCAACGAGCTGCTGCTGACTATCGGCCGGCGGCCATAGCAGGGCAGCAGACCGGGTGCGCTCTAGTCGCCGGAGAGCTCCTGGAGCACCCGCCGGTAGAGCCCGCCGGCCGGAGCGCCGAAGGCGACCATCAGAATGCGTCCCGGCGGATCGCCCGCCGCGCGCCAGCTCAGCGCCTGGCCGATGGCGATCCACGCCGCTTGCTCGACGGGATAGCCGTAGACGCCGGTGCTGATGCCGGGAAAGGCGATCGAGGTCACGCCCGCCTCGCGCGCCAGCGCCAGCGAATTGCGGTAGCAGGAAGCCAGCAGTTCGGCCTCCCCCGCGCTGCCGCCGCGCCACACCGGACCGACGGTGTGGATCACGTGCTTCGCCGGCAGGCGGTAGCCGCCGGTGATGCGCGCCTCGCCGGTGGGGCAGCCGCCGAGCGTGCGGCACTCGGCCAGCAGTTCCGGACCGGCGGCGCGATGGATGGCGCCGTCGACGCCGCCGCCGCCCAGCAGCGAGGAATTGGCGGCGTTGACGATGGCGTCGACCTCGAGCGTGACGATGTCGGCCTCGACGATTTCGATGCCGGACGTCATATCGCTCAGGCGCGGTCGGGCCAGGCCGCCCTGATCTCGGACGGCGTGGCGGGCCTGCCGCCAGCGGCCTCGATGGCGCGCACCGCCGCCCGCACCAGTTCGACATTGCCGATCCCGCTGCCCAGCTCGACGTCCTCCAGCCCGGTACGCAAATGCCCGCCGGCCGCGATCACCGCAGGAGCGAGCGGCAGCACGTCGACGCCGAGCCCGGCCGCCATCCACGGCGCGCGGGGCGCCACCTCGTCGAGCAGCGCGCGATAGGCGGCGAGCGCCCAGTCGCGCGGCGGAAAGCCGAACTGCAGCGCGTCGGAGAACATCAGACGGTAAACCGCGCCCGGCGCCTGCGGTTCGCGCTTCCGCAGCGCCGCGCCATAGCGGGCAAAGCCCGGCTCGTAGATGGCGTAGGACGGCACCAGCCGATAGCGGGCGCACAGCGCCATGCCGTAGGCGATATGGTTCTGCGGGTTGAGATAGATGAACCCGCCGCCGCGCTCGATCTCGGCGGCGCTGGCGAGCGTGGTCGAGCCGGGATCGACGACCGCCCACTCCAGCAGCCCCGCCTGCGCCAGGCGTTCGACCGCTGCGAAGCGGCGTTCGGGGCCCATGTCGTCGGGCTGGTCGGCATTGCCGGCGAAGGGAATGGTCGGATAGACGATGGCGTCGGTGCGGGCGCGCAGGCGCTCGAACACGGGGGCGTAAAGCTCGTAGGCGTCGCGCTGGCGCCCCGTGTCGGGATCGTAGGCGTGGAAATGAACGATGGAAGCGCCGGCGTCGATGCAGGCCAGCGCCTGCTCGACCAGTTCGTCGGTCGAGACCGGCGCGAGAGGCTGCCCGCGCTTGCCCCAGGCGCCGTTCAGCGCCACTTCCAGCCACACCGCCCGCGCCATCGCCTTCTCCCTGCCCTGCCGGGCGGATCAGAATGCCATGAAGCCGGAGGAGCTGCGAGCCCTACTCGACCAGCATGAAGTCGCGGGCGATGGCGTTCGACAGCAGCGCGTTGTTGTCGACGAACTCGGTGAGGTACTCGTGCAGGCCCTGGTGGAAGATGTCCTCGATGCGGCCGAAGCGCAGGCGCGAGTGCATCTCCAGCGCCAGCCGCGTCGAGGCGTAGTCGCGGCCGTAGAGCTCGCGCAGGCCGGTCAGGATTTCCGTCAGCTCGGCGAAGCAGGCCGACATCGAGCGCGGCATGTCGGCGCGCAGGATCAGCAGCTCGGCCACGCGCAGCGGCTTGATGACGTCGCGATAGATGGCGCGATAGGCGCGGAAGGCGGAAACCGAGCGCAGCAGCGCGCCCCACTGGTAATAGTCGAGCGCGCCGCCGACGTCTTCCGGGTTGGGCAGCAGCACGTGGTACTTGACGTCGAGCAGGCGCGCCGTCGAATCGGCACGCTCGAGGAAGGTGCCCAGCCGCACGAAGCGGAAGGCTTCGTCGCGCTGCATCGTGCCGTAGGTGACGCCGCGGAACAGATGCGAGCGTTCCTTGACCCAATCGAAAAAGGTGCGCGGCCCCATCGCCTCGATCTTGGCGTAGGTCAGGTCGCGCACCTCGAGCCAGGTGGCGTTCATGCTCTCCCACATCTCGGTGGTGACCTGCACGCGCATGGCGCGGGCGTTCTCGCGCGCGGCGGCCATGCAGGAATAGATGCTGGAGGGAAAGTCGCGGTCGAGCGCCAGATGCTCCATGACGCTGCGCGGGGTGACCGGCAGGCCCTTGGCGGCGAAGGGCTCGTCGGCGCCGGCGATGATCAGTGCCGGCTCCCACAAGGTGCGCTGGCCGGCGGCGCCGACCGGCAGCAGCGACATGCGATAGGACACGTCGAGGATGCGCGCCATGTTCTCGGCGCGCTCGATGTAGCGCGCCATCCAGTAGAGATTGTCCGCCGCCCGCGCCAGCACGCCTCAGCCCTCCAGAACCCAGGTGTCCTTGGTGCCGCCGCCCTGGCTGGAATTCACCACCAGCGAGCCCTCGCGCAGCGCCACCCGGGTCAGGCCGCCGGGCACCAGCCGGATCTCGTCGGC
>JBFWZG010000052.1:0-17533 GCA_050185515.1 Reyranellaceae bacterium
AAAAACCCGCCGCCTCTCTCCCGAAGGAGAAAGACGGCGGGTCCCTTACTCAGGCCGATCCGCTGGCCTGAGACAGACTTACATCTGGTACTCGGGCATCGACTTCAGCGATTCCTTGCTGGCCTCGGTGCGGATGACCAGGTCGCCGCCATTGGCGTCGTCGCGCGTCACCTGGATCTGGTTCCAGTTCATCAGCACGTCGCGCTCGCCCATGCCGAGGAAGCCGCCGACGCCCACCACGACGGCCTTGACCGAGCCGTCCTTGTTGAGGTGGATGTCCTTGATGTCGCCGATGGTCTCGCCCTGGGCGTTCTTGACCGAGGCGCCGATCAGCGCATCGCCCGACATCTCGCCGGTCTTGGTCCAGCCCTTCGGCTCGGCCACGCGCATCGGCTTGTCGGCGGTGGTGCGGTCGCGATCCATCGTCGCGGCGCGATCCTTGCCCATGGTCGTCTTGTCGCCCATGGTCGACTTGTCGGCGGTGCTGCCCGGCGTGCGCGCCGAGTCGGCCCGCGTCGAGGCGTCAGGCGCCATGGTGCCGGCCGGCTGGCCAGTGCGGTTGCCCGGCGCGGTCGCCATGTCGGACGGCTTGCGGTCGGTCTTCATGACGCCGGTGTCGGAGAAGACCTTGCCGCGATAGGTCTTGTCCTTGTACTCGTACTGCGGCATTTCCTTGAGCTGTTCCTTGGTCATCGACGTGGTGATCGTCTCGCCGTCGGCGCTGACGGTGAGATCGCTCCACTTGATGGCGACCTCGCGCTCGCCGATGCCGAGGAAGCCGCCGACGCCGATGATGACGCTGTCGACCTTGCCGTCCGGCTTGACGTAGACCGATTCGATGTCGCCGACATTGTCGCCGTCGGGATTCTCGACCGTCTTGCCGACCAGGCGGTCGACCTGCATGGCGCCGGCCGCCGGTTTGGTCGCCGTCGACGGCGCGGTCGTCGTGCTCTTGTTCTGCTGCGTCTGCGCCATGGCGACGGGAGCAGCCATCAGCGCCGCGCCGGCCACGCCGGCCATGAGAATGTTGCGAATGGACATGATCGTTACCCTCTTTCTCTCTGCTTTCGGAAAACTCGCGGGGGAGCGGACTGCGCCGCCTTGCGGCCCCTGCGCGGTCCTCGGCTGGTCAACGGCACTGCCATGGATGCGGTTCCAAGGCGTTACCGCCGCATTTGCCCCGCTTCGCCGCATATCGCGGTACTGCGATAGTCCCGGGCATGACTCCGGGCGCGATCCGCTCTACGCTGCGCGCCGACGCGTTCACTGCATCGAATGAAGGAGGAAGACGATGGGCAGGAAAATCGACATCGCCGTCGGCGACGGCAAATTCTCCGCGTATCTCGCCAGCCCCGCCTCGGGCAAGGGCCCCGGCGTGCTGGTGATCCAGGAGATCTTCGGCGTCAACAAGGTGATGCGCGACATCTGCGACAGCTACGCCGCCCAGGGCTATTTCGCGCTCTGCCCCGACATCTTCTGGCGCCAGGAGCCCGGCGTCGACATCACCGACCAGAGCCAGGCCGAATGGGACAAGGCCTTCTCCCTCTACAAGGGTTTCGACGAGGCCAAGGGCGTCGAGGATCTCAAGGCCTCGCTCGCCACGCTGCGCAAGGTCGAGGGCTGCAACGGCAAGGCCGGAGTCACCGGCTACTGCCTCGGCGGCAAGCTCACCTGGCTGATGGCCTGCCGTTCCGACGTCGATGCGGCTTCGGCCTATTACGGCGTCGGCATCGACGCGGCGCTGGACGAGGCGAAGAACATCAAGGCGCCGACCATCCTGCACATCGCCGAGAAGGACGGCTTCGTGCCGCCCGAGGCGCAGAAGAAGATCCGCGACGCGCTGAAGGGCCATCCCAAGGTGACGATCCACGGCTATGCCGAGAACGATCACGCCTTCTGCCGCGAAGGCGGCCAGCACTACGACGCCGCGGCCTGCAAGCTGGCCAACGGCCGGACCATGGATCTCTTCAAGAAGGCGCTGTCGTAAGCCTGCGGTAGCGTCCCGAAGCAGGAACGCCCCGGTGGATCGCTCCGCCGGGGCGTCGTCTTTGGAGAGGCGGACGCTCTAGCGTTCGTCGCAATAGAGCCGGCCGTCGACCACGCGCAGTTCGCGCCCCGGGCAGGTGTCGAGATCGATCGAGGTCTTGCGGTGCACGCCCTGGCCGCGGCAATAGGCGATCAGCGTGTCGCCCTCGATGCGCGCGTCGTTGCAGGTCTTGCGCCAGGCGCCCGGCGGCATGCCGTAGCGCGGATCGGCAGCGCTCGCCAGGTTGGGGCGGTCGCACACCAGCCTTCCGTCGATATTGGCCACCGGGCCGTCGGGGCAGGCGTCGAGATCGAGCCGCGCCTCGAAGGCGTTGCCGCGCCGGTCGCGGCACACGGCGACCAGATCGTCGCCGACGATGCGCGCGTTGTTGCAGCTGGCGCTCCACGAGCCCGGCGGGAAATAGGGGCCGGAATAGCCGCGGCCATAGGCCGGCACGTAGCCCGTCTCGCACACCAGGTAGCCATCGGCATTGCCGACCGCGCCGCCGCGGCAATTGTCGAGATCGATGGTGCTGCGCCGGTAGCGGCCGTCATAGGTGCGGCATTCGGCGGTGAAGTCGTCGCCCTGGATGTAGCCGTCGCGGCAGGACTGGCCCCACGAGCCGGGGATGGTCTGCTGCGCCGATGCCGGCAGGGCGGATGCGGCGAGGAGAAGCCCGCCGGTTGCGGCGGCGATCATTGCGGTAACGCGGAACCGGGCGGACATGCTTGCCTCCAAAGGTGCGTCAAGGGTTCGGTGTCGGCCGCAACGCGTCTGCGCTCGCGCCTTCTCTCCGGCGCTGGGCCGGCGAAGGCGGCACGGACGCAAACCGCGACCGACGCAGACCAAACGCCGCCCGGTATTGCCGGTTCCGTGCTATGCAGGACCGCCCGCCGCCATCGTCCCGCAAAGAGTCCCGCCATGCGTCTGAAATTTCTCTTCGTCCTGCTGCTGACCAGCGCGCTGGCAGCGCCGCCTGCCTTCGCCGGCCTGGCCGAAGGCGAAGCCGCCTTCGCGCGGCGCGACTGGCGCACCGCCTCGCGCGAATTGCAGCCGCTGGCCGAGCAGGGCAATGCGCGCGCCCAGTACCTGATGGGCGGCATCGCATTGCAGGGCGCCTCGCCCGGCCAGACCGACGAGGCCGGCGCCATCGCCTGGTATCGCAAGGCCGCCGCGCAGGGCCTGCCCGAGGCGCAGCGCGATCTGGCCTTCCTGTTGCTCAACGACAAGCCGCCGAAAGCCGCCGAGGCGATCGTGTTCTATCGCCGCGCGGCGGAAGCGGGCGATGCCGAATCGGCCTATCAGCTGGGCGCGCTCTACGATCGCGGCCAGGGCGTGCGCCCCGATCCGGCGCAGCGCAATGCCTGGTGGCGTCAGGCGGCCGAGCGCGACTATGCGCCGGCCCTGCTGGCGCTGGCCGAGATGGCGCGCACTGGAGACGGCATGGCGAAGGACGATGCGCTGGCCGCCACCTACTACCGACGCGCCGCCGAGAAGGGATCGGGCCCGGCCGCCGCCCAGCTGGCCCGCGCCCTGCGCGAAGGCCGCGGCGTGCAGCGCGATCCGGTGCAGGCCTGGGAGTGGTTTTCCTTCGCCCTGGGGCTGGGCATCAACTCGGCGCTGAGCGAGGAGCGCGAGCGTCTGGCGCCCCTGGTGCCGCCGCCGGCCCGCGCCGCCGCCGAGCAGCGCGCCGCCCAGCGCCTCGCCGCCACGCGGCCCGCGCCGCTGCGACCGCCGCCCGCGGGGGGGCCGGACGGTCTGCCGCCGCCGCCGCCGCGCCGGAAGTAAGGCGCTGTAAACAGACAAAAAAACCCCGCCAAGGCCGAAGCCTGGCGGGGATCAGGGTGCAATCTTGGGCAAAAGATTGCAGACCAAGAGCGGTGTCCGTGCTGCGGCCTGGCCTGTTGCCGACGACCGCGGAAAATTCCGAGAAATCGAGCGTCGCGCCAGATTGCGACGGAATCTTGACGGACTCGCGGCAGCATCGCGGATTCGAGGCCGGGGCCTGTGACAAAAAAAGGGCGGCACGGCCGCCGCCCCTGTTTTCCGCCGCTCCCGCGATCAGCAGCGCAGCTTGCCGTCCTCGTTGCGCACCGGCTGGCCGCGGCAATTGTCGAGATCGATGCCGTCGGTCTGGTAGCCACCGTCGCGACGGCGGCAATCGGCGAAGAAGCGGCCGTCCTGGAAGCGCGGGTTGCGGCAGCTTTGCTGCCACGATCCCGGCGGGTAGCGGTTGTCCCAGTTCGACGACTGGCTGCGGCCGCTGCAGTTGAGCTTGCCGTTCTCGTTAACGATCTCGCGGCCCTTGCATTCGTCGAGATCGATGTCGGTGCGCCGCCACTGGCCGTCGCGGGCGCGGCATTCGGCGATCATCTCGTCGCGTACGATGCGGGCGTCGCGGCAGGATTGCCGCCACGAGCCGCCCGGCAGGCCGTAGCTGCCGTAGTTGCCGCCATAGCCGCGGCCGCCGCATTCGAGATGGCCGTTGTTGTTGGCGATGTCGCGGCCGCGGCAGCTGTCGATGTCGAGGCGGGTGTTGCGGAAGTTGCCGTTCTGGCGCCGGCATTCGGCGACCAGCAGGTCGCGCCCTTCCATGCGCTCGTTGCGGCAGCTCTGGCGATACGAGCCCTGCGGCGGGCTGTTGCCCCACCAGTTGCCGCTGCCGGCATTGGCGTTCTCGCACACCAGCCGGCCATTGTCGTTGGCAACGCGGCCGTTGCGGCCGCAGCGGTCGAGGTCGAGCGAGGAGCGGTTGTAGCCACCGTCGCGGCGGCGGCAATCGGCGACGAGATCGTCGCGGCCCTCGATGCGGGCGTTGCGGCAGGACTGCGACCACGAACCCGGCGGCAGCCGGTTGTCGTTGCCGTAATTGGTGTTTTCGCACACCAGCCGGCCATTGTCGTTGCCGACCGAGCCGCCGCGGCCGCACTGATCGATGTCGATGCGGGAGCGGTTCCAGCTGCCGTCGCGGCGGCGGCATTCCGCCACCAGATCGTCGCGGCCTTCCATGCGCGCATCCTTGCAGCTCTGGCGCCACGAGCCGGGCGGAAAATTCTGCGCCGCCGCCGGTTCGGGCAGGGTCGCCACGGCGATGAACCCGCCGATCGCGGCAATGGCCAGCGGCAGGCGGGCGAAGGACAGACGCATCCAGGCGGTACTCATTCTTTTATCCTCCCTTTCGCGCGCCGGCGCAGGCGGCGGCAACATGCTACCGCATCGGAATTGCGCCGCGCCATCGCGTTGCGCGGCCGAAACGGCGACGCTTGGGAGAATTTTTCCCCCGTCGGGAGACGTTTGGACGGTATCGCGGTTCCCGCCCGGAGGGTGGTGGCGGATCGCGCGCGCACGGCCTGCGACGAGGTCTTCGACTAGGCCTGCAGCGGCGGCACCGCCATCGACGGGCTGGCCTGGCCCTCGTGCAGGGCGCGGATCTGCATGAGCGCGCCGGGCAGGACCACCGCGACATGCAGCGCGGTGGCCGCCGCCGTGTCGGGGTGCACCGGAGCCCCATAGATGTCGCGCCTGATGCGCAGGAAGGTCAGCGCGCCGTGCAGCACGAACACGGTTTCGAGTTCGCCGTACATCGCCGGCCGCTGCTCGAGCGTCTGCAGCCCGGCTTCGGCGCGCAACTCGCCGACGATCGGCCGCAGCACGTTCTCGACCAGGTCGTTGTGATAGAGGGCGGCGAAGCTCCAGCCTTCCAGCGCGGCGCGGATCCACAGCCGGTAGTCGGGCGCGCTGAGCCTGTCCATGTAGGCGGTGAAGAACTCGGTCAGCCGTTGCTGCAGCGATCGGCCGGGCGTGTGCAGCAGCGCCGACCATTGCGGATCCCAGCGCGCGGCGAAGCGCTCGCGATAGACCGCGCGCACCAGCGCCTCCTTCGACGGGAAATAGCGATAGAGCAGCGCCTGGGTGATGCCCAGCGCCTGCGCCAGCGCCCGCGTCGAGGCGGCCGGTCCGTTGCTGGCGAAGAACTCCGCCGCCTGCTCGAGGATCATCGCCCGGCGATCACCCGGCGACATGCGCCGTCGCGGCGCGGCGTCGTTGCCGCCATCGCCGCCGCCGTCGCTGCCGTCGCCGCTGCCGGCAGGTGGATCGGAGAACGGGTCGGAATCGGAAGGCTCGCCGTCGCGGGCGGCGCCGAAATATGAACTCATGACGCCATCCTAACCAGAATCGGCCCGGTTCGACCAAGCAGCGCGCGACCTATCCAAGAATTCCGGCTTGTTGTCGACCGATCATTTGAATATTTGTCGTTCGATATCGTTTCGATATCGAATGAATGGCCGCTTATGACAGTCTTCGTGCTCCTGCGGCCCGGCTGTTTATGCATTCCATCTGCGGAAATCGTCGGATGCGGTTCGGTGTATTTCACCAGATGAAGGAACGACGCCGGCGGACGTTAATCGCTCCGGGCATGCGGCGCGGCGGCATCGCCCCAATAGCGCCGATTCACGAATGCGCGAGGCGCGGATTGTTTCCCGGCTATGAACCGCGCGGCGCGCGCGTCAGCCGCGCCACGACGTCGTCGAGCTGTTCGTAGTCGTCGCAGAACAGGCTGACCTGGGTGCGCTCGTCGCCGCGCTGGGCGATGTCGATGCGCAGGCCGAGCGCTTCCTCGAGCTGCTTCTCCAGCGCCTTGACGTCGGCCGATTTCGGCATATTGGCGGCGATCGGCAGCGTGTGCTCGCTCCACCCCTTCTTCCTCGCGCCCGAAGGCGTCGACGGCGCGCGCGGGGTCCCGCTCGCCGCCTGCGCCAGCTTCTCGACCTGCCGCACCGACAATCCCTCGTCGGCGGCGCGCTGCGCCATGGCCTCGATGTCCTTGACGCCGAGCAGCGCGCGCGCATGTCCCGCCGTCAGCTTTCCGGCATCCAGCAGGGCGCGCACTTTCTCCGGCAGCTCGAGCAGGCGCAGCGTGTTGGTGATGTGGCTGCGGCTCTTGCCCAGCGCCTCGGCCAGCTCCGCCTGCGTGGCGTTGAATTCGTCGCGCAGCCTGGCGTAGCCCTGCGCCTCCTCGACCGGCGACAGGTCCTGGCGCTGCAGGTTCTCGATCAGCGCGATCTCCAGCGCCTCGCGGTCGGTGAACTCGCGCAGCACCACCGGCACTTCGTGCAGCTTCGCCAGCTGCGCCGCGCGCCAGCGCCGCTCGCCGGCCAGGATCTCGTAGGAATCGCGGCCCAGCTGCCGCGCCAGGATCGGCTGCAGCAGGCCCTTCTCGCGGATCGACTGCGCCAGCTGCGCCAGCGCCTCCTCGTCGAACACGCGGCGCGGCTGGAAGCGGCCGGGCCGCAGGAACTCGATCGGCACGCGCCAGGATTCGCGGCGCAGCGCCTCGAGCTCGGCGGCGTTGGGGCCGGCGCCGGCAGAGGCGGTCGCCGGCGTCGGCGCGCTGGCCGGCGTCTCGCCGCCGGCCGGCCGCGGCGGCGCCTCGCCCAGCAGCGCCGACAGGCCGCGCCCCAGGCCCTTGCCGGGCCTGACCGGTGTTTTCCTGTCTTCGCTCATGATCCCGTCCTCGCGCCCTGGCCTTCGTCCGCCGCATCCTAGCCGCTGCCGGAACGGAGGGAAGGGCGGAGAATCCGCCGCCCGGACGGTATCGCCGCGTCGCCGGACGGCATCGCCCCGCGTCGAACGAAAACGGCGCGGCCTGGGGCCGCGCCGTTGCCTGGCGAAGACGTCGCCGTCCGCGGCGTCCGCTCCCCGGCCCTATTTCTGCGCCGCGAAGGTGCCCGACGCGGAGTAGTTGGCGCCGTTGATGGCGAAGCTGCCGCCCTGGCCCGCCACCGGGCTGGTCGGCGAGGCGTAGAACGTGCCGTCGACGTTGCCCGAGCGGCCGATGCCGGTGCCGCCGATGCCGCTGATGGTGCCCGAGAAATCGCGGCCGTTGCCGGGCGCGCCGGTGAAGCCCGAGTAGTTGCCGCCGTCGAAATTGTCGATGTTGACCGCGCCGGCGCGGGTGCCGAAGTTCCACACTTGGCGGAACTCGCCGACCGCGACGTAGGACGCGCCGTTGTTCGACACGTTGCCGATGGCGTGGCCGGTATAGGTGGCGGTGCCCGACAGCGGAATGTCGACCAGGTCGGGCTGCGTGCCGGCGACCCAGGTGCCGATATGGACGCGGTCGTATTCGCCGGCGCGCGGCCCCGTCGTGTGCTGCACCTCGCCCTGCCAGTAGCCCCAGCTCATGAACTCGCAGGCGCAGTACTGCGCGCCGGGTTGTATCAGGTCGGCGTCGTTGGCCACCGACTGGTGCGTCACCATGGCGAGGTTGGTGACAACCGGATCGCCGTTGTAGGTACTGCCGCCGGTCGGCGAGGTGCCGATGGCGAAGCGCTGGTCGTCGACGAACGAGGAGGAGTTGGCGTTGACGCCGGTGGTCGAACCGAACAGCAGCTTGTACTCGGCGTAGGGATTGTTCAGCTCGGTGAACTCCATGCTGGCAGAGGCGCGGTTGTTGGCCGCCGAGGTCGTCACCGTCACGTCCGAGGCGTCGGTGTTGCGGAACAGCGTCGTGGTGATGTTGCCCGACCCGTCGCGCTGGTCGAGCTGGCCGGCGGCGAAGCCGGTCATGGTGCGATCGGTGCGGCTGGCGCCCAGCCCGGCGGGGGCCGTGGTCGGCGCGCTCGAGGTCACGTAGTAGTAGGGCGTCTTGTCGAGCGTCGCGTAGTCCTGCGAGGCGCCCGCCTGCGGCGTGACGCCGGGCGGCGACAGGTCGTCGGCGCGCTTGTCGGGCAGGAACACGAAATACTCGCCGGCCGCGCCGTAGATCGCGTCGCCGGTCGCGGTCTGCGCCGTCGATATGTTCGAGCTAAAGCGCGTGACGTTGCCGGTGCCGGTCTCGCGCAGCGAGGCCTGGCCGCTGCCCGAGGAGAACAGCGCGTTGGCGTTGCCCTCGTCGGCGCCGAACTGGCCGATGTTGATCGACAGGAACGACGACTGGGTGCTGCCGTTGCCTTCGAAGTTCAGCGACGCCTGGAACCAGGTGGCGCGCTGGTCGGAGCCGGCCATCTGCGTGTTGGTCAGGATCGGCGAATGGGCGATGAACATCTGCCCCTGCGGCGCGTTGGCCGCCACCGGCAGCAGCGACACGCTCTCCGGCAGGAACGGCAGGGCGGTGTCGAGATCGAGCATCTCGCGGGCGCTGACGCCGGTGGTCTGGAAGCCCGTGGCCAGCGTGCGGTCGCCGGCGAACAGGTTGACCTTGTTCCCCGTAGTAACGTCGGTCAGGTAGTAGATGTAGAAATCCTCGTTGGGCGAGACGTAGCCCATGCCCGTCACCGGGCCGAGATCGGACGTCGAGTTGGTCTGGTCGACGACGAAGCCGGTGTTGGGTCCGCCGAGCGTGCCGGGCGTCCAGGGCAGGTTGAAGTTGATGCCGTTTGCGGTGTTGGCGACCAGGCGGCCGCCATAGGTGCCGGCATCGGCCAGGCCGGTATTGTTGTTGGGATCGCGCGCCGCGTCGCCGGTCGTGGGGTTGTAAGACAGGAAGGCCGTCTCCGCGACGTAGCGGCCGTCGGCGCTGACCGGGCGCAGCGTGACGTCGAGCGCCGGCGGCACGAATTGCGGCGTCGAGGCGCCTTCGCCGCTGCCGCCGCCCGACTGGGCCGAATTGACCGAGTTGAGGCCGCTCTGGTTGACCTTGGCATCGACGCCGGAGGTGCCCTGGACGTTGCTGCCCGACGGCGCCTCGAGCTTGGCCAGCGGGCCGGTCAGCGCGCCGGCCGGCGTCAGCGACGGGCTCGACGGGCCCTGGCCGAAGATCGTCTTGATCGTCGAGCCCGGCCGCGTCGCCACCTTGGTGCCCTGCGGCGTGGTGACGACCAGCTTGTCGCCGAACATGAAGAAGGCGTCGAGCGAGCCGGGGCTGGAGGCGTCGATCACCGCGATGCCGCCGCGCAGGCCGAGCGTGGCGGTGCCGACCTTCATCGTCGCCTCGCCCTGCTTGGTGATCTTGCCGCCGACCAGGCGGAACACGCCGCGCGTGGCGGAGATCGCCAGATCGCCCGTGCCCTTGCTGGGGTCGTAGACGAAGCGGTCGATCGTCAGCTCGGCGTTGGGCCCGACGGTCAGCGCGCTGCCGTCGGCGAACAGCAGATGGGCGCGGTCGTCAGCGCCGGTGGTGATGCGTTCGTCGGCGAACACGTCGACGCCGACCTTCAGCACGCGCTGCTCCTGCTGCGGCGGCTTGCCGAGCGGCGCGCCGGTGGTCGTGCTGGTGACGCCGACCCGGGCCTCGGCCAGGGTGGGAGCGGCGATCAGCGCCAGCGCCACGGCGGCCAGCGACGCGCCCTGCATCAGTTTCGTTCGCAGCATGTCAGCCTCCTTGGCTTTGCGCGCGCTTCGTCCTTGCCCGTCAGAAGCGCCACGCGATGCCGGTCATCGTGTACCAGTTGGTGTATTCGTAGTTGGGCAGCGTTGAGGACCGCCTGTTGTAGCCACCTTGCAGGATGGCTGAGAATTCTTCGGTGATGGGAACGCTCACGGTCAGCGCCAGCCGCCAGTCGCGATCCTTGCGCTTGATGTCGGGATCCACCGACAAATCGACCTTATCGTACCAGGAACGCAGATGCGCCGCTGTGAACGCGATCACTATGTTCTGCTGCTCGTCGAACGGCGACACGAAGGGCTGCATGGTCAGCGCCAGGCCGAGCTGCACCTCGCGGTAGCTCTCCCATTCGGAGCGCGCCTCGAAGCGGCTCGCGCCGCCGAGCACCGCCACGCCCAGCCAGTCGGCCGCCTTGTGCTCGACGCTGAGGCGCGCGGTGTATTCGTCGCCGTCGCGCAGCGAGTTGAACGGCCGGATCTCCGTGTCGTGGTAGTTGCGATGGCGCCAGTCGAAGCCGAGGCTGACCAGCGTGTCGTCCCAGCGCTTGTCGAGCGACAGCGCGGCGCCCGGCGCGAGGTACTCCGTCTCGTCGTCGAGCATGACGTACTCGCCGACGCCGGCGATGCGCAGCGACAGCCCTTCGATCGATTCGGGCATCAGCACGAAGCGCGGCCCGGTCGACACCACGGCGACGGTGGCGTTGACCTCGTCGCGCTGGAACTGGCGCGAGACGTAGAGATTGACCTGCGTGTCGAGATGATCGCCGCTCTGCCAGCCGAAGTCCCAGATATGCGTCGCCTGGGCGGCGACGAAGGCGTTCCAGTCGGAGGCCGCCGTCGAGTTGTCGTCGAGTTCGGCCTCGAAGCCGCCGACCCGCACGTTGCCGGTGGGCGCCGCATTGGCGTTCGACTGCCAGCGCAATCCGGCCAGCAGCGTGCCGAAGAAACGCGTCGGCGATTTCTGCTTCTCGATGCGCTCGAGGAACTCCTGCGCCCGCTCGCGCACGTCCGGCGGCATGTTGGGCGTCTCGAGCGCCGTGACGAGATAGGTGCGCGCCGCCTCGTAGGAGCCGAGCCGGTAGTACAGCACGCCGAGCTCGAGGCGCACGCGCGGCAGGTTGGAATTGATCAGCAGCATGCGTTCGAGTGCCGCCACCGCGCCTTCGAGATCGCCGACGCGCACGGCCAGCCCGGCGTAGCGGAACGTCTTGTCGAGATTGGCCGGGTCGGCCAGCATCGCGGCAAAGGCCTCCTCGTAGAGCCGCTGCAGTTCGGCCTGCGAGCGGCCGTCGTTCTCGTCGGTGACGTTGCGGTCGCGCAGGTCCTGGCCGCCGGTCTGCGCCAGCGCGGCATGCGGCGCCAGTACGCCGAACGCCAGCGACGCGGCGACGCCGAACGCGCAGGCCAATCCGCGGCCGCGTCGAATGCCCCCCATAGACCCTGCCCCTGTCGTTGCGGTTTTCGCTGTTGCCGGCAACGTTAAGCGCAGGAAGCGGGTGAATCCTAGACGAAAGAGGAAAAGGCACCAAAGAATCTGCGGAAGGATAAGAAGCAGGTAAAGGCCTAAAAGAAAACTTAAAGTAAAATGGGCCTGTTTTATTATTGCACTTATGATGTAAATAGACGCGATTTGCGGCCGTCCGGTACCGTAAAACGAAACCGGCCGGCCCCGCGAGGGACCGGCCGGCTTCCGTGTTCGTCGCCCGCCGCGGGCCAAAAGGCCGCGCGGCAGGATCTCGAATGGGGTTTAGAGCGCCTTGAGGTTCGCGGCGGCGTCGCGGCCGCGCTGGTTGGCGATCTCGTAGGACACCTTCTGGCCTTCGTTCAGGCCCGAAAGCCCGGCCGCTTCGACGGCGGAGATATGGACGAAAACGTCCTTGCCGCCCGAATCCGGCTGGATGAAACCGAAGCCCTTCTGGGCGTTGAACCACTTCACAGTACCGTTAGCCATCTTATGGCTCCTTCGTAGTAGTGGGCCGCGCCGCCCCCGGCCGGTATTGGCAAGTGGGGAACGACGAACGGCCCGACCGCGCGAGACGTTGCGCGGCAGGACGACAATCTGGTCTTGGGAGGCTTGTAGTACTCGGCGCCGCCGGAACTTCGTGAGGGCGCCGGCGGCATCGCCGGTCGCGGAAGTTCCTGTTTCTTCAAGCGGTCGCCAACGGCAAGTCAGGCCTTTGACGTCGATCGTAAAACCCATATAGGCGTTTATTCCGCACAGCGCAAGACGGGCCCGGAGGATGCCCCCGGGCCGCGCCCCCCTTGCCGCCCCAGGGCCCCCCCTAGGCCGCTCTCGACCTGCGCGCGGCCGCAATGGCGTCGCGCCGCCGGCGGGCGTATCCTTGATTTAGAGTGATTGGTTGCCGACGGGCCGAAGCGTCATCCTGCAGGGAGGCGAGCATGGCTGAGAGCGAAGCCGATCGATTGTGGCGCAGCCTGCTGCTGGGCGAGGCGGCCTTCCTGCGCAAGGGAAGGCATTTCTTCCGGCTTCTGCCGCACGGCGATTCGAACCGCTGCAAGCTCTGCCTGGCGCCGTTCGACGGCATCGGTGCGGTGGTCGCGCGCATGATGGGCAAGCGCCCCGCCAACAAGAGCCCGCGATACTGCAACGATTGCGAAGTGTTCGCCGGCAGTCATCGCGGCGGCGCCGAAATCGAGCTGACCCTGCTGTTCGCCGACGTGCGCGGTTCGACCGCCATCGCGCAAAGCATGAGCGCGGCCGCATTCGGCGCCCTGATGAACCGCTTCTACGCCACCGCCATGCGGGCGCTGGTGGCGTCCGATGCGCTGATCGACAAGCTGGTCGGCGACGAGGTGGTGGCGCTCTACATTCCCGGCTTCTGCGGCGCCGACCATGCCGACAAGGCGCTCAATGCGGCCTGCCGCATCCTCGGCGCCACCGGCCATGGCGAGGCCGGCGGCGCGGACCGGCCCTGGGTGCCGGTCGGCATCGGCATCCATTCCGGCATGGCCTATGTCGGCACGGTCGGCGCCCCCGACGGCTTTACCGACTTCACCGCCCTGGGCGACGTCGTCAATTTCGCCGCTCGCCTCGCCTCGCAGGCGGAGACCGGCGAGATCCTGATCAGCGATGCGGCGCTGGCGCATTGCGCCGCCGCGCCGGCCGGACTGGCGCGGCGCGAGGTCATTCTGAAAGGCTACGACCGGCCGGTCGGCGTCAACGTCGTCGCGGGCGGCATGATTGGCGGCGCCACGGCGATGGATCAGGAAATCGGCATGCCGATGATCTGAGGCAAGGCGGATTGAGCGCGATCAACGCCCCGGGCGCTGCGAAGCGCCATGCTGATCGAAGTTTTTCCGGAGAACCCGCGCCGGTCCATGGCCAATCACGCCTCTTCCCTCGACGCTCCTTTGAGCTGGCCGCGATTTCTGGCGCGCTTCTGGCATCTGGCCGGGCCGTACTGGCGCTCGCCGCGCAAGAGCCGCGCCCGGCTGCTGACCCTGCTGGTGGTGGCGCTGACCTTCGCCCAGGTGGCGCTGGCGATCGTGCTGAACTTCTGGAACGAGCAGTTCTTCAACGCGCTGGAGCAGAAGCGGCTCGACCGCTTCCTGCTGCTGGTCGGCGTTTTCGCGCTCATCGTCGCCGCCAACGTCGCGGTGATGAGCCTGCATCTGCATTTCAAGCGCCGCCTGCAGGTCGACTGGCGCGACTGGCTGACGGCGGCGACGCTCGACCGCTGGATGGCCGAGCCCTACCAGCTGGGCCAGATGCCCGGCGCGCACGACAATCCCGACGCCCGCATCGCCGAGGACGCCCGCATCGCCACCGAGTACGCCGTCGATCTGGTGCATTCGGCGCTCTACGCCAACCTGCTGCTGATCAGCTTCGTCATCGTGCTGTGGCGCCTTTCCGGCACGGTGACGGTCGAGCTCGGCGGCTGGGCGCTCGCCATACCCGGCCATCTGGTGCTGATCGGCGTCGTCTATTCCGTTCTCGGCACCTGGTTCGCGCTGTGGCTGGGACGGCCGCTGATGGCGGCGGCGGATCGCCGGCAATCGGCCGAGGCCGGATTCCGCTTCGGGCTGGTGCATGCGCTGGAGAACGCCGTCGCCATCGCGCTGGTCAAGGGCGAGCGCGACGAACGCCGCCGCTTCGCCGATCTTTTCCTCGCCGCCATTGCGGCCTGGAACCGGCAGACCGCGGCTCTGCGCAATCTCTATCTCTACACGATGTCGTGGCCGATGTTTTCGCAGATCTTCCCGATCCTGATCGCAGCCCCGCGCTACATCGCCGGCTCGATCACGCTCGGCACGCTGATGCAGTCGGCGCAGGCCTTCCAGCAGATGACGGCCGCGCTCAGCTGGCCGATCGACAATCTCGCCAAGGCGGCCGACTGGCGCGCCTCGGTCGAGCGCGTGCACGGTTTGCGCGCCGATCTGCACCGGCTCGAGCGCGGCGTCGACGCGCCCGACGCGCACCGCATCGCCATCGCCACCTCCGAGCGGCCGGTGCTGGCGCTGCGCGGCCTGGCGATCGAGAACCCCGACGGCAGCCTGGCCATCGACCGCTTCAGCCTCGAGATCGGCAGCGGCGAGCGGGTGCTGATTTCGGGCGAGACCGGCGCCACCACCAAGCTGTTCCGCGCCGTGGCCGGCATCTGGCCCTGGGGCAAGGGCCGCATCGAGCTGCCGCAGGGCGCGGCAATCTACTACATGCCCGAGCGGCCCTATTTGCCGGTCGGCACCCTGGCCGACGCCGTGCGCTATCACGGCGCGCCCGATCGCGACGCCGCCGCCATCGCCCAGGCGCTGCGCCAGGTCGGGCTGGGACGGCTGGCGCCGCGGCTCGACGAGGCGGCGGTGTGGGAGCACGAGCTCGGCGTTTCCGATCAGCAGCGCCTGGGATTCGCCCGGTTGCTGCTGCATCGTCCGGACTGGATCTTCATGCAGGAGCCGACCGACGCGCTCGATGCCGAGGGCGAGCGCGAGCTGATGACCTTGCTGCAGGAGCAGTTCCCGCGCGCCACCATCATCACCATCAGCCAGCGCCTGGTGATGCGCCGCTATCACGGCCGCCACCTCTCCCTGCAGCGCCACGACGGCTGCGCCATCGTCAAGGAGACGGTGCTGAGCGAGGGCTGACCAGGGTCGGGACCGGCAACCGGCTCCGACGTCAACGTCAGCTCCTGTCAGGATCTGCCATTCGCCGAAATCCGCCTATGTCCGAGATGCGGAGGTTGCTGTCGTTGGTCGGCCTAGAGTGGTATCGGTGCCTTGCCGCATCTCGGGATCGGGCGTCCGCGATCCGCGTAGGCCAGGAACATCACGATCTCGTCGGGTGCGGGACCATCGGGGACGCACAGTGTCATCGTATCGAAATGATCGAAGGACCACGGGTTGTCCTTGTGTCCGAGTGGCAGGTCGATCGAAGTCCCCGCAGCCCCGATCTTCACGTTGGAAGGAATGACGGCTTCGCCGCCACCGCAGGCGGCGCGCATTGGCGCCCCCAGACGCGGATGTATAACGGCGCCGCCGTGCTCCATATCCCCGGAAGTTCCCACGATCGCGGCCTTGCCGTAGGAAATCGGAGACGCAGCCAGCAAGGCAACGGCCTGCCCCGCAAGCCTCTTCCCCAGTTCTGCCCCGATCTCGAAGAGCGGAGACAGATCGCGCTCGAAACGTCCGCTCAGGGGGTTCTTGAAGACCGCAGCGATGGCGACCCGCGTCACCGGATCGCAAGGCTCGCCGAATGAATCGGTTTCGATCAGTTCCCGCACGAACACGGTCTTGCGTGTCCTGGTCATTTCCGATCTCCGCGCCTGCCATTGGCGAGAGGAAGGATGGCCTCGCACCTTCGCCGGGTCGAGCGTTTTCCCCTTCCTCGCCTGCTTATGAGTTCCGAGCCTGGTGCGCGCCGCCGCGGATCAGCTCGGCGTACCAGTCGAACGACGATTTCGGCGTGCGCTTCTGGCTGGCGAAGTCGACATGCACGATGCCGAAGCGGTTGCGGTAGCCGGAGCCCCATTCGAAATTGTCGAGGAGCGACCAGACGAAATAGCCGCGCACGTCGGCGCCGCGCATCATCGCCTGCCGCATCGCCTCGACATAGGCGTGCAGGTACGTGATCCGCTTCGGATCGTCGACCCGCCCCTGCGCGTCGGGAGCGTCGTCGCCGCCGCAGCCGTTCTCGGTGACGTAGATCGGCAGGCGGTAGCGCTCGGTCAGCTCGACGAGCTCCTGCTCGAACATCTCGGGGAAGATCGGCCAGCCGATCTCGGTGCGCGGCGCGTCGGCCGGCGCCTCGCCCCAGGCGTAGCCCCAGATCCAGCCGGGATCGGCCCTGGCGAAGATCGGGCCGTAGTGGTTGAGCCCCAGCCAGTCGGTGCGCGCGGCGATGCGCGCCAGATCGCCCGGCTGCACGTAGGGCTCCAGCGCCCGCGCCAGCAGCGGCGGATAGGCGCCGCGCAGCTGCGGCTCGGTGAAGGCGAGGTTCCAGTGCTCGTCGAGCAGCGCAGCCGCCTGCCGGTCGGCATCGCTGTCCTTCTCGGGCAGGATGCGCTGGCGGTTGTGGATGCCGCCGATCGATGCGCCCGGCACCAGATCGCGCAGCGCGCGAACGCCCTCGCCATGCGCCAGATTGGCGTGGTGAATCGCCTGCAGATGCTGCGCACGATCGGTGATGCCCGGCGCGCCCCAGTCGATGGCGTAGCCGAACAGGGTGAAGACGTTGAACTCGTTGAACGTCGCCCAGCGCTTGACCCTGTCGCCGTAGCGCGAGGCGGCCAGCGCCGCGTAATCGGCGAACCAGCCCGCCGCATCGCGGCTGGCCCAGCCGCCTCTGTCCTGCAGCGCCTGCGGCAGGTCCCAGTGGTAGAGGCAGATCCAGGGCTCGATGCGCGCCTCCAGCAGCGCGTCGATCAGCCGGTCGTAGAAATCCAGCCCTTTCTCGTTGGCCGCGCCCGTGCCCTGCGGCAGCAGCCGCGGCCAGGCCAGCGAGAAGCGATAGGCGCCGATGCCCAGCCGGCGCATCAGGCCGACATCCTCGGGCCAGCGATGGTAATGGTCGCAGGCGACGTCGCCGGTATCGCCGTTCTCGATCTTGCCCGGCGTATGGCTGCGCGTGTCCCAGATGCTGGGCCCGCGCCCGTCCTCGTTTGCCGCGCCCTCGATCTGGTAGCTCGAGGTCGACGCGCCCCAGAGAAAATCGCGCGGCCAGGAATT
>JBFWZG010000052.1:17633-20482 GCA_050185515.1 Reyranellaceae bacterium
CCGGCGCTGCATTTCAATCGCGGCCTGCAAGGCTGGGTCATGCTGCTGAACCATGCCGGCGGCGGTCGCGACATCCGTCAGGAAGGCATCTACGTCGCCTTCAACCCGAGCCTCGCCGATCCCGCCGGCTGGACCGCGCCGCGCCGCATCGTGCGCAATGGCTTCTGGTATCCGCAGGCGATCGGGCTCGGCCCCGGAGACGGCGACACCAGCGCCGATCTGGTCGCCCGCCTCTTCATCGCCGGCGTCAGCGAATGGGAGATCCGTTTCGGCGCCGCCGCCGATCCGTCCGCCGGCGAGATCGACATCGCCAAGGCGCCGCTCGATCCGGGCTGGTAGGATCGCTCCTCGCGCAGCGGGGGGACGTCCATGAGCGCCGGCATTTCCGATCCCAGACGCGACGTCGCCATCTGCCTCGTGGGCATAGCCGTCGGCGCCGCCGCCCTGGCCTTCGGCCTGCTGGCGATGGACGATCCCGATCTCGGCACGGCGGCGCAGGTCGCCATCGGCCTCGGCCTGCTGCTCTGCCTTCTCTTCCCGCTGTTCCTGTTCAATTTCCTCTGGGCGCTGCGGCTGACCAACGCCATGCGCCGCGGCGAGGGCGTCATCGCGCGCTGGACCGTGCCGGCGCAGACCCTGGAGGAGTTTCGCGTCGACGAGGAAAAGCGCCGCAAGGCCGGCCGGGCCAACGACTGGAAAGTGCCGAAGCGCATTCCGGCCGAGGGGCTGGAGGTGATCTTCTCCGCCAGCGCTGTGATGATCGGCAAATCCTTCTTCGGCCTGGCGAAAAGCGGGCTGGCGCGGTTCGGCGGCGTGCAGACCGTGCCGGGCAACCCGCTCGCCATCGCCTTCGCCATGGCGCTGACCACCGGCCGCATGACCTCGTCCGGCTCGCCGATCCTGTCCACCTGGCGCAGCGAGTTGCGCGTCCCCGTCGCCCGTGGCGCCTCGGCCGAGGCGAGCAAGGTGCTGGCGCATTTTCAGGCCGTCTCGAGAGGCCGCACCGTCGCCCGGCCGGGTTTCTGGCCGCTGCGCATCCGCATCGGCCTGTGGTGGGCCGGCATCGCCGCCGCCATCGCCGCGCTGGGCTTCATCCTCGATGCGTTGCAGGCCGATCTCGGCGAGGCGCCAATGATCATGGCGGTGGCCGGCACCGTCGCAGCGCCGGGCGGGCTGCTGGTGGCGCTGATCGCCTGGCTGTTCCATCGCGGCGAAACCAGGGGCCGGCGTCGCTGAACAACTCGCTGATCCGCATGGCGCCGGACGCGGCGCTCGACGATAATCGCTTACCGTTCTACGCCGGAGATCCCGCCATCATGTTGCGTCGCCTGCTGCCGATCCTCGCCCTGCTGCTGCTGCCGCTGCCTTCGGCGGCGCAAACCACCGAACCGTGCCGCGCCATGGCCGGCACCTATCTGGCCACCATCGCCAACGGTACGGGCGACTACGCCTCGCGCGCGCTGATCACGCTCTTCGGCGACGGCAATCTGCACATCGTCGATTCCTCGCAGGATGTCGGCCTGCAGGGTTCGAGCTTCTCCACCCAGTCCGGCGCCTGGCGCTGCAGCACCGACGCCAGCGCCGCCGCCCGCACCCTGAATTTCGGCTTTCCCCCGCGCGGCAGCGTCGCCCGCAGCGACTGGACCCTGGCCTATGACGGCAAGGCCCCGAATGGCGTGACGCTGAAGGGCACCATCGCGCTGCACATCTTCCCCGGCGTCAAGGATGTCGATCCCTTCCGCGCCGACAGCAAGCCGGTCGACACGTTCCGCTTCACCGCCATTCCAGTTGCGGCCCGCTGATCGCTCGCGCTGGAGAGAGCCACGCCATGAACGAAGCCACGCCCATACCGCCGGCAGCGCAGCTCTCCTTTCTCGATCCGGCCTTCATCGCCGATCCCTATCCCTTCTACCGCGCCCTGCGCGAGAGTGCGCCGGTGGCGAAATCGCCGATGGGGTTCTGGCTGGTGTCGAGCTACGCCGAGGCCGCGCTGGTGCTGCGCGACCGCCGCTTCGGCAAGGATTTTGTCGCCAGCATGCAGCGCCGCTACGGGCCGGGCGCGATGGCGGAGCCGGCCATCGCCAGCCTCGCCCACACCATGCTGGTGCTCGATCCGCCCGACCACACCCGCCTGCGCGGCCTGGTCATCAAGGCCTTCACCGCCCGCCGCATCGCCGACATGCGCCCGCGCATCGCAGCCATCGTGGCGCAACAGCTCGACAGAGTGGCGAACAACGGCGCGATGGACGTGATGGCCGATCTCGCCCATCGCCTGCCGGTGATCGTGATCTGCGACCTGCTCGGCATCCCCGAGGCGCATCGCGGCCCCTTCCTCGCCACTTCTTCGGTCAATGGCCGCATCCTCGATCCCGTGCCGATGAGCCGCGCCGAGCTCGACCAGGCCAACGAGAGCACGCGCCTGGCCGGCGCCTATTTCGAGCAGCTCTGCGCATTGCGCCGCAAGCAGCCGCAGGACGATCTCACCACCGAGCTGGTGCGCGCCGAGGAGCAGGGCGACCGCCTCAGCAGCGAGGAGCTGCGCGCCAATATCGGCCTGCTGTTCGGCGCCGGGCACGAGACCACCACCAATCTGATCGGCAACGGGCTGCTGGCCCTGCACCGCAATCCCGAGCAGTGGCAGCGCCTGAAGGACGAGCCGTCGCTGATCCCCAACATGGTCGAGGAACTGCTGCGCTACGATTCCTCGGTGCAGCTCACCGCGCGCGTGGCGCACGAGGATCTCGAACTGGGCGGCGTCGCCATTGCCAAAGGCGACTACGTCATCGCCCTGCTGGGCGCGGCCAATCGCGATCCGGCGCAGTTCGCCGATCCCGACCGTCTCGACATCG
>JBFWZG010000053.1:0-20375 GCA_050185515.1 Reyranellaceae bacterium
CCTTCCCAGATAGAAAACGCCGCCGAGATTGCAATGGAGCATCATCTCGGCATGACCTGCGATCCAATTGGCGGTCTGGTGCAAATCCCCTGTATCGAACGCAACGCCATGGGCGCGGTGAAAGCGATCAATGCCGCCGCCCTGGCGCTGCGCGGCGACGGCCAGCATCACGTCTCCTTGGACATGGTGATCAAGACCATGCGCCAGACCGGTGCCGACATGATGACCAAGTACAAGGAAACCAGTCAGGGCGGTCTGGCGGTCAATGCGGTAGAGTGCTGAGAAACCCATGATATTTTTGACATTCGGACCATTTGAACATTCAATAGTGATATGGCTCGCGAATTCCTGAACTTCCGGCAGATCGAGGCCTTTCGCGCCGTCATGCTGACGGGCTCGATGACCGAAGCAGCGGTGATGTTGAACACCTCGCAGCCGCGCATCTCGCGTCTCATCGCGCAGCTCGAATCCGGCACCGGCTTCCGCCTTTTCCTGCGTGGTTCGGCGAGGCTTCAGCCGACCGCCGAGGCAATCGCCTTCTATCGCGAGGTCGATCGGCTGTTCTCCGGCCTGTCCAACCTTTCGCAGACCGCCAAGAACATCCGTTCCTTCGGGTCCGGACATGTGCGAATTGCGTGCTTGCCGGCGCTGGCGCTTGGCTTCATGCCGCGAGTGATCAAGCGCTTCACCGAGAAGCATCCCGGCATCAACGTGACCCTTCAGGCGCGCTCGTCGTCGACCGTCACCGAATGGACCGCTTCGCAGCAATGCGACATCGGTCTGTCCGCGCGCGGGCCCGAGACCAAGGGCGTCGACGCCGAACAATTCCTCCTGGTGCCCGGCGTCTGCGTGCTGCCGCCCAAGCACCGGCTGGGGGAGAAGCAGGTCGTGACGCCCCAGGATCTCGAAGGCGAAGACTTCGTTTCGCTGGGTTTGATCGATTTGACGCGTGGGCGCATCGATCAGCTCTTTAGCGACATGAAGATCGAGCGCAAGCTTAAGGTCGAGACGCAGTATGCCGCGACGATCTGCGCCTGTGTGCTGGAGGGGCTGGGCGTCTCCATCGTTAACCCCTTCGTGGCATTGGACTTCATCGATCGCGGCATTCTGGTGCGCCGGTTCGAGCCTGAGATCCTGATCGAGAAGATGCTTCTGTTTCCTTCAAACAAGCCGCGCTCGCGGCTGACCGATGCCTTCGTTCAGGTATTGAAACAGTGCCGCGACGAGGAATTGGCGCGGCAACAGGAGATGTGGGGACCGGCGAAGATCGTAAGGAAGGTTGCGGCGAAGCGTTAGAGCAGCGGCAGATCCGTGCGATACTTGACCGCGCGCAGCGCGAAGCTCGACTTGATCGATGCGACGCCCGGCACCTTGGTGAGGTGATCCATCAGGAAGCGCTCATAGGCGGCGAGGTCGGGCATCACCACGCGCAGCAGGTAATCCGCATCGCCGGTCATCAGATAGCATTCCATCACCTCCGGACGCTGCAATACCGCCTTCTCGAACACTTCCAGCGCCCGCTCGACCTGGGTGGAGAGCGAGACATTGACGAACACGTTGACCGACAGGCCGACGGATTTGGGATCGACCAGGGTGACGTAGCGCGAGATGACGCCGGCATCCTCCAGCGCCTTGACACGCCGCCAGCACGGCGAGGGCGATAGCCTGGCCGCCGCGGCCAGGTCGGCCGTTGAAGCACGGCCATGTTGCTGCAAATACTGCAAGATTCGACGGTCAATCGCATCCAATGCTGTTCTTGACACGTTCATTTCAAAAATCTCCAAGAATTGGAATATTTATGCCACATCGACGGCATATGCCGCAAGAACGCAAAAGTTTTCCCACGAAAGTGGGATAAATGGGATGGGTGTTCCTGGAGAGGACGATGGCCATTTCGCAGGCGAAAACTCCATCTGGAATCGTGGCAGACCAGCCGGCCGACGTGTCGGAACTGGCCTGCCTAAAGGCTCTGGAGAGAAAGATCCTCTGGCTGTCGTCGTGGATGATCCACCACGCCAATCATGAGCGTGAAAGCCGTGATGGTCTGAAGGTCGGCGGCCATCAGGCGTCGTCGGCTTCGCTTGCCACCATCATGACCGCGCTCTATCTCGCCGTCCTGCGGCCGCAGGATCGGGTCGCGGTCAAGCCGCATGCTTCTCCAATCTTCCACGCCATCCAGTATCTGCTCGGAAACCAGACCAAAGAACGGTTGCAGAGTTTCCGCAAACTGGGTGGCGCTCAAGCCTACCCCTCACGCACCAAGGACCGTGACGACGTCGATTTCTCGACGGGTTCAGTCGGACTGGGCGCGGCGGTTACCTTGTTCGCGGCGCTGGTGCAGGACTATGTCGCACTGAAGTCGCTTTTGCCCGAGGAGAACAAGGGCCGCATGGTGGCGCTGGTCGGCGACGCCGAACTCGACGAAGGCAATATCTTCGAAGCCCTGCTCGAAGGTTGGAAGCACGATGTGCGCGACTTGTGGTGGATCATCGACTACAACCGCCAGAGTCTCGACTCGGTGGTCAACGATCGCCTGTTCCAGCGAATCGATAAGCTGTTCGAGATGGTCGGCTGGCGTGTAATCACTCTGAAATACGGGAAGAAGCTGGAAGCTGCATTCGCCCAGGCTGACGGCGAGCACCTCCGTCAGTGGATCGACGAGTGTCCGAACTCGCTCTATTCGGCATTGGTCTACAAGGGAGGAGCAGCCTGGCGCGAGGCGCTGCAACGCGACCTAAATTCTTTTCCGGGGGTTCGCCGCATTCTCGAGACACACGACGATGCCGCTCTCTCGGCGCTGATGACCAATCTTGCCGGTCACGATCTAGAATGTGTGCTGCAGGCTTTTCGCGCCGCCGCGGAGAGTGACGTGCCGACTTGCTTCATCGCCTACACCATAAAGGGCATAAACCTTCCTTTCGCTGGCCACAAGGACAACCATGCCGGGCTGATGAGTCCCGAACAGATGCGCGAATTCCGCCGCCTGATGCAGATCGATGAAGGCCACGAATGGGACCGCTTCGCCGGACTGGACATGGATGCCGACAGGCTGGAGCAGTTCCTGAAGAACGTGCCGTTCAACGCCAGCGGCAGGCGCCGCTTCGCCGACGACGCCATTGAAGTGCCGCCGCTGGTCGCGCCCGCCACCAAGAAATCTTCGACGCAGCAGGGCTTTGGCCAGATACTGAACGAGCTGGCGGGCGGCGAGTCCAAACTGGCACAGCGCATCGTCACCACTTCCCCCGACGTGACGGTCTCGACCAATCTCGGCGCCTGGGTCAACCGCCGCGGCGTCTTTAACCGCCAGGAAGCGGCCGACGTGTTCCGCGAGCAGAAAGTGGTGTCGGCGCAGCGCTGGCACCAAAGCCCGCGCGGCCAGCATATCGAGTTGGGTATCGCCGAGAACAATCTGTTCCTCCAGTTGGCCGCCCTAGGCCTCAGCGAGTCCCTGTTCGGCGCCCGTTTGCTGCCGATCGGTACGCTTTACGATCCCTTCATCCAGCGCGGCCTCGATGCGCTCAACTACGCCTGCTATCAGGGCGCCCGCTTCATGCTGGTGGCGACGCCCTCTGGCATCACCTTGTCGCCCGAAGGCGGCGCGCATCAGTCGATCTCGACGCCATTGATCGGAATGGCGCAGCCGGGCATGACCAGCTTCGAGCCCGCCTTCCTCGACGAGCTGGCCGCCATCATGGAATGGGGCTTCGGCCACATGCAGGCGGATGAAGGCGGCTCGGTCTATCTGCGCCTGTCGACCCGCGCTCTCGACCAGCCGCAGCGTTCTCTTTCGACGCAGCAGCGCAACGGCGTCGTCAATGGTGCCTATTGGCTGCGCCAGCCGGCGCAAGGCGCCAAACTTGCGATTGCCTATGTCGGCGCGGTGGCGCCCGAGGCCATCGCCGCGCACGACTCCTTGCTGGCCGACATCCCCGAGGCCGGCCTGCTCGCTGTTACTTCGCCCGACCGGCTGCATGAGGATTGGCAGTCCGCGCGGCAGGCGGGCAGTTCATGCCACATTGGCAATCTGCTTGGCGAGCTTGCGCAGGACGCGGCGTTGATCACCGTGCTCGACGGTCATCCCGCGACGCTCTCTTGGCTGGGTTCGGTCGCCGGCCAGCGCATATACCCGCTGGGTGTCGACAGTTTCGGTCAGTCGGGGGACGTCCCAGACCTGTATCGCGTTCATCGTATCGATGAGGCTGCAATCATCGATGCAGCGGCCCGCGCCTGCATCGACGGGTGGCGTCCATGACCGCGCAGCCCACGAAACTGGCATATCGACTGGCAGCGCTCGCTTCGATCGATCTCAGCAGGATCGGCAGTGGCGGCGAGATCAAGGCGCGCGACGTTGCGGCGCTGTTGCCCGTGCCGGAGAAGGCGGTCGCGCCTGCATCGTTGCCAGTTCCCGCAGAGGCCCTGCCCACAACATACAGCCAGCGTCTGAGCACGTCGAAGCGCGAGGTGCCGCACTTCTACCAGACCGTTTCAGTCAAGCTCGATGCATTGTTCGCTTTCGCCGATAGCTTCGGTGCGGAAAGGCCCAGTCTGGTCGAGATCGTCTTGATGGCGACTGCGCGTTTATTGCGCCGTACGCCGTTGTTGAATGCTGCTTGGCGTGACGACGCAATGCTGCTCTACGACCGTGTCGACATCCTCCTTGCGAAAGGGGGGAGTGTCGCCCTTATAGCCGATGCCGACCGCAAGGGATTGCGAGCCATCGCTGAGTCAATCGATTCAGGAGAAGGGGGATCAGGCACGTTTGTCATAGCTGATTTCAGTGAAAGTGGAATGAGCAAAGTGAGCGCCATCGTAGATCCCCTGCATGCCGGTGTGCTCGCAATTGCAACGCCACAGCACGAGGTTGCCTTGCGCGAGGGAGTTCTCGTCGCGGAGCGCATCTGTCATCTGACTCTGTCCGCCGATCATCGCGCGATCGACGGATCGACGGCGGCGGAGTTTCTGTTTGAACTGAAGTCGATGTTGGAAGATCCGCTGAAGCTGATGCTGTGAAGCGCACTGGTTGTGGCGTCCCGTACCTGTCCATCGACCTCGACACGATAGGGCGGCTGGTCTTCTTTCAAGCGCGAGGCCGCAGCGCCAACCTGCGCAACAGCTCGGCGATCCGGTCAGGTTCGAACGCGATGCGGGTGCGCCAGTTGGGGTATTCGCGATGCGTGCCGGGCACGTTGACCTGAGTCTCCAGGCCCAGAATGTCCTCAAGCGCGAAAGCAAGCAGACGGGCGCGCGTGCGACACAGGAAATCGACCACATCGGCGTAGGCGAGGTGCTCGACGCGTCGGCCGCCGCTCAACCTCAGCGCCTGGGCCAGGCTTTCGACCGTATCGACGCGGCGGGCGGCATCGGGCCCGACCGGCAGGCCGAGTGAGCGAAGAAGCTCGATATCGAGCCCGTCGCGCCAGGCGGCGAAGGTCGGCAGGTCGTGCGTAGAGAAAGTAGCCAGGGCCTCCTGCGGATAGGCTTCGGGTGGAAGGAAGCCATCGGCATCGCGTTCGAACAGCAGCACGCGATAGGTCCAGATACCGAATTCCTGCAGCACCTGGCGCAGGCCGGGCGGCACCGTGCCAAGATCTTCGCCGACGACCAGGCAGCGATGGGCATGGCTTTCCTCGGCGATCGCCGCCAGCATTTCACGCAGTGGGAATCGCAAATAGGCGCCTTGCGTCGGCTCGAGGCCGGGCGGAATGACGTAGAGCCGGTTCAAGCCCAGTACGTGGTCGAGGCGGATGGCGCCGGCATGGCGCATGGCGGCGGCTAGCATGCGCCGGAATGGTCGCCATTTCGCGTCGCGCAGGGCATGAGGATGGAAACCTGTCAGCCCCCAGTTCTGGCCGACCCGGTTGAGCGCGTCCGGCGGCGCGCCAATGGCGGCGCCCTGCAGAAACGCATCGGGTTCGTTCCAGGCATCGAACCCGTCGGGATGCACGCCGACCGCGACGTCGAGATAGAGGCCGACATCCATGCCGCGCCGCCGCGCCAGCTCGCTGCACCCTGCCAGCTGGCGATGGGCGTGGAACTGCACGAACTCGTGGAAACCGATTTCGTTGGCTTGCTCATGTGCCAGCATGTCGAGGTCTTGGGGCTGCGGCCGCGCCCAGGGCCGCCGCCAGTGGCGCCAGGATCCGCCCTCGCGCCGGCGCAGCAGGCAGAAGGCGGCGTAGCGACGCAGATCGTCTCCCATCTCCCGACGGAAGGCGGCAAAGGCTTCGCGTTCGTCGGCCGTGGCGCGGATCTGGAAATGTCGCCAGGCCAGACGCAAGGCGCGCTGCTTGATTGCCGCGATGCCGGCATAATCGACCAGCGTGCTGGCCGGCGCTGCTTTCCGCCGCAGCCGTTGCAGTTCGTCCTCGCTCAGATGCGGCAGATCGCCGATGTCGATGTAGAGCCAGTTCAGGAATACGCGGCTGCTGGGCGAATAGGGGCTGGCCTCTTCGGGCTCGATCTCGGACAGCGCATGCAGAGGATTGACGCCGACGCCGCCGCCGCCGGCATCGGCCACGAGATCGAGCAGGCGGCGCAGGTCGGTGAAATCGCCGTGGCCAAGATTGCGCGCGCTGCCGAGGCTGTAGAGCTGAACCGCCAGCACCCAGCTGCGACGTCCCTCACGCGCAAAGGGCGGCTGCCATGCGCGAATCGACGCTACGGCGCTGTCGCAATTGTCCTGTGTCGGCGCCGCCTCGTCGTCGCGATTCAGCAGGTCGAGCAGAGCGCGCAAGGTCGTTTCTCCGGCCTGCCGCGCCATACCCTCGCCATCGGTGAAGTTCGGCTCGATGCCGGCCGCCTGCGCACGCCGAAGCAATTCAGGATCGATGCTCATGTCCGTACCATCCCCGTGGCGGGCAACCGCCGCCAACGGTCCCGGTTCCCTGGCCTCAAACCTGGAAGGAACCGCTGCCGGTCGACCTCGTTGGCAAATGAGGAGACTTTGAGATCGCAGGGCCTGCCGGTGGATATCAACCCTCGCATGCAGAAAACAGCGCTGCGCCCGCGCATTTACGTGGAAAACGTCTATCCCGCGGTGGATGCCGGGCGACATGCCGTCAAGCGCGTCGTCGATGAACAGGTCAACGTGTGGGCCGATATTTTCCGTGACGGACACGAAGTGCTGGCGGCGCAGCTTCGCTGGCGCGACATGGACCGCGGGCAATGGAATACCGTGCCAATGACGCAGCACGGCAATGATCGTTGGACGGCCTCCTTTCGCCCTAGGCAACCCGGTCGTCATTGCTTCGTCATCGAGGCTTGGACGGATAGGTATGGAAGCTGGGCGCGCGATCTGAAAGCGCGTCAGACGGCAGGCCAGGATGTCGGCCAGGACATCGAGGAAGGGCGCTTCCTGCTGCTTGAAGCCGGGATCGAAGCGACGACGGCCGGCGATCTGCTGTCGGACGAGATAGCGGCGCGCGCCAGGCGCGATCTGCCCCGGCCGGACCTGTTCGTCAGTCCCGAATATCCGGTGATGGTGGACCGCGAGCGGGCGCGCTTCGGTTCGTGGTACGAGATGGTGCCCCGCAGCCAAGGCACCGAGCCGGGCAGGAGCGCGACATTCGACGAGGCAATTGCACGCCTGCCGGAAATCGCCGGTCTGGGCTTCGACGTGGTCTACATGCCGCCGATTCATCCGATCGGCCGGGTTAATCGCAAGGGACGGAACAATTCGCTGCAGGCGCAGCCCGGCGATCCAGGCTCATTCTACGCCATTGGATCGGCCGAGGGCGGCCATGACGCGGTGCATCCGGAGTTGGGCGGTCTCGATGCTTTCCGTCGTTTCGTCGCTGCCTGCCGACAGCACGGTATGGAAGTAGCGCTGGACTTTGCCATTCAATGTGCGCCGGACCATCCGTGGCTGAAGCAGCATCCGCAATGGTTCCGCTACCGGCCGGATGGTTCGATCCGCTACGCCGAGAATCCTCCCAAGAAATACGAGGACATCGTCAACGTCGATTTCTACGGCGAGGACCGCGAGACGCTGTGGACGGCGCTGCGCAATATCGTGCTGTTCTGGGTGCGCGAAGGGGTGAAGATCTTTCGAGTCGACAATCCCCATACCAAGCCGTTTCCGTTCTGGGAGTGGATGATCGCCGAGGTCAAGCGTGTCGATCCCGAGGTCCTGTTCCTCTCCGAGGCGTTCACCCGGCCGAAAGTGATGTTGGCGCTGGCCAAGCTCGGATTCACCCAGTCCTACACGTATTTCACCTGGCGCACGAACCGGGCCGAACTGCAGGAGTATCTCGCCGAGCTCACCTCCTATCCGACCCGTGAGTTCTTCAACCCAAATTTCTTCGTCACCACCCCCGATATCCTGCCGGTCCAGCTGCAGAAGGGAGATGTGTGGCTGTTCAAGGCGCGGGCGGCGCTGGCAGCGATGCTGTCTTCGACCTACGGCATCTATAACGGCTTCGAGCTGATCGAGCACGAACCGCTGCCCGGCAAGGAGGAGTATCTCAACTCCGAGAAATACGAGTTCAAGGTTCGCGACTGGAACAAGCCGGGCAACATCAAGGACTATCTGGCGCGATTGAACCAGCTGCGCCGCGAGCACGCGGCGTTGCGCCAGACCGCCGGATTGCGCTTCCTCCAGGTCGACCACGAAGACACGCTGGGCTGCCTGAAGTTCTCGGCTGATGGCGAAGAAACTCTGGCGCTGGCGATCGCAGTTGCCAACGGCGACGCGCGCGAGTTCTGGCTGCATTTCGGCGACAACGAGATCGGCCCACCAGATCGGCGTCGCCGCATCGTCGCCGTGGAGGATCTGGCGAGCGGTGAGCGCCATGCCGTGCAATGGGGCGGCGTACGCCTGCGCCTCGATCCGCAGGTCGACCCGCTGATAGCGCTGCGGTGCGTGTGATGGATGCGCTGACCGATACCGGCGCCGCCGGCACCATCCTCAGACCGAATGTCGCCGCCATCGGCGACGCGGCGGACTGGTACAAGGACGCCATCATATACCAGCTGCACGTCAAGGCGTTTTCCGACAGCAACAATGACGGCATCGGCGATTTCGCCGGGCTGACCAGCCGGCTCGACTATCTGCAGGATCTGGGTGTCACGGCCCTGTGGCTGCTGCCGTTCTACAAGAGTCCGCTGCGCGATGACGGCTACGACATCGCCGACTACAAGTCGATCAATCCCGCCTATGGAACGATGGCCGATTTCCGCCGCTTCATGGCTGCCGCCAAGAAGCGCAATCTGCGCGTCATCACCGAGCTGGTGATCAACCACACCTCGGATCAGCACCCATGGTTCCAGCGCGCCCGCAAGGCCAAGCCAGGCTCGCCATGGCGCGACTGGTACGTGTGGAGCGACAGCGACCAGCGCTACCAGGGCACGCGCATCATCTTCACCGACACGGAGAAATCAAACTGGAGCTGGGATCCGGAAGCAAAGGCCTACTACTGGCATCGCTTCTTCTCGCATCAGCCCGATCTGAACTTCGACAATCCGCGCGTGTTCGAGGCCATCGTGGATATCATGAAGTTCTGGTCCGACCAGGGCGTCGACGGCTTCCGCCTCGACGCCATTCCCTATCTGGTGGAGCGCGAGGGCACGAACAACGAGAACCTGCCGGAGACTCATGCCGTACTGAAGCGGCTGCGGCAGGAGCTGGACGCCTGTGCTCCAGGCAAGCTGTTCCTGGCAGAGGCCAACCAGTGGCCGGAAGACGTCTCGGCATATTTCGGCGACGGCGACGAATGCCACATGTGCTACCACTTCCCGCTGATGCCGCGCATCTACATGGCGATCGCCCAGGAGGATCGCTATCCTGTCACCGATATCATGCGCCAGACGCCGGACATTCCCGGTAACTGCCAGTGGGCCCTTTTCCTGCGCAATCACGACGAGCTGACGCTCGAGATGGTGACGGATTCGGAGCGCGATTATCTGTGGTCGACCTATGCCATGGATCCGCGTGCGCGCATCAACGTCGGTATCCGCCGACGCCTGACGCCCTTGATGGAAGGTGACCGTCGCAAGGTCGAGCTGATGAACTCGCTGCTGATGTCGTTTCCTGGCACGCCGATCGTCTACTACGGCGACGAGATCGGGATGGGAGACAACATCTATCTCGGCGATCGCGACGGGGTGCGGACGCCGATGCAATGGACGCCGGATCGCAACGGCGGCTTTTCTCAGTGCAATCCGGCCCAGCTCTACCTTCCGGCCGTCATGGATCCGCTCTACGGGTATCAGGCCGTCAACGTCGAGGCGCAGTCGCGCTCGGTGGCGTCGTTCCTCAACTGGACCAAGCGGCTGATCGGCGTGCGCCGGTCGAGCGCCTGCTTTGGGCGCGGCACGTTGAGCTTCCTGCGGCCGGAGAATCGCGCGGTGCTGGCCTATTTGCGCCAGGACGGCGATGATACGATCCTCTGCGTCGCCAATCTCTCCCATGCCGCGCAGTCGGCCGAGATAGACCTGTCGGCCTTCGCCGGCCGCATCCCGCTCGAAATGCTGGGGCGTACCTGGTTCGCGCCGATCGGGCATGAGCCCTTCCGGGTGACCCTGACGCCGTACGGTTTCTTCTGGTTCCAGCTCTGCACTGAACGGCCGCTGTCGTACAAGCCCTTGCCGCTGCGGCCGGACTATCCCACGCTGGTTTGGTCTGTCCGCTTCGATTCACTGGCCAACCCGACGACGCGCCGTACGCTGGAGGGCGAGGCATTGCCGGGCTTTCTCAAAGCGCAACGCTGGTTCGCCGACAAGTCCGCCCGTTCCTTCAGCGCGACGCTTAAGGGCGTTCTCATGCTCCGGGAGGAGGAGCCCGGCATAGCCATGCTTGTGGTTGACACAAGATCGACGCACCAAAGCGGGCGATATCTGCTGCCGGTGGCAAGCATATGGGAGCGTCCGGAGGGCGCTGCTCTGGCAGACGTCGTTGCCGCCATCCGACGCGGCCCCCGGGAAGGCGCCCTGCAGCAGGCCGTCAGCCATCCAGACTTCGTCAAACTGATGATGGATACGCTGCACGGCGCGAAGGTCGACGAGATGCAGGGCATGCGCCTTGCGTTCACGGCATCCAAGACTTTCGCAGAGGAGGCGCTGACGACGATCGAGTCGGTACGCGGCGTCGGTGTCGAGCAGACCAACTCCTCGATCATTGTCGACGACCGGTTCGTGCTGAAGATCTACCGGCAGCTGGTGCCAGGGCTCAATCCGGAGATCGAGATCGGCGCCCATCTTGCGCGCCGAGGTTACGCCAACACGCCCGAGTTCCTGGGTTCGGCCGAACTCGAGATCGACGGCGAACGGCATGCCGTCGCGGTGTTGCATCGGTTTGTCGGCAACCAGGGCGACGGCTGGGCCTATACGACTGCGTATCTCGACCGCTTTCTGGAGGAGCAGCGCCTGCTGCCTGCCGATACGCCACGAGACAAGGACGTGCACGCCATATATCGGGCGCGGATGCGGGAAATTGGCACGCGCCTGGCGCAGCTGCATTCGGCCCTGGCGACCTCCGGCGGCGATCCGGCCTTTGAACCCCAACCGATGGCGAAAGCGAATCTATCCGCCGAAAACAAGGCGCTGCAGGAGAGGATGGAACGGACGTTGGACGACCTCGAACGCCTACGTGCCAGCGTGCCGGACAAGTCGCGTCGGCTGCTTGCGGCTCTAGTGGATCGCCGCAAGGAGGCGCTGGCTCGCCTGCGTCGTGATCTGCCGCGCCAGCCGCTGCCTTTCTATACCCGCCTGCACGGCGACTTCCATCTCGGGCAGGTGATGATCGTGCGCGACGATGTGTTCATCCTCGATTTCGAAGGGGAACCGCGGCGGAGCCTGGACGACCGGCGGCGGCCTGGCCTGGCGCTCCGCGATGTCGCCGGCCTGCTGCGTTCGCTTGACTATGCCGGTCTTGCTGCCATCGAGCGTCTCTCCTTAACGTTGCCCGATGCGGTGTCGGAAAGCATTGCCGCCGCCGATGAATGGCGGTGCGCGGCAGGTTCGGCATTCGTCGATGCCTACTGTGCGGGCATCGAAGGATTGCCGATCGCGCCGCAGCGCCAGACACTCGATACGTGGCTGTGGGCGCTGCAGATCGACAAGGCCTTATACGAGGTCGGTTACGAACTCGCCAACCGACCGAACTGGCTGCATATCCCGTTGCTCGGATTGTGGCAGCTCATCTTTGACGACGAGGCGATTCCTGCATGAGCCAGCTCTCGCCCCAGGCCCGCGCGGTCCTCGAGGGGCGCGCCTGCGATCCCTTCAGTTACCTCGGCCCGCACCGGGAGAATGGACGACCTGTGGTGCGGGCCTTTCTACCTGACGCCCGCAAGGTCGCTGTGCTGTGCGGCGGACAAGCTGTCGACCTCCATCGCGTCCATGAACAGGGTCTGTTCGCTGGTCCGGTCGCGTCGGACCAGGCTCCGTACCGGCTAAGGGCGGAGTACGAAGGCGGGGAGTTCGATTTCGACGATCCCTATAGGTTTCCTCCGCTGCTCAGCGACTACGACCTCTATCTTCTCGGCGAAGGCAGGCATCTGGAGCTGTATCGCAAGCTCGGTGCGCATCCGATGAGAATCGACGACGTCGAAGGCGTCGCGTTCATCGTTTATGTTCCTAATGCGCAGCGGGTCTCAGTGGTCGGCGATTTCAATTTCTGGGACGGGCGACGGCATCAAATGCGCGTCCGTGGCCAGGGCTATTGGGAAATCTTCGTTCCTGGCGCCGGTGCAGGCGACCGCTACAAGTACGAGATCCTCGGACATGAAGGGACACTGCAGCCGTTGAAATCCGATCCGGTCGGCTTCGCCGCCGAGAGGCGACCCGATACGGCGTCGATCGTGTTCGATCTCGATTCGCTGGTGGCGATAGCGCCAGCGCCGGACGGCATCAACCGGCGCGACTGGCCAATCTCAATCTACGAGATGCATCTGGGGTCCTGGCGTCGGCGCGGCGAGGAAGGCAATCGCTGGCTCACCTATCGCGAATTGGCGGAGCAGTTGCCGGCCTATGTGCGCGATCTCGGGTTCACGCACATCGAGTTTCTGCCCGTCATGGAGCATCCGTTCGACGGGTCATGGGGCTATCAGCCGACGGGGCTGTTCGCGCCGACGTCTCGATTCGGCCCACCGGGGGATTTTCTCCATCTGGTCAATGCCTGCCATCGCGCCGGGCTTGGCGTCCTGCTCGACTGGGTACCAGGACATTTCCCCGACGACCCGCACGGCCTGGCGCGATTCAGCGGCCATCCCGTCTATGAGCACGAGGATCCGCGCCAGGGGCGCCATCTGGACTGGGGCACGCTGATCTACAACTACAGCCGCACGGAGGTAACCAACTTCCTGGTCTCCAACGCACTCTTCTGGCTCGACATTTACGGCGTCGATGGCCTGCGCGTCGATGCGGTCGCATCGATGCTGTACCTCGACTACTCCCGGCCCGAAGGCGGCTGGGTCCCGAACCGGCACGGCGGCCGGGAGAACCTCGAAGCAATCGAACTCCTGCAGCGCACGAATAGCGAGGTCTTCGGCCGCTTTCCGCAAGCGACGACGATAGCCGAGGAATCGACTGCCTGGCCGGGCGTCTCGCGGCCGGTGGAGAATGGCGGGCTGGGGTTCGGCTACAAGTGGAACATGGGCTGGATGCACGACACGCTCGAGTACATGAAGCGCGATCCGATTCATCGCCGCTATCACCACGACCAGATCAGGTTCGGACTTCATTACGCCTTCTCTGAGAACTTCGTTCTGCCGCTGTCTCATGACGAAGTAGTCCATGGCAAGTCATCTATTCTCGGCCGCATGCCCGGCGATGAGTGGCAGCGCTTCGCCAATCTACGCGCCTATTACGCGCTGATGTTCGGCCATCCGGGCAAGAAGCTGTTGTTCATGGGCAACGAGCTGGGACAGCCCGCAGAATGGAACCACGACGGCGATCTCGACTGGATTGGACTGGGCGATCCCTTGCGGCAAGGCATCCAGCGACTGGTTCGTGACCTGAACCGGCTTTATCGCGAGTTGCCGGCGCTGCATCGCAAGGACTGCGAGAGCGAAGGGTTTCAGTGGCTGGTGGCCGACGATGCCGAGCGCAGCGTATTCGTCTGGCTGCGTCGCGGCGAAGCTGAAGAGCTGTGCGTCGTGGCGCTGAACATGACGCCGCAGGTCTGGAGTAACTATAGCATCGTCGTGCCGTGCGGCGGCCAGTGGAGTGAAATGCTCAATTCAGACTCTGAATACTACGGCGGCAGCAACGTCGGCAATGCCGGTTCTCTGGAGGCACGGCAGGAAGGCGAGTGTTGGATTCTCGAACTGGACCTGCCGCCGCTGGCTGGCCTGTTTCTGGCGCCGCGCAGATGAGCCAGCGGCTGGAGCCGGGATCGCCTGACAGGCTCGGGGCGACGTGGGACGGGCGCGGCGTGAACTTCGCACTCTTCTCGGCAAATGCGGAGAAGGTCGAGCTCTGCCTGTTTGACGCGCGTACCCATCGCGAGCGCGAACGAATAGCGCTGCCTGAGCGAACCGACGACGTCTTCCACGGCCGGTTCCCCGACATTTCACCTGGGCAGGTCTATGGTTACCGCGTCTATGGTCCCTACCAGCCGACACAAGGGCACCGGTTCAACCATCACAAGCTGCTGCTCGACCCTTACGCCAAGGCGACTGCCGGCTCGCTCGTCTGGACCGATGCGCATTTCGGCTATCGAGTCGGCTCGCAGCGCGCCGATCTGACATTCGATCGTCGCGACAACGCGCGCGCGGCGCTCAAGGCCGTGGTTGTCGACGACGCCTTCACCTGGGGCGACGACCGGCCGCCGCGTATCGCCTGGGCCGATACCTTCATTTACGAGGCTCATGTCAAGGGATTGACGATGCGACGCGAGGACATACCTCCGGAATGGCGCGGGTTGTTCCGCGCTCTCGCGTCTCCGTCAATGGTCGCGCATCTCAAGCGGTTGGGCGTGACGGCCGTCGAACTCCTGCCGATCCATGCGTTCGTCGATGATCGCTATCTGGTGCAGAAGACATTGAGCAACTACTGGGGCTACAACTCGATTGGCTTCTTCGCCCCCGACCGGCGTTATGGCGGCGCCGAGGCGCTGTCGTCGTTCAAGTCGACGGTGGCGCGCCTGCACGATGCCGGCATCGAGGTTATTCTCGACGTCGTCTACAACCATACCGCCGAGGGCAACCAGCTCGGCCCGACGCTGTCGTTCCGCGGCATAGACAATGCTTCGTACTACTGGCTGCGGCCGGACGATCCTCGCTACTACGAGGATTTCACCGGCTGCGGCAACTCGCTGAACCTTACCCACCCGCACGTGCTGCAGATGGTGATGGATTCGCTGCGCTACTGGGTCGAGCAATGCCACGTCGACGGCTTTCGCTTCGATCTCGCAACGACCCTGGGACGGGGCAGCGGCGGATTTGATCGGCAGGCGAGCTTCTTCGCCGCCATCCGTCAGGATCCTACCCTGTCGCATGTCAAACTGATCGCCGAGCCGTGGGATCTCGGTTTGGGCGGCTACCAGCTGGGGAACTTCCCCGAAGGCTGGTCGGAATGGAACGATTCCTTCCGCCAGACTCTGCGCCGTTTCTGGCGCGGCGACGAAGGCCTGATCGGCGCTCTGGCGGGGAAAATATCGGGTTCGGCCGAGATCTTCGCCCAGCACGGGCGAGCGCCGCGGGCCAGCATCAACCACATTACGGTGCATGACGGATTCACCCTGGCCGATCTGGTAAGTTACGAGAGCAAGCACAACGAGGCCAACGGCGAAGACAATCGCGACGGCTCCGACCACGACGACAGCTGGAACTGCGGCGTCGAAGGGCCGACCGACGAGCCGCAGGTCACCGAGCGGCGGCGCGCCCTTAGGCGTTGCCTGCTGTCCTGCCTGATGCTGGCGCAGGGCGTGCCATTGCTATTGGCCGGCGACGAGGTTGGCAACGGGCAGGAGGGCAACAACAATGCCTATTGCCAGGACAACGTTATCGGCTGGATCGACTGGGACGGGCTCGGCGGCGAGGACGATGTCACCGGCCTGATCGGCTCGCTCGCTGATCTGCGGCGCAAATATCCCCAGCTCGCCGCCCAGCGCTGGCTCGATAAGGCGCCGCCGGGCGAGCCGCATGCGATTCAGTGGTGGCGGCCGGACGGTACGGAAATGCAGGAGAGCGACTGGCATTTCGACGCCGCGCGTTTTCTTGCCTGGACCGTGGCGCCGCTGGAGATCGGCAGACCGCCACTGCTGCTGGCTCTCAACGCCAGCGACCAGCCAATCGAGATGGTTCTGCCGCGTTGGCATGACCAGCACCCATCCTGGCATCTGGAGATGGCCACCTTCGAAACGCCGGCATGGCACCGACAGGTTCATGGTAGCAACTCGACGTTCGCCCTGCCGCCACTGGCTGTTGTCGCCTTCTGCGGCGCGTCATGAGCGGCGGATTCGGCCCGCAACGGCTGTCGGACGGCTGCACGCGATTCAGCCTTTGGGCGCCGGCGGCCGATCGCGTTGACTTGTTGCTCGACTCACGGCAATTGCCGATGCGGAGCGAGGCGGGTGGCTGGTTCGTCCGTGACGAAGAAGCGTCGTATGGGGCACGATACGGGTTTGGCATCAATGACGGGCAGCCGCTGCCCGATCCGGCCTCGCATTTCCAGCCCGACGACGTGCACGGCCTGTCCGAACTGATCGACCATGACTATGGCTGGCGCGCGAGGCGATGGCGCGGACGTCCCTGGCATGAGGCAGTCATCTGCGAACTGCATGTCGGGACCTTCAGCGATGCCGGCACCTTTGCCGGCGCGATCGGCCATCTGGACGACCTAGTCGATGCCGGTTTCACGGCCATCGAGCTGATGCCCGTGGCGGACTTTTCGGGCCGGCGGAACTGGGGCTACGACGGGGTGCTGCTTTTCGCCCCGGACAGCGCCTACGGACGGCCGGAGGATCTCAAGGCGCTGATCGACGCCGCGCACGAGCGCGGGCTAATGGTTCTGCTCGACGTCGTCTACAACCATTTCGGTCCGGACGGAAACTATCTGTCGATCTATGCGCCACAGTTCTTCACCGACGAGTTCTCGACGCCCTGGGGCGCCAGCATCGATTATCGGCGTGACCCAGTACGCCAGTTCGCAGTGGAGAACGCGCTGCACTGGCTGCGGACCTATCGCTTCGACGGGCTGCGGCTGGATGCGGTCCATGCCATCAAGGCGCGTGGCCGGCCCTCGATCCTCCAGGACATCGCGGCCGCGGCTGCATCGCTGGGGCGGTACGAAAGCCGTGCCATCCATCTCGTTCTGGAGAACGACGACAATGCGGCATCCTTGCTGCAACCCGTTGGTCCCTATCGGGCGCAGTGGAACGACGACTATCATCACGCATGGCACGTGTTGCTGACCGGCGAGACGGACGGCTACTACGGCGATTACGTAGACCCGCTGCCGCGGTTGCGCCGCGCGCTCAACAGGGGATTTGTCTATCAGGGCGAGGCGTCCAAACATCGCGGCGGTGCGCCGCGCGGCGAACCGAGCGACGATCTGCCGCCCTTGGCTTTCGTGAACTTCCTGCAGAACCACGACCAGATCGGGAATCGGCCCTACGGCGATCGCCTCGAGACGCTGGCCCCTCCGGCGGCCGTCGAGGCGGCGCTCGCGATCACTCTGCTGGCGCCGCCAGTCCCGCTGATGTTCATGGGCGAGGAATGGGGCAGCGAGCAAGCCTTTCCCTTCTTCTGCGACTTTCACGGCACGCTGGCGCAGGCGGTCGAGGAGGGACGGCGGCGCGAGTTCGCCGCTCAGTACCGGCGCTCGCGAGAACATCCGCCGCCCAGCGCACTGGCAGTCGACACTTTCGAGAATGCCAGGCTCGACTGGGCGCAGCGCAGCTCGGCCAGGGGCCGCGCCCGCCTGGAAATGGTGCGCTCTCTCCTGCGCCTTCGGCAGACGCACCTGGCGCCGCTCCTTGCCGACGATGCGGCGGTCGTCGCCGAGCCGGCCGATCTGCCGCCGCCGTTGCTGGGGGTCGACTGGCATTTTGGCGCCGCTGCGTGCCTGTCGCTGCGCGCCAACCTCGGCCATTCGCCGATCAATGAGCCCGGTTCGCCAGTGGACGGACAGGTGCTGTGGGGCCAGTTGCCTGACGATCGTTTCCCGGCCTGGCATGTGCAATGGCGCCTGCGTCGCGAATGAATCCCGTTCCGTTGGCGACCTACCGGCTGCAGCTGCGGCCGGAGTTCGATTTCGCCGCCGCCACCGCTGTGGTTCCATATCTGCGGCGACTGGGGATCAGCCATCTCTACCTGTCGCCGATCACGGCCGCGCGATCGGGCAGCACGCATGGCTACGATGTCGTGGACTACAACGTCGTCAGTCCCGCCCTGGGCGGCGAAGAAGCGTTCGTGACGCTGTGCGATACCGTCCGCGCCAACGGTTTGGGCATCATCGTCGATTTCGTGCCGAACCACATGGCGGCCTCGCCGGAAAATTTCTGGTGGGCGGACGTCCTGCGCCACGGCAGATCCTCGGCCTTTGCCGGATACTTCGACGTCGACTGGCGGCGGTTCGAGGGCTTCCGGCATCCGGTGGTGACCCTGCCGTTGCTCGACAAGCCCTATGAGGAGGCATTGCCGGAGATACGGTTCGGCGCTGCCGAGATCGTCTGTTCCGGCGTCAGCCTGCCGATGGCGCCGGACACGATTCCGGGCGAGCCGATTGAAATGCTGGCCCAGCAGCACTATCGACTGATCCCGTGGCGCGACGCTGCAAAGCAACTCAACTATCGGCGGTTCTTCGACATCAACGATCTGATCGGGATGAACGCGGAGGCGGCGTTCGACGATATGCACCGGCTGCTGGCGCGGCTGGTGCGCGAGGAGCGGATCGTCGGCGTGCGACTTGACCATGTCGACGGTTTGCGCGATCCGGCGCAATACTGCGCGCGCCTGCGCCAGTTGCTGCAGGATAATGGGTTGGCCGAGCCCTATGTCGTGGTCGAGAAAATCCTGGAGGCGGACGAAGAACTGCCTCCGTGGCCCGGCATTCAAGGCACGACTGGGTACGAGGCGCTCAATCTGCTGACCCGTCTATTCCTCGACGAGGCAGGCCTCGATTTGCTGGACCAGCTGTGGCGGAAGGTCTGTCGGGGCGCGGACTCCGCAACAATGCGCGCTGACTCCAAGCGGCAGATTCTACGCGAATTGTTCGCCGGCGGTCTGGCCGATCTGGTGCGGCGTCTGCATTCGTTCGACGGTCGGTTCGCCCCTTCGGCGCTGGAAGCGGCGTTGGTAGAGTTTCTGGTGCGATTGCCGGTCTATCGTGCCTATGTCGATAGCCGGGGCGCTTCGGCGTCCGACCGGCGCGTGATCGAGAGCGCGACCGATGAGAAGGGGGCATCGGCTTTTCTGCGCGAGGCGGCACGCGAGCCTTCCGAATTCACGGCGCGTCTGCAGCAGTTTTCCGGACCGGTGATGGCAAAAGCGGTTGAAGACACACTGTATTACCGGGATTTCCGGATGCTGGCGCTGAATGAGGTTGGCGGCGGTCCGAATCTGCGGCCTCTTACGGCGCAATCCTTCCACGCTGCCGTCCTGCGCCGGCAGGAACGACAACCGCATGGCATGATCGCTACAGCCACGCATGACACCAAGCGCGGCGAGGATGCGCGTTTGCGCATCGCCGCTCTCACTTTCATGGTTGAGGAGTGGCAGAAGGCAGTGTCGACGTTTCCATCTGATCCAGTCGTCGCACCGGAGCATCGGTACATGCTCTGGCAGTCGATGCTGGGCGCATGGCCCCTCGACGATGTGGACGAAGCATTTTCGGCGCGGATCAGAACGTTCGCAGTCAAAGCGGTGCGCGAAGGCAAACAACGATCTGGGTGGACCGCGCCGGACCGGGGCTACGAAGAAGCGGTCGAGAACTACGTGGAGCGCCTGCTGACGGGAAGCGAGAGCGAACGCTTCCGGCGCTGTTTCGTCCCGGTGGCGGAACGTGCGGGTCGGCTCGGAGCGGCATTGAGCCTCGTCCAGCTAGCCCTCAAGGCGACCCTTCCGGGCCTCCCCGATTTCTACCAGGGATGCGAGTTCTGGGATCTCTCCCTGGTCGATCCCGACAATCGGCGGGCGGTGGACTTCAGCCGTCGCAGTGCCGCACTCGAGGCCTCGTGCGACTGGACGGAGCTGGCACGCCGATGGCGTGACGGCGGGATCAAGATGAGAGTTACGAATGAGGTGCTGCGTCTGCGGCAGAACCATTCGGAGATGTTCCGATCGGGGCGCTATCGCCCTCTGACGCCCGCAATCCCGGAAGACGTCCGGACGATCGCATTCGCGCGGGAACATGGCGGCGTCGGTATTGTCGTGGCGGCCTGTCGCGACCCTTCGCCATTCGCCAGCAGAGACTGGTTCGACTTCTCGGCTTGG
>JBFWZG010000054.1:0-8798 GCA_050185515.1 Reyranellaceae bacterium
GACATCACCGGCTTCGGCGGCTGGCGCGCCTATGTCGGCCGCGGAGTTGCGGACAAGGAGACGCTGGCGTCGGCGGCGGGGTAGCTGTCGGCATCGGGGTTGCTTCGAGAAGATGCTTCGCATCCGCTCAGAATGACGGAAGAAATCGTCGCCTGATTGCGTCGGCGCAAGCGTTATGGATCCCGGGTCTCGCTGCGCTCGCCCGGGATGACAATCATTCTCTGTCCACCGTGCAGAGAAACATTGACGACAAGCTCCATTGTCATCCCGGCCGGAGCGCGCAGCGCGGAGAGCCGGGACCCATGATGCCGTCTGCCTGGTTGACTGCCATTCGTTATCGAAGCGCCGTCGTTATCGGTCCCGGGTCCGCGCTCGCCCGGGATGACAGGCAGGGCGAACCTGTTCCGAGCCTACACCGTCTCCGCGTAGCGGTCGTAGGCTTTGCGGACGATTTCGATGTGGGCGCGCATGGCGTTGGTGGCGCCGTCGCGATCGCCGCGCAGGATCGCCTGCACCACCTTGTCGTGCTCGGCATGCGACTGCGACAGGCGGCCGAGCTGGCGGAACTGGGCGGTACGGAAGGGCAAGACGCGGGCGCGGGTCTGCAGGGTGAGTTCGGCGAGATAGACGTTGTGGGTGCCGGCGTAGATGGCCTGATGGAAGGCCTCGTTGACGATAGTGTAGCGCTGGGCGTCGCCGCGATGCACCAGATGCTCGAGCTCCTGATGCATGGTTTCCAGCGCGCGGCGTTCGGAGGCCGTCATGTTGACCGCCGCCAGGCCGGCGCACAGCGCCTCGAGCTCGGCCATGGCGCGGAACATATCGACCAGCCGCTCCGGCGAGGGCAGCGCCACGACGGCGCCGCGATGGGCGCGGGTTTCGACCAGGCCGGAGGCGGCGAGCTGGCGGATGGCCTCGCGCACCGGCGTGCGCGACACGCCGAAGCGCTGCGCCACTTCGGTCTCGTCGAGCGGCGAGCCGGGCGGCAGCAGGCCGCGCACGATCTCGTCGGCGAGCTTGCGATGCAGTTCCTCGGCCCGCGTGCGGGCGGGCGGGCGAACCGGAGGCGGCGGACTGGCGACGTCGATGGTCATGATGTCCAGCGCTGCAAGAGCGATGCCAATTCTAGCATGGAAACCCGTCCAGCCCGATACGCCGCTACGTCGACGGAATCAGGCTCACATGGGCGGCGACGACGCGCCAGCCTTCCGGCATCAGCGCCTAGGTCTGCATCTGCCGGCCGATCTTGTCGGAGCCGCGGCGGAACAGCGTGCTGGCCGTCGCCATGGTGGTGCCGAAGGTCGTGATCACCGTGCGCTCGAGGCTGCGCTGCAGATCGACGTTGGGACGGGCGCCGCGAAACGCCTTGATCTCGTCGTAGCCGTAGAGGTTTTCGCCGATGCCGTAGCGGATCGTGGCCGGATCTTTCCAGAACAGCTCGTTGAGCGTGGCGACGTCGTTGCTGACCAGCGCCGTCTCGTAGCGGCGGAACGCGGCCTCGACGGCGGATTTCGTGGCGGGATCGTTGACGAGCATCGGGACGAGCCTTTGCAGAAAGATCAGAGAGAAGCGACGGGCGCGCGGGCGACCCCGGTTCGTTCCAGCGCCGCGGCGACCCTCAGCGCCAGGTCCTCGCGCCAGGGCGGGGCGATGACCTGCACGCCGAGCGGCAATCTCTCGCCCTCGCTCCAGAGCGGGCAGGCGACCACGGGCAGGCCGATGGCGGAAATCGACTGGGTGAAGATGCCGATGTTGGGGCGGAGCATCATCTCCTGGCCATCGAGCACGATGGTCTTCTGGCCCAGCTTCGGCGCCCGGCAGGGCGTCGCCGGCGCCAGGATGACGTCGACCTCGTCGAACAGCCGCAGCACCTTCTCGCGATACCAGCGCCGCACCTTCTGCGCCTTGATGACGAAGGCGGCGGGCACCAGCGCTCCCGCCAGCAACCGGTCGCGCACCTCGGGATCGAAATCGTCGGCGCGGGTGCGCAGGCGATCGAGATGCAGCTGCGCGCCCTCGGCGGTGGTGATGGCATAGGCGGCGGCGCGCCCGCGCGCGGCCTCTGGAACGTCGATGACGCGCGTCACGCCAAGGGCCGCGGCGGCGCGGTCCACCGTGTCGTAGGCCTCGGGCATGCCGCCGCGGCGAAAATAGCCGCCAGCCACGGCCAGGCGCAGCCGGTCGATGCCGAGGTCGAGCGACGGCGATACCGGCTCCACAGGGCGTGACGCCTGGGCATGGTCGGTTGGATCGGGCGCCTGCAGCGCGTCGTAGGCGAGCGCCAGATCGGCGACCGACCGGGCGAAAGGACCGAGATGGTCGAGGCTGGCGACGAAGGGGAACGTGCCCATGCGCGAGAGCCGGCCATAGGTGGGCTTCAGGCCGAAGATGCCGCAGAATGACGACGGCACGCGGATCGAGCCGTTGGTGTCGGACCCCAGCGCCAGCGGCGCCAGCCCGCCCGCGACCGCCGTGCCCGAGCCACCGGACGAGCCGCCCGACATGTGCGCGAGATCGTGCGGGTTGCGCGACGGGCCATCGTGGGCATTCTCGCCGGTGAAGTCGTAGGCGTATTCGCCCATGTTCAGGGCGCCGAGACAGACCGCGTCGGCGGCGCGCAGGCGCTGGACGAGAAAGGCGTCGGCATTGGCCGGCGGCAGGTCGCGATTGATCCTCGAACCGGCGCGCGTGGCCAGCCCCTGCAGGTCGAACAGGTTCTTGACCGCATAGGGCACGCCGGCCAGCGGCCCGAGCGGCGCACCGGCGGCGCGGCGCGCGTCGATCGCGTCGGCTTCGGCCAGAGCGCGCCGGGCGGTGACGTCGGTGAAGGCATTGAGAGTGGGGTTGAGCCGCGCGATGCGGTCGAGATGCGCCTGCGCCACCTGGCGGGCCGTGAATCCGCCCCGGCGAATGCCGTCGGCGATGGCTGTAGCAGTCGAGGTTGCGGGATCAAGCGGCAGGCTATCCATCGCTCAGGCCCCGAACACCGGCGACGGCTCGGCGTCGTCGGACAGTTCGACATCCATGAAGACGGCGGCGATGCGCATCGTCGTGGCCAGATGCAGGGCGACGCCGGGGCGCTGGGCCGGGGTGATGTTCAGGCCCAGCATGGGGGCCGCCGCATCGATGCAGGCCTCGGCGTCGAAAGGAGTATCTGCAGGCGGCTTGACGGCGCTCATGGCGCTTCTCCCCTACTCGGCGGCTCGTTTCAGTTCGGCATAATGGCAGGCGACTTCGTGGCCGTCTGCCAGGCGGCGCAACGCCGGCATTTCCTGGCTGCAGCGTTCGGTGGCGATCGGGCAGCGGCCGGTGAAGCGGCAGACTTTCGGATCGGGATCGATCGGGCTGCGCGGCTCGCCGGCCAGCGGCGTGCGGGCATGGCGCACGCCGGGCTCGAAGCTGGGGATCGAGGCGACCAGCGCCTTGGTGTAGGGATGGGCCGGATTGCGGAATACCTGGTCGGCCGGGCCGCTCTCGACGATGCGGCCGAGATACATCACCAGCACCCGGTCGCACAGAAGATGTACGACATGCAGGTCGTGGCTGACGAACAGGTAGCTCATGCCCAGCCGCTTTTTGAGGTCCTCGAGCAGGCGCAGGATCACCACCTGCACCGAGACGTCGAGAGCCGAGGTCGGCTCGTCGAGTATGAGCAGTTTGGGTTCGACGGCGATGGCGCGGGCGATGCCGACCCTCGCCTTCTGGCCGCCGGAGAGCTGGTGGGGGAAGCGCGACAGCAACGCCTGCGGCAGGCCGGTGAGATCGGCGAGCTCGGCGACCCGCGCCTTCAATGCTGCGCCTTTCAGCTCGGGCCGCAGGCGACGCAGCGGATCGGCAATGGCGGCGGCGGCGGTGTAGCGCGGGTTGAGGCTGTCGGTCGCGTCCTGGAACACCATCTGCACCTTGGCGCGCTGCGGGCGGCCGCCGAAGCCCTTGGCGGGCATGGAACCGACATCCTCGCCGTCGAGATGGATGTTGCCCTCGCTGGGATCGATCAGCCGGGTCAGCAGACGCACCAGGGTCGACTTGCCGCAGCCCGACTCGCCCACCAGCCCGATGGTTTCGCCGGCGAAGAGATCGAAGCTGACGCCGTCGACGGCATGCAGGAAGGACGGCGGCCGCGCGGGCCGGAAGGCATCCTTGAAGACGCTGTCGCGCTGCACGGGATAGAACTTGCACAGTCCGTCGACATGCAGCAGCGGGGTTTCGGCGCGGGGGCTCATAGCGGATTCCAGCAGGCGACCATCGAGCCGCCCGCGACGCGGCGCGGCAATGGCTGGGCGCAGTCCGGCTCCGCCCGATCGCAGCGGCCGGAGAAGCGGCAGGGCGGCAGGCTGGCGCTGCGCAGGTCGGGCAGGTTGCCGCCGATGGCGACCAGATCGTCGAGACGCGATTCGGGGCGCGGCGTGGCGGCGATCAGCTTGGCGGTATAGGGATGGCGCGGGCTGGCGAACAGCTCGGCGGTCGGCGCGTTCTCGACGACGTGGCCAGCATGCATCACCACGATACGGTCGCAATACTCGGCGGCCATGCCGAGATCGTGGGTGATCAGCACCGTCGCCATGCCGCGCTCGCGCGCCAGCTCGCTTATCAGGTCCATGATGGCGGCCTGGGTGGTGACGTCGAGGCCGGTGGTGGGCTCGTCGGCGATCAGCAGCGAGGGTGCGCAGGCCAAGGCGATGGCGATCATGATGCGCTGGCACATGCCGCCGGAGAGCTCGAACGGATAGGCCCTGGCGCGGCGCTCGGGATCGGGGATGCGCACCGCCTTCAGCATGTCGATGGCGCGCGCCGGCGCCTGGGCGCGGGTGACGTTGCCGTGGCGCAGCAGCACGTCGGCGATCTGCAGGCCAACGCGGCGGATCGGATTGAGCGCCACGCGCGGGTTCTGGAAGATCATCGACAGCTCGCGCCCGCGCAGCTCCTGCAGCTCGGACTCGCTGGCCTTGAGAAGATCGGCACCGCCGAACATGGCGCTGCCGCCTGTCACCCTGCCGGCGGCTTCGAGAATGCCCATCAGCGCGTAGGCGGTGACCGATTTGCCGGAGCCGGATTCGCCCACGACGCCGATCATCTCGCCCTTGGCGACGGAAAAGGAAACGCTCTCCACCGCCCGCACCACGCCCGACCGGGTGCGGAACTCGACCGACAGGTCACGGACGTCGAGGACCGGAACCGCTACCATGCCGGCCTCCTAGGTGCGCCGGCGCGGGTCGATCAGGTCGCGCAGACCGTCGCCCAGCAGGTTGAAGCAGAACACCGCGATCATCAGCGCCAGGCCGGGGAACAGCGCCACCCACCATTCGCCGGAGATGATGAAGGTGGCGCCTTCGGCGACCATGATGCCCCATTCGGCGGTCGGCGGCTGCACGCCCAGGCCGATGAAGGACAGGCCGGCGGCGTTGAGGATGGCGTAGCCCATGGTCAGCGACATCTGCACCATCATGATCGGCATTATGTTGGGCAGGATCTGCGCCAGCAGGATGCGGGCCTCGGAATTGCCCGACAGGCGGGCGGCCTCGACGAAGCCGGCGTTGCGGCGGATATTGGCCTCTGCGCGCGCGACGCGGGCGTAGAGCGGCAGGTTGATGATGGCGGTGGCCAGCACGATGTTGCCGATGGTGTTGCCGAGTGCTGCGACGATGCCCATGGCCAGCACGAACAGCGGAAAGGCCATGATGGTGTCGACGAGGCGGCCGACGATGCGGTCGGTCCAGCCGCCGAAATAGCCGGCGGCGATGCCGGCCAGTGCGCCGACGCCGAAAGCCAGAATGACCGAGACGAAGGCCACAGTGAGATCCAGTCTCGTCGCCACCAGCACGCGGCTGAAGATGTCGCGTCCAAGCTGGTCGGTGCCGAACCAGTGGGTCCAGCTGGGCGGCTGCAGGCTGACGGCGGCGTCGGTCGCCAGCGGATCGTGCGGCGCGATCGAGGGGCCGAATACGGCGCAGAACACGATCAGCACGAACAGGCCGAAGGACAGCGCCGTCAGCGGGTTCTCCGCCATGACGTAGCGGAAATGACCAACGAAGGCGGCCATGCCGGTGGCCGGCGCGGGCGAGGAAGCGGCGGCAGGCGCGCTCATGCCTCGATTCCCACGCGCGGGTCGATAACGCCGTAGAGAATGTCGATGGCGAGGTTGAGCCCGACATAGAGCAGCGCCATCAGCAGCACGAAGCCCTGGATCGGCGCGTAGTCGGCGGCGATCAGCGCCTCGATGGCGTAGGAACCGATGCCGGGCCAGGCGAACACCTTTTCGACCAGCACGTTGGCGCCAAGCAGGAAGGAGAACACCATGCCTAAGGTCGTCACCACCGGCAGCAGCGCGTTGCGGAAGGCGTAACGGAAGGTTACGGCGCCATAGGACAGGCCGGAGGCGCGGGCGGTGCGCACGAAATCGCTCGACAGGACCGCCAGCATCGAGGCGCGAGTCATGCGCGCCAGCGGCGCCAGGGTGAAGATGGCCAGGGTCAGCGCCGGCAGGACGAGCTGGGAGGCGGCGGCGAAGAACAGTTCGGCATCGCCGGCCAGGATGGCGTCGACGGTGTAGAAATTCGTCACCGCCGGCGGCGGCGAATAGATGAAGTCGAGCCGGCCCAGCGGCGCCGGCGCCCAGCCCAGAAGATAGTAGAAGATGTAGACCAGCAGCAGGCCGGTGAAGAAGGTCGGCAGGCTGACGCCGGCGGTGGTGACGATGCGACAGGCGTGGTCGATGGGCGAGTTGGGCCGCGTCGCGGCAACCACGCCCAGCGGCACGGCGATGCCGACCGAGATCAGCAGCGCCAGCAAGGTCAGTTCCAGCGAGGCCGGCAGGCGGGTGACCAGTTCGGCCATGACCGGCTGGCCGGTCGACAGCGAGTTGCCCAGCTCGCCCTGCGCCAGATCGCCGACATAGACGGCGAACTGCTCGGGCAGGCTCTTGTCCAGCCCGAGCGTTTTCCTGATCTGCTCGATCGCCTCCTGGGTGGCGGCGGGCCCGGCGAAATAGGCGGCCGGATCGCCCGGCAGCGCGCGCGTCAGCACGAAGGTGACGACGATCACCCCGATTATGCTGGGCAGCGCGCCGACCAGGCGCCGTGCAATCAGTCGCAGCATCAGGCCGCCTCCCTCGCCCCGCTAGACCTTGGCGATCTCGCGGAAGTCGAGCTGGCGGTGGAACCAGTAAGTGTAGTTCTTGATGTTCTTCTGGTGCGCCACGTCGAGCAACTGTTGGTAGAGCGGGATGCGCGGGGCGTCGTCGATCGCCATCTTGATGAAGGACTTGATGTCCTTCTCGTACTTGGCCTTGTCGAACTCGAAGCGGGCCGAGTCGATGAAGGCGTCCATGTCCTTGTTCTGGTAGGACATGGTGTTGAACACCGCGTTCTGGCCGTGATAGCCCCAGAAGAAGAAGTAATCGGGGAAGTTCAGCCAGCCGCCGAAGCTGGCGATGTGCAGCGGCCGGTTCTTCTGCAGCATGGCGTTGCGGAAGTTGGCGCCGGGGATCTTCTCGATCGTCGCCTTGACGCCGATCTGGGCCAGCGACTGCTGCAGCAGCACCGCCTCGGGTTCCGACACGGTGGCGTCGCCGAGATCGATCGAGATCGTGGTTTCGAAGCCGTCGGGATAGCCCGCCTCGGCGAGCAGCGCCTTGGCCTTGGCGAGATCGGTCTTGTAGGGGAAGGGCTGCGGCCAGGAGGCGTCGACCGGCGCGCTCTCAGGACCGCCCGACATCGGAATGCCGCGGCCGAAGATCGCTGCGTCGTAGATCTGCTGGTAGGGGACCGCGTAGGTCATCGCCTGCCGCACCTTGAGATTGTCGAACGGCTTTTGCGTCACAACCATGCCGACGTATTTCAGCGAATTCTCGATCGGCGCGCTGGCGACCATGTACTTGCCGCCCTTGATAATGTCGGCGGTGTCCTTGGGCGGGTTGTCGACGGAGATGTCGGCGTCGCCGCGTTCCATCAGCGCCCGCCGGTTGCCGGCCGATGGCACTTCGCGCAGCACGACGCGCTTCATCGGCGGCAGCGGGCCGCATTTCCAGTCCTCGTTGCGCTCGAACACGCATTCCTGGCCCGGCGTCCAGCGCACCAGCTTGAAAGCGCCGCCGCCGGCGGAGTTGGTCTTCATCCACTCCATCGCCCACGGGTCCTTCTCCGTGGCGTGCTTCCTCGCCAGCTTGGAGTTGAACACCGCCGGCACCACCACCGCCAGATCCGGCAGGGTGAGCTTGTCCTTGCGCAGGAAGTCGATGCGGATGGTGTGATCGTCGACGACGACGAACTGCTCGGGCTTCTCCAGGCTGCCGGCCTTCATCTGGAAGGTCGGGAAGCCGCCGACCGTGACCGCACGGTCGAGCGACCACTTGACGTCATGCGCGGTGACCGGCGCGCCGTCGTGAAAGGTGGCGTTCTTGCGCAGCTTGAAGGTGCAGGACATACCGTCGGAGGCGATGGCGAACTCCTCCGCCAGTTCTCCCTTGATCTGGCTGTAGTCGTAGGAGCGCACGCCATTGGGCAGGGTCTTGCGGCCGAAGGTCAGCAGCCGGTCGTAGATGTTCCAGCAGGCGACGTAGCTGCGGAACGAGGTGCCGACGCCGTGAATGTCCATGCTGTTGGGGCCGTTCTCGATCAGCACCACCAGCGTCTCCTGGCGCGCCTGCGCCATCGCCGGAGTAATGATGGCCGGCGCCGCCAGCACGGCGCCGGCGGACAGCGCAGTGACCGAAGCGGATTTCAGGAAATCGCGACGCTTCATTAGGAAGACTCCCCACAGAGGTTTCGGACCAGGCCTGACGCGGCCTCTGTGGAGGTGTA